>CAZFJR010000160.1:0-5456 GCA_964519235.1 uncultured Salinivenus sp. | reverse complement strand
CTGAGGGGCCGTGCGTGAAGCCTGCGCAGCCTGAACGGCGCCACTGGGGCGCGGCGCTGGGAGAACTGGTGGCGGTCAGCGGGTGGTGCTTTGCAGGAGAAGAGGCACGGGAAAACGCTCACGGGAGAAAGTGCTCCTCGAAGCGCTGCACGCCTTCGTCCGTGCCCACAATGACGAGCCGGTCTTCGTCCTCAAACACAAACGCCCCCGGATCGAGCGACGTGATTACGTCCCCGTCCCGGATCACCGCAACCACGGTGCAGCCCGTGCGGGCCCGAACGTCCTCGCCTGCAAGCGTGCGCCCGGCCAGGCGCCCCACCTGAAGACGAACCACGTCGATCTTCGTCTGGAACGAGAGAACCTCCTCCCTGTCGAGGACGGTCGCCGCCATCATGCGTCCACTGATGGTCGCGAGGGACTGCACGTAGTCCGCCCCGGCCCGGTAGATCTTCCGCTCGTTTTCCCCCTCGTTCGCGCGGGCCACGATGTGGGCGTCGGGGTTGGCGTCCCGTGCAATGAGCGTCGCAAACAGCGTTGTGGTGTCGTCGTCCAGATCAATGATGATGGCGTCAGCCGTTTCCGCGTCTGCTTCCTTGTACACCTCAGGATTCCGGGCGTCCCCCACAACATCCACAGCGGGGCGGTCCTTTGCATCAATGATGGTGAGCCGGGCCTCCGTGTCGGCCAGCGTGTCGACCGCCGCCTGCCCAGACTGGCCGTACCCGACGACGATGACCCGCTGGCGCTTCCGCAGCTGAAGCGTCGAGCTGTCCTCGCGGCGCAGCGCCTGGATGCGCTCCGGCGCGCCGGACACGAGCAGCCGCGCCCGACAGTCGACGATGGTTTCCGGACCGACGGGAGTTTCGAACGTGCCCCCGAACCAGGCGCCAATCACGTCCACGCCGAAGCGCTCTCGCAGCCGAAGCTCCCCGATTGTCTGGTCGCACAGCGGACTGCCGGACTCGATGTCGAGCTCGGCGACTTCGAGATTCTCGCCGATTCCGATGGTCGTGTCGCCCTTCATCCGGAGAAGGAACGGGATTTCCCCGGCCAACCCTTTGCCCAGCAGCTGACGCGGGGAGAGGACGTGGTCGGTTCCCGCCATCCGGTGGTAGGGCTCGAGCGCCTCATCTTCAATGACGGCCACTGTCTGGAGCTCGTCGCTGAGCTCACGCGCTGAGAGAATCACGCTCGTGTCCACCTCGTCCCGCCCGTCGACCACCAACGCCGACGCAGCCCGGAGGCCCACACGCTCAAGGGCCGATACCGACTCCGGGTCGCCGTGGACAACCGGATACCCGTCGACATGAAGGGCCTTGGCCCGCACGCGGCGGGGTTCAAGAAGGACGTAGTCCCGCCCCTGCGCCTCAAGCTCGTCGATCAGCGCCTCGATGCGGGACGTGTGGGGCGCGAGCACAATGTGATCCGTCCCTGAAAACGTCTCCGGCGGCCGCTGCTCGAAGGCATCTCGCAGCACCGGCACGGCAAACAAGGGGACGGCAAGGAAGACGAACAGCACCCCCGTCAGATTCATGAAGAGGACCATCGCGTTCATCTGCGGGCTGGACCAGGGCGCGTGGCTGCCGAACCCCGCCGTGGTGACGGCCTCAATCACCACCTGCAGCGCCTGAATGTAGAGCACCGACCGATCCTCGTAGACCTGCATTCCCCACTGGTAGACGAGGGCGTATGATAGGAGCGTCGCCGCCACAATACCGATTGCCCCTGCAATGCGTTGCTGCCAGTCGTTCATATTCTCGTTGGGCTCATGTTCTCGTCAGGTTGGCTTCGTGTCCGACGGCCAACCTCCACAGGCCGATGGGCAAACAGTTAAGGGCATCAGACAAGCGCGTCCAGCGCAGGGGAGGCAGGCCTGGTCGTCGAGTGTCCGGCGGACGCCACTGCTACAACCCTCTACTGTCTCGCCGGCGATTGGCTCCACGCCCATTGCCCCCGACACGCCCCCAACACGCTGCCGCCGATGCGGTGGTGACAGGAGCCGTAATCATGACGGTTCGTGGACAAATCCTTTCGTTTTCCCCGGAGGAGCGCCAGTGCGTGTCTCCCACTCTGCTCGATACGGCAATCGGCCTTTTGCATGTGCAGCCCCTTCCGTGCCGAGCACTGCGGGGCGCAGCTCTGCGGGATCAAGCGCAAGAAAGGCTCCGGTGCAAGAGGGCTCACGACGTTCCGTCACCCCCCCAGCCCGAGCGCCTGCCCCCCCTGGTACACGACCAGCGAGAAGAGGTAGGCCAGGCTGAACATGTACAGCCACATCACCGCCGGCCAGACCCACGAGTTCAGCTCCCGTTTTGCCACGGCGAGCGTGCTCATGCACTGAAGTGCAAACACGAAGAACACCATCAGGCTTGCGGCCACGAGCGGCGTAACGACCCGGTTGCCGTCCGCGTCGGTATCGCTCCGCAGGGCCTCGCGCAGCACCACGTCCTGCTCGCCCCCCACGCTGTAGAGGGTGGCCAGGGCGCTGATAATGACTTCCCGGGCGGCGAGCGCCGAGACGATGCCGGCCGTGATTTTCCAGTCGAAGCCAAGGGGCCGCATGGCCGGCTCGATCGCACGGCTGAACCGCCCGATCAGGCTCTGCCGCACCTGCGTGGCGGCGGCCGCCGCCTTTAGGTCCGCAAGCGTCCGGTCCCGGCGGGCCTTCGCCGCCGCGACGGCGTCCGGCAGGCGGCCGGAGAGGAGGGCCTCAGGAGGGCGGCCCCGCGCCGCGGCGACGCTGTCGACCATGGCCTGGTACTGGGCGCGGGCGGCCCGGCGCTGCGCCTGGCGGTCGGGGTCGGGCTCGGCCTGCGGAAACGACGCGAGGGCCCAGAGGGCCACGCTCGCCCCCAGGATGATCTTGCCGGCCCGCGCCACAAACAGCCGCCCCCGCCCCCAAATGCGCTGGGCAAGCGAGCCGGCCCGCGGCAGGCGATAGGGCGGCAACTCCATTGCCAGCGTCGCCCCCTCGCCCGTAAAAGCAACCGTTCGCAGCACCCACGCGGCCACGAGGGCCATGCCCGTGCCCAGCAGGTAGAGCGCGAAGAGGGCCAGGCCCTGATACCCGATGATTCCAAACGCGGAGCCGGCCGGGACAAACGCCGCGATAAAGAGGGTGTAGACCGGCAGGCGGGCCGAGCAGCTCATAAGGGGGGCCACCATGACGGTGATGATGCGGTCGCGCTCGCTGTCGAGCGTGCGGGCCGCCATGATGCCCGGCACCGCGCAGGCGTACGAGCTCAGGAGCGGCACCACGGAGCGGCCGCTCAGGCCCATTGCGCGCATGAGTCGGTCCGTGATGAAGGTGGTGCGGGCCATGTAGCCCGTGTCTTCCATCAGCCCGAGAAACAGAAAGAGCAGGAGGATCTGGGGCAGGAAGACCCCCACATTTCCCACCCCGGCGATGATGCCTTCGACGATCAGGTCCTCGACGAGCCCGTCCGGCAGTCCCGCCCGCGCGGCCCGGCTCGTCCAGCCGACGGCGTCTTCGATGAGCTCCATGGCGGGGACGGCCCAGGAAAACACGGCCTGAAAGATGAGCAGGAGCAGGCCCGCGAAAATCAGCGGGCCCGCGATGCGGTGCGTGAGGACGGCATCGATCCGGTCGGACAGGGTCGGCTCGTCGGCCTCCCCCGCCTGTTGGGTGACGCGGCGGGCCCGGGGCCCGATCCATTCGTAGCGGCCCAGGGCTTCGGCGTGCCGGTAGGGCACCCCGCGCTCTTCAAGCGTATTTGTTGTCTCGCGCACGGCCGCCGCAACCGCCGGGGCGTCGTCTGCCCAGCTCTCCAGCAGGGGGGCGCTCGTCAGCACACTGAGGGCTTCGAGGCGGCGCTGGGCCGCCGTCCAGTCGGGCACCGCCTCCGCGAGTCGATCGGCCAGGTCTTCCACCGCGCGCTCGACGGCCGGCTGCAGCGACCACCGAACGGACGAGGGGGCCAGCCACCCGTTTTCGGCCGGTCCGTTTTCGGGCGGTCTGCCGGTGGAGGGGGGAGCGCCGGTCGACGCGTCGGGCGCCCCGTCCGCGGCGGCGTGGAGGGCCGCGCGCAGCGCATCGAGGCCAGTGCCCGCCGTAGCCACGATGGGGACAACCGGGACGCCCAGTTCCTCGGCGAGGGCATCGTCGTCGATCGCAATCCCCCGCTTTTCCGCCATGTCCATCCTGTTGAGCGCCACGACGAGGGGCAGTCCCAGATCGAGCAGTTGTGTAACCAGGTACAGGTTGCGCTTCAGGTTCGTGGCGTCCACCACGCAGATCACAACATCAGGACGCGCCTCGTCGTCCATGCGGCCCACGAGTACGTCGTGGGCCACCCGTTCGTCTACCGACGACGGACTCAGGCTGTAGGTGCCGGGCAGGTCGACGACCTCGATGCCGTCGGCTCCCACCAGCGTTCCGCTCTTGCGCTCGACCGTCACGCCGGGGTAGTTGGCGACCTTCTGCCGCCGGTTTGTGAGCCGATTGAAGACAGTGGTTTTCCCGACGTTGGGGTTGCCCGCAATGGCGATTTTCCGGGGCGGCGCTTCGCTCACAGCGGACGACCGGGCGGAGCGGCGAGACTCAGAAGACATCAGGCTGTGTGGATATGGATCAGTCGGGCATGGCGGGTGCGAATGGAGAGGGCCTGCCCCCGAACGTTGAGGTAGAGAGGGTCGCCGAGGGGCGCCCGGCGGACGAGTTGGACGGGGGTGTCCGGGACCAGTCCCATTTCGAGGAGCCGTCGCGGCGGGTCGGTAGTGGCGTGGCGCCGGAGAGGGCCGCCCTGTCCGGGCGACAGGTCCGACAGGCGCGTCAGGGTCGGGACGGGCATGGCCAGGATCTGCGCGGCGACGTCGCGCTGCAGCGAGAAGACGCACGTGTCGAGGCCCAAGACGCACGCATCGGCCTCGGACCGCACGCAGCCCTCGCAGCCTTCGTGCAGGCCGCGGCCGCGGAGGCGGCGGGCCTCGCGTCCCGGTACGCCGATCCGGCGGATGCGAACGGCCTCTCCGTCCGGAAAGGTGGTGAGGGGGGCAGTGGGGGGCGAGGAACCATCCATTGCAGGGGAGTCAGATCGCAGAAGCAGGCGGTGTGCGGAGGGGGGTCGGGGGGTCTCGGAGCGTGCCTTACTCTCCTCGGCGTCGGCGCTGGCGTTCGGGACCGGCGTCTTCGTCGTCGGGCACGACATCGGCTCGGAAGAACCGGCGCCAGGTCCCGTCGGTGAACGACGCGACCGTCCGACGGTCTTCTTCCTCTTCGAAGAGAAGAAGCGCGCCAGTCGTGGTGTCCAGCGTTGCCGCGTCGGCGCGGACGCTCCGACGTGCGCGTTCCAATCCGTCGTTGCGATCAAAAGTGACGATAAACGTATGCACGGGAGGACGTATTGAGTTTGACACAGGTTGAGCTCGACGCAGGTTGAGTTTGACACAGGGGATGACACGTCGATGGCAAAAGCGGTCAAGAGCCGACCGCCCCC
>CAZFJR010000159.1:0-5483 GCA_964519235.1 uncultured Salinivenus sp. | reverse complement strand
TGCCCGGCCTGCCGGAGTGGCTGCTCGGGCGCAACGACGGCCAGGGCCTCGCCACAATGCTGCGGTGGAGCGGGCGCCCCGACACGTTTGCCGACGCGGACCGTGCGGCCTATCGCCGGGCATGGCGGCGCCCGGGTCGGCTTCGGGGCATGCTCAACTGGTACCGGGCCGCGGGCCGCCGGGCCCTGCGCACGGCCCCGCCGTCTGGTCGGGTGGAGGTGCCCACGCTCGTCCTCTGGGGCGCGCAGGACGTGGCGCTCGATTTCCGCATGGCGGCGCCCAGCGCGGCACTGTGTGTCGACGGACGTCTGGAATTGCTCGACGAGGCCACGCACTGGGTACAACACGATGCACCGGACACGGTCACCCGAATCCTGCTGGAGCACCTAGGCGCGGGGCGGTGAGTGGAGAAGAGCGAGGATGTAACAGTGGGGGCGTCGGAGGCGTGGTGAGGGCAGAGCATAGAGCTCGCCCACCCTTCCTCCGCCATGCCGACGATGCAGAAAGACATGGGAGCTCTCATCAGTGAGGTTCGGGCCGTTCCGCTTGAAGCCGTGTTCTGGACGGCCGCCCTCGTCGCCGCGGCCAGCATCGACCCGGAGGCCTCCGGCGGTGTCAACCTCTGCCTGATCGAGCACCTGGGCCTGCCGTGCCCGGGCGACGGGCTGGGCACGGGCATTGCGCACCTGGCTCGGGGGGAGTGGAGCGCGTCGTGGACGGTGCATCCGCTCGCGGGGCCGGTCGTCGGGGTGCTCGGGGTGCACATCGTGCGGCTCTGCCGGTCGGCCCGCCCCTCCCGCTAAGCTCTCCTTCGCCCATTCCCGCCCCGTTATGTCCAAGATCCTCCGCCATCTCCCCGAACTCGACGGCGAGGAGCAGGTCGAGGTCGCCCGCCTGCTCAACAAAATGAGCGACGAGCAGGCCGAACGGTTCTCGCACATCTACCGCTCGCGTCGCCGCGAGCCCGTGCACGTTCTCCTGCTTGCCGTGGTGGGGTTCGTGGGGGCGGCGGGCCTGCAGCGGCTCTACACGGAAGAGGTGGCCCTGGGGCTCGTCTATCTTTTTACGGGCGGGCTCTGCCTGCTGGGGACGATCTACGACGTCGTCACGTACAAGGACCTGGCTCTTCGCTACAACCGAGACGTGGCGCTGGACGTGGCCGAGACAGTCCGACAGGTCTATGACGGCGAGTCTGAGGCGGAAGACGCGTGACAGGGCTGGAGGCGTGGCAGTGCAGGCGCGCGGACGCAATGGGCCTGACTGGGGGGAGGAGGGGAGGCCCCCTCTTACCCCGAAAGCCACGACGCTCCCACGTCCCACCTTCCGACATTCAGCCCTCTGACATTTAACCTTCCAACCCACAACGCGTTAGTCCCGAATCTGGAGGCGCTGGCCGGGGTAGAGGCGCGTGCCGGGCAGGTCGTTCCAGGCCTGTAGTTCGCGCACCGTCACGTCAAATCGTTGGGCAATTTCGCCGAGCGTGTCGCCGCGGGCGACCCGGTAGGTGCGAGGCGTGCTCGACGCTGTTTCGGGAGCGGGAGCCGGGGCATCTGCCGCGGACGTGGAGGAGGGAGCTTGGGGAGCCGCTCCGGCGGTCTTGATCGGGTCGAGCGTGCGGGCAGGCGGAGTAGCGTCGTACTGTACCCGCATCGGGGCCTTGGAGTCGGCGGCGGTAAGGGCGCCGGAGTAGTCTTGCACCGGCACCACGAGACGGTCGCCGGGGCGGATGATGGCACCGTCGATGCCGTTGAGGCGCTTTAGGGTGGCGGTCGAGGTACCGACCCGCACGGCAATCTCGGAGAGCGTATCGCCCCGGCGCACGGTGTACGTGGTGGCCGGCTGTTTCTTCTCGTCGGGCAGTGCGGCGTAGTTCCAGGCGAAGCGCGGGTAGCTGCCCAGCGGAATGCGGAGGTAGTAGCGCTCTTTGGAGGGGGGCACGCGGGCGCGGCGCAGTTCGGGGTTGAGCGACTCGATGGCACTGCGCGTGGTGTCGGCGAGGCGGGCCACCGTGCGGAGCGACAGGCGGCTGCCGTGCACCGGCACGTAGTCGTAGGCGAGGGGAGAGGTGGGCTCCGCCGGGGCAATGTCGAACGCGTCGGGGTTTTCCATGATGCGCGCCGCGGCGATAAACATGGGCACGTAGCCCTGCGTCTCGTGCGGCAGGTGCTCGTAGGCGTCCCAGTACGACGGGTTCTCGGCGTCCGCCCGCCGGAGGGCCGAGCGCACGCAGCCGGCCCCGCAGTTGAAGCCCGCTAGGGCCAGGTGCCAGTCGCCGAACTCGTCGTACAGATCGCGCAGGTGCCGGGCGGCGGCGCGGGTGGCCTTCTCCGGGTCGCGCCGCTCGTCGACCCAGGCGTTGATGGTGAGGCCGTAGCGGCGCCCGGTGGAGGGCATAAACTGCCACATCCCTACAGCCCCGGCCCAGCTTCGGGCGTCGGGGTTGAGGCCGCTCTCGATCATGGCGAGGTACTTCAGCTCCGGGGGCACGCCCACCTCGGCCAGAATGTGGTTGATCATGGGGCCGTACACCTGCACGCGCCGCAGCCAGTGGGTCACGTGCCGCGTCGGGTTCTCGCGCAGGTGGGCCGTGCTCTGCTGCACGAGGCGGTTGGAGGTCATCGGGATTTCGGCGCCCTGCACCTCAGCGTTGGGGCGGGTGGGTTCGACGTCGAGCAGGGGGTTCTCCACCTCATTGAGGGAGGCGAAGAGGCGGGCGCGCACCGAGAAAATTTGCCCCCGTGCCAGCAGGGTCGAGTCCGGATCGCTGGGATACCCGTGAAACCGTCGATACTCGGCCGAAAGGTCGCCGTAGATGGAGCGTACGGCTTCGCGCTCCAGGGCCTCGGGCCGGGAGCGGAGCAGCGCCGCCAGCTTCGTCATGGCGCGGTTGAGCAGATGTGCGTGACGCACGCTGTCTTGGGTGGCCAGCAGTTCGGACTGCAGCACATAGAGGCGGGCCACCTCGGGAGACAAGGCGGTCGTATCGTGATCGGCCACCAAAATGGTGTCTTTGGGGACCTCCTTCGGCGGCGGACGGCGCACGACCGAAGAAAAGGAGCCGCACCCGGCGAGTACGAAGAGGAGCAGGCCGGTGCAGAGGCCGGTTGCGAGCGATCGAACGGAGGGAAGCCGCATGGTGGGGCCGAGACAAAAAGGTGGGGCAGGTGGGCAACGACAAACCCGTAGGACGATGATGAATACGGAATCCGCGGGGCAGCGTCAATGGGGCCGTGCCAAATTCGCGTGGAGCCGGTGCGAAGCCCGTCGGGGGTCAGGCCCCGGCCTTCGCAATGGCATCTGCCTCGATAAAGACGTACTGCACGCGGGGATGCTGCTGGCGGATGGTTTTTTCAAGCCGTTCAACAGCTTTTTCCATATCTTCGGCATCGAGGCCACTCCGAAACGACAAGTCCATGTTTAGAAGCAACGAGTGCGGACCCATGTGCATGGTCAGCAGGCGCTCCACCGCCTCCACGTCGGCATTGTCCTGGGCCAAGCGATGCAGGCTACTGCGGAGGGCGGGCGTCGCGGCCTCACCGATCAGGAGTTTCTTGCTTTCCCAGATCAAAAAGAGTGCCACGCCACAGAGAATGACCCCGATTACCATCGACGCGATCCCGTCAATCACGGGCATGTGCAGGGCCTCGGCGAGATGGACCCCCACGAGGGCCACCACCAGCCCCGCCATGGCGGCGGTGTCTTCGAACACGACCGTGAAGGTCGTGGGGTCTTTGCTGGTGACGATGGCCTCAAAGAAAGGCGTATCGCCGCGCTGCTTGCTGAACTCCTGAAGGGCGGTGCGCAGCGCGAAGCCCTCGAAGACAATGGCGGCGCCGAGGACGAGGGTGTTGAGCGTGAGGCCGCCGATTGTGACGCCGAAGACTGTGGCGGAGGTGGAGCCGCCGTGGCCGGGATCGAGGGTGTGGAGCAGGCCCTCGTACAGCGAGATGCCACCGCCCAGGCCGAAGATGAGGACGGCCACGACAAGGGTGTAGAAGTAGAGCGACTTGCCGTAGCCGTAGGGGTGCCGTTCGTCGGGGGGGCGCTTGCTGCGGCGGATGCCGAGCAGAAGCAGGCCGCCGTTGCCCGTGTCGACGAGTGAGTGGATGCCTTCGGCCAGCATGGCGGAGCTGCCGCTCACCGCAGCGCCTAGGAACTTGGTCACGGCGATGGCAAAGTTGCCGATGATGGCGGCATAGATCGCCTTTTTCGAGGAGGCCATTTCTGCGTGTGGGCGTGTGTGCGTGCAGGAGAAAAGAGCGGGGGGAAGGGAGAGTGGGAGCGGTGGCGGTGAGTGTGAGGGCTAGGAGACGAGGACCCGGCGGCGTGTAAGGGGTGCCAGAATTCCAGTCCTCCTGTGCTCCCACGCTCCCACGCGCTCATTCCAGTTTGTGGGAGGCAATCGCGCTGTAAGAGACAGCGCGTTGATCGGGCACGAGTCAGTCGGCCTCGAAGCCCACGTCTGTGTGGCTGCCGTCGCAGAAGGGCTTGCTGTCGGAGGCGCCGCAGCGGCAGAGTGCGCCCCGATGCCCCGTCACTGTTTCGTCGTCGTCGGCCTCGATGGTGACCGGCCCCTCCACTACGAACGGGCCGTCCTCCGTGGCGCGAATCCGGAGCGGCCCCTCCGCGTCGGCGTCCTCGGGCGTGGAGAGGTGGTCCACCGCGATGTGTCCCTCGTCCTCAAAGCCCTCGTCGTGGCTCCCGTCGCAAAGGGGCTTGTTGCTCGACCGCCCGCAGCGGCAGAGGGCCATCCGTGTGTCGGTGAGGAGCGTCTCGCCGTCGCCATCGATGAGGGTGGCGTCGGCGTGGACCAGGAGAGGGCCGTTGGGGAACAGGCCGATGTGGTTGGCGTCGGGGGTCGGCTCCGGGCTCGTGCCGTTGCGGGTGAGGTGGAGCGCGCCGGTGGGGCACTGCGGCACCACGGCCTCCACGGCATCGGGATCGGCCTGGTCCGGAGTGATCCAGGGCTGGCGCTCCGGGTTAAAGACGTCGGGCAGGCCGTCCACGCAGGCCGCGGCGTGGATGCAGCGCTTCTGGTCCCAGGTGACGGTGACGTCGTCGCCCTCGTAGGTGTGGACGTTGGTGTCCATGGCAGCCGAAGGGGTGTGAAGGAAAAAGGAAAATCCATCGCTCGTACGACCCGCCGTCCGAGGCGTTCGCCGATGATTCCGAGAGGCGGTGAGGACGGATTTCTGACGCGATGTTGGCAACGGTGTGGAGGCGGGTCGGTTAGAAGATGTCCGGGCACTGATTTTAGAGGGAGATCCCCATGTCCGTCCCGGCGCAAGAGTGTGCCCTCGTCAACCCTCACGTCCTGCTGCTCCGTTCCATGAACGTCACCGGTGCCGACCCCACGCACGTCCTGCAGTCCGTCTTCGGCTACGAGGCGTTCCGCCCGTATCAGGAGCCGGTGGTACAGCGACTCGTAGACGGCGGAGACGCGCTCGTGCTCATGCCGACGGGCGGCGGGAAGTCGCTCTGCT
>CAZFJR010000158.1:0-5858 GCA_964519235.1 uncultured Salinivenus sp. | reverse complement strand
GATGTACGTCGTCAGCACCGCAAGGGCATGACCTTCGGCCCTCGCCCCTCAGGAACACTCGTACTCTGCGGTCGCTACCGCTCCCGGCCCGTGTGACCGGCCCCGTAGTGACCGGCCCCGTAGTGACCAGCACTGTCGAGCGCTCTGCCTTCCCGCCCCCGAACAGCCGCAGGGGGCACTCCTCCTCACACGTCGCACCCGTTCTCGCCGGCGGAGCCGGGGGGGTCTTGTGGTTGCAGGTAGCGCTGAATTGCTTTCAGCACGAGAGGCACCTCGAAATAAAACGTGCTGAAGGTTTTGTCGCTGCGCTTTTTCAGTACCGGCACGATCTCCTGACTCACAAAGTCGCGCAGGCCGTCTTCCCCCAGCGAACCGCGAACCCGGGTCGCAAGCGAAAGCGCAAGGGCTCGCTCGCTCAGCGCGTAGGCCTGCTCGGAGGTCTCGGCCAGTGGGGCGATCGTCTCAGAACGAGGATTGTAGTAGTAGGAGGAATACACGTCCGGAGCCCTCTCCCCGATAAACTCCACAATCTTCCGTGCGGGTGTCGGGTCGAACGGGAGCACCGACCGAGCAATCTCCAGCGACGATTGCAGCTTGAGGAGGCCATTGGGGGAGTAGTACCCATCGGCTCCGCCAAAGACGGTCTCGATTCCCCGGTCGTACATCTCCCGCGAGAAGCCCTTTTTCAGGTACGCCCGTGTTGCGAACTGGGCCATGCCTCTGGCGTGGCGGAAAAGCGAGGAGTCTCGGATCCCACAGGCAATTTTGCGGACAGCGTGCGGCATCTGGTTTAGCACCCACGTGCTTTCAGAGAGCGCCTGCGTGCCGTAGTTGTAGTAGTTTTTGACGACAAATCGCCGGTCGGTCTCCCAGTATCCGTGCCGGAGGTACGCATCGAGCACCTTTTTGGCCATCTCGCGGTGCGGGGGATGCCCCCATCGCTCGTAGGCCTCCCAGAGGGCATCGGCAAGAACTCCCGTCTCTTTCGAGCCCGAGGCATCGGGCGCAGCGCGGGGCTCGTAGCGCCACACGACGGTGTGTCGTGCTTGGGGATCCTTCGTGTCGGTGCGGAGGAAGTGCTCCCGGATCATGCCGTACGCTCGGTCAAACAACGAGCGGTTGTCCAGGGCCACGGCCGCGCTCATGACGTTGCCCAGGTCAATGGCGTACGCAAAGCCATCCGCCCGGACGGGCAGCCCCTTCCGCAGGCCCTCCGCGAGGCGGTGTTCGTACCTGCTGGCCAACCCTTTCAGCCGTTCGGCATGGGCCCTCTCCACAGCGGCGTCAACGGGAACCGAAGACGTACTGCCACCGAGCAGGACCGCCGCGGACAGCAAAGCCACCGTGGCCAGAATCGAGAGGGGCCGCAGTGACGCGCGAAGGCGAAACGACATCGAAGCAGGAGCCAGAAAGTGGAAACAGAGTGAGAAGGCAGCTTCGTGCGGGGGCGCGCTGCCCGTCCATCAGGCCCCGGACCGATTCGGCCCCGGCGGCGCGTAGAACGAAGCTAGCGGCGTGGCCGCAGGGGGGCGCCGGCCTCTGTGTCGCCGACGTCTACGTTTGGCGGACGGATGAACGTCTTGGCACTGGCCTCGGCGTAGCTGCCGAATATGCCAGTTCCGTTCTCAATGTCTTCCTCGATGTTTGGAATTTCGCCGGGGGCCAGGCTTCGTCGCTGGGCCGACTGCGTCCGCAGAAAATCGTAGAGGTTGTTGTCCACCACGCTGGCGCGGACCTCGTTCGGCCCGTAGAACGCCACGGCAAGCCAAGGGAGCGTGATGCGAACAGTGCCGTCGTTGTTGCGCGTAAAGTTCGCCTCGTTGAGCAGGCCCGACGAGTTTACGCGGAACGATGCAAGGGTATCGCTGTCGGCGTCGTATTGGTCGAGGTAGAAGGGCGTGAGGAGACGCCCGGCAACGCTGTCGGGGGGGCTGGCTGGGATGGACTGGAAGTCGAGCAGAGACCGTGAGGTCAGGACGTACACGTTCTGCCGGTCCAGGGCGGACGGTTCGGGGCGGATCGTGAGTTCGAACTGGGGCGGATCGTCGTCTTCCTCGGCCGGGTACGTTGTGGTGTCGTTTTCAGTCCGCACGGCCTCGACGGGCGCCGGCACGGTGGTTGTGGCGGTGACAACGGTGCCCTCCGGCGTGGCAACCCGCAGCCGGTAGGTGGCCTGCGACGCGACAGGGGTCGGTGTCTCCGGGGCGTAGAGCCCGTCCGTGCTGTCTGCCTCCGCGTACGGGATGACGTCCGAAACGCCTCCGCCCTCGTCCAGGCGCTGCACGCTCACCTCCGCCCCCTGGATGGCCGTCCGCTCAGGGGTGTACTCCGCAGTCGCCTTTGCCGTGCGCGTCACCCGCACGGAATCCAGCGGCGCCCCGGCCTGTAGGTAGGCTTCGACGACAACTTGGGACTCGGGCTCCAGGGCCGCTGTGTCGCAGCCGATCAGGACGACGAGGCCGGTCAGGCCGAGGAACAGAAGACGTCGCATGCGAGAGGAGCGGGGGGTTGGGGTGTGCAGGTCGGTGACGGCGCCTTGGGGGGCGCGGGGCGCCAGGGACGAACGGGGGAATGGGGGCAGACGGTGAGCGTGCTCAGAAGGTGAGCGTGAACGACAGGTTGGGAATGGGAACTGGAATTTGGGGAATCTCGGTGCGGTCCAGGCTCCCGTCGTCCTCGCGCTCGTACTGATAGAACCAGATATTCCGCCGGGAATACGCGTTTATAAGCTGCACCTTGAGTTCGTAGTCGGCAACGCCGAAGACATCCCCACTGCGAGTGGCCCCCACGTCGAGGCGATGGTACGGGGGCAGCCGGTCGTTATTGAACGGACTGATGAGCACCGTTCGCTCTTCTGTGGCGGACTGGAAGGGACTGTCCACAGTGCTGAACTGTCGCTCCGGGCGGGTGTACGGCTGCCCTGTGCTGTAACTGAACGTGCCGGTAAGGCGCCAGCCCTCGGTGAGGCGGTAGTTGGCCACAAGCGTCAGGTCGTGCGTTCGGTCGTACTTTGGCGTGTAGTATTGCGCCCCTCCGGCCGTCTCGTTTACGTTTGGGAATCGGCGCTCGGTGCGCCCCAGCGTGTAGCTAAGAAAGCCCGTAAAGTCCCCGGCCTTCCGGCGCAGCAGCACCTCTAGCCCGTAGGCGCGCCCGTCGCCACTCTGGAACCGCTCAGCGTACGGCACGCCTGCCGTGCCCGACGAAAACGGATCTTCCCGGAACAGGCCGGGCATGGTACGGCCGTAGCCTTCAATCTCTGCCCGCCAGCCGTCCCCAAACTCCGTCGTCAGCCCCAGCGCCAACTGGTCGCTGGAGGCCGGCGGCACGCCTCGGTCGGCCATCAACCACGTGTCGAACCCCGTAAAGAGCTGGCTCGTCTCCAGCGTCAGGTACTGGTGGTAGCGCCCGTAGGCCGCCTGTAGCCGCACCGAGGGGGAGAGCGCGTACTCGACCGACAAGCGAGGCGAGAGCCGCCAAAAACTCCCGTTCTGGAAATAAGAACCCCGGAGGCCTGCCTCCAGGGTCCACTCCTCGGTCGGCTCGTAGGTGTCTTTCAGGTACAGGGCCGCCTGCTGACTCCGAAGGTCCTGATCGAAGTTGACGGTGCCGTCGAAAGACTCCCGCAGCTGGAACGAGAGCCAACTCCACCGGACGCCCCCCTCCAGGGTATGCTCGGAACTGGCCGTGTACTCCAGATCCGCGTTGACCGATACGTCGTCGACGCCGTTTTCCTGCTCAAACTGGGTGTTGGCAATGTTGGCCGTTGGCGTGCTTCGGTAGCGCGAACCGGTGACCTGAAGGGTCGAGAAGGCCTGGCTTCCAAAAAGGTGGGTCCAGTCGGCACTGACAGTCTGATTTCCGTAGTCGATGTCGAACCGGCCGGCATTCTGAAACTGAAGATCGAGCCGATCCTGTCCTCCGTACAGGGCGAGAGAAAGCTTGTCGTCGGGGCCGGCGTCGTAGTTCAGTTTTGCATTTACGTCGTAGAACGCGAACGCATCGGGGATGCCGTCCGTGTCCGTGCTCCGCAGCCCCGCCAGCACGGGCTCAAGGGTCGAGCGCCGCACGGCGACCATGTACGAACCGCTCGCCGAGTCTCCGGTCCCTCCGTACGGGCCTTCAATGTAGGCGCGAGAGGCGAGCAGTCCCACGCTCACTCCGCCCCCAACCTCGCGGCGATTCCCGTCCTTGCTGCGAATGTCGACAACGCCTCCCAACCGCCCGCCATACCCGACCGGGTAGGCGCCCTTGTACAGCTGCACGTCTTTGACGGCATCGGGGTTGAACGTGGAAAAGAACCCAAAAAAGTGGGTCGGATTGTACACCGTCGTCCCGTCGAGCAGAATCAGATTTTGGCCCGGACTCCCCCCGCGGATGTATAAGTTGCTGGAGTAGTCCGACGCGGCCTTGACGCCGGGCAGGAGCTTGAGCGTACGGAAAACATCGGGCTGAAACGCAGTGGGGAGTTCCTTGATTAGGGCCGTTTCCACCTGATCCATGCTCAGAGATCGCTCTGCGTCGGTCGCCTCGCCCGTGACGACCACCTCCTCCCCCGCAATGCCTTCTGGCGGGAGAGCAACGTTGAGGCGGCGCGTCTCCCCGGCCGACAGCGTGATCGTCTCTGAACGATTCTGGTAGCCGATGTACGAGAACGCAATCGTGTGCGTCCCGGCGGGGAGGCCTTCGATCGTGTAGTAGCCCTCACTGTTGGTGGCTGCCCCGCGGCTGGTTCCCTTGACGAGGACGCTCGCCTGAATCAGCGTCTCCCCCGTCTCGGCGTCCCGCACGTAGCCGCTCAACGATGCGCTTTCCTGAGCGGACACGGGGGCAAGGCCCGCAAGCGCGAGAAGAAGTGCGCAGAAGCCGGTGAGAGTTGGGCCGAAGTCGGTGTGCACGTCTATGCTGGCAGGCGGAATGCTGGCAAGGGGAGTGGACGCGTGAATGGCAGCACGCACACGAGCAAAAGTGTGAGCGAAAAAACGTATAGGCGAACACCCTGCGTGGAGGCGGGCCAACGGCACGGAAGGCGCGCCCGAGTGCGGCACTCGCCGGGACGCTCGCCAGGCCGGACCGCCCATTGCAGAGGATTCCGCCACTGCCGGAGGGGGCAGAGGCAGGCAGCTACAAAGACGCTGGTGTGGAAACGACTACCATCGAAGGCTGACACTGAATGCACGAATGCTGGCGTCGTGCCTCGGAGTTGGCACAGTGCCTGTACGATTTGTTTTTTACACAAGGGCGCATCTCCGACGGTTTGCTCATCAGATCCACAGTGCTGTAATGTGTGCGCCCGCATCCTGAAATTTTTGCGGGCCCGTCCACCCCGGACGGAAAGGGCCTCTTGCCACACCACCGAGTAGCGTAATAAAAATGATAAAAGGGTCTTTTATTGACTATTTTGGAGAACCCTTCCCGGGTTCTCTCCAAAAAACTCATCCCAGTTTGCGGGCCTTGTCCTCAGAATTTTCTGCCCCATTGGTCCCCAGACTCGTCTTTGAGCCCCTCATGCTTCGAGCCTTGTCAGGTCCCGGACAGTCCGCCAGAAGAGTCGGGATTGCCGTTCTGCTTCTTATGCCCTTTGCTTCGTCCCTCCTGCCGGTCCTCGCGCAACGCAGGGCACCGGACCCCGACGGCATCGCTGGAGCGCGCCCTGTATTCACGTCCCTGGTCGGCACGGTGACGGCCATCGGGCGGAGCGGATCCACCGATGCTGGGAGGCGCACCGGGGCCTACCTGCGTCTTGACACCGGCGCCGAAGCAACGACCCTCTGGGTGGGCCCGCCCGTTCCGGAAAATCTGTGGGCCAACATAGCTGAGGGGGCCCGGATTGCGGCCCGTGCCGTCCGCAACCGTTCCCG
>CAZFJR010000157.1:3566-6136 GCA_964519235.1 uncultured Salinivenus sp. | reverse complement strand
CCGTCTCCACCAGGTAGGCGAGGCGGTAGATGAGGGTGCGCGTCTTGCCGGTGCCTGCCCCCGCCACAATCAGGAGCGGCCCCTCGCCCGCCGTGGCCGCCGCGTACTGCTGCTCGTTGAGGTCCTCCGCGTAGTCGATCGTCAGGTCCTCCGTCGACCGCGATGGTTCGTCCCGATCCGACGACAGAACAATGCGTCGCGCCATAGGAAGGGATCCAGGAACTGTGCAGGACGATTGAGCGGGACGAGGCGCCGGACTCTGCCTCCGGTGCCGCAGAACATTGGCTGGCAACCGCTGGTTGGGAAACACACTTGTACATCAACTCCCAATAAGACCAGCGCATCGGTAAACCTCTGGGCCGGGACGAGTGATCCGGCCGGGCGAAGCGCCGCGAAGTGGACATTGGGGGACGGTGTTTCGTAGGTTGGCTTTTCCTCTGGGGCCGTTCAGGCCCTCTGCCACCAACGGTCGACGGCGACTTTTGAGCGAGATTCTCTTCTGCAGTCTGTTATGGGAAAAGTCATCGCGATTGCGAATCAAAAAGGAGGGGTCGGCAAGACGACCACCGCGATCAACCTCGCCGCGTCCCTGGCGGCCACGGAGCATCCTACGCTCCTGATGGACATCGACCCCCAGGCCAACTGCACGTCCGGCATCGGCATTGAGTCCGACGAGGTGGAGGTCTCCGTCTACGAGGTGCTCATCGGTGAGGTGGATGCGTCGGAGGCCCTTATGACGACGGAGATGCCGTTCCTCGACATGATGCCGAGCCACATCAACTTGGTGGGGGCCGAGATTGAAATCATCGACGAGACGCAGCGCGAGCAGCTTTTGAGCAAGGCCCTTCCACGTGTCCGGCGCAAGTACGACTTCGTCGTTATCGACTGCCCGCCGTCCCTGGGGCTGCTTACGCTCAACTCGCTTACGGCCGCCGACTCGGTCCTTATCCCGGTACAGGCCGAATACTTTGCGCTGGAGGGGCTCGGGCAGCTGCTGAATACGATCAAGATCGTTCGCCAGCACCTCAATCCCGACCTGGAGATCGAGGGCGTGCTTATGACCATGTTCGACACGCGCCTCCGGCTCTCCAACCAGGTGGCCGACGAGGTGCGCCGCTACTTTGGCGAGCGCGTCTTCGAGACCATCGTGAAGCGCAACGTGCGCCTCTCGGAGGCGCCCAGCTTTGGCAAGCCAGCCCTGCTGTACGAGGCCTCCAGCACCGGCGCACAGAACTACATGGCGCTGGCGCGTGAGATCCTCGACAACAACCAGGAGTACGTTGGGGCGGCCCCGTCCGAGAACGGGACAGAAAACGGGACGGAGGCGAACAGGGCCGAGGCCGTCGAGACTCCCGACGTTCCGTCGGGGAACGAGCAGGAGACGCTATCGGACGCGATCGGGGAGCGCACATCCGAGTCCGAGGCGGATTCGGCCTCCCCGGCCGACGAGCTTTCGATCTAGCTGACGTCTACTTTTGCTGATACCGCGCGGCCTTGCTCGTTTGGGCCAGGGCCGCCGCCTTCGCTCACCTTTTCGTCGACTCCCGGTCTCGCATGGGTAAGAAATCAGCACTTGGCAAAGGCCTCAACGCGCTTCTGCCCGAGGACGACGAAGAGGCATCGTCCTCCGCCGGTGATGCACGCGAGGGCACGCAGGGCGATGAGACGCAGAGCCAGCTCTACCAGTTCGAGGACGGCACCCGCCTGCTCGGGCGCGTGGCGGAGGTTGCGGTGGACCGAATCAGCCCCAACCCCTATCAGCCGCGGCAAGAGTTCGAGGAGGGCGCCCTCGACGAACTGGCGGCCTCCATCGAGCAGATCGGCATCATTCAGCCCGTTACGGTGCGGGCCCTGGGCGACGGTGAGTTCGAGATCATTTCGGGCGAGCGGCGCCTGCGGGCCGCTCGCCGAGCCGGCATGGAGCACCTGCCCGCGTTCATTCGGGAGGCCGACTCGGCGGAGATGTTGGAAATGGCCCTCGTCGAAAATGTCCAACGCGAGGAGCTAAACCCCATCGAAATTGCCCTCGGCTACCAGCGTTTGGTTGAGGAATGCGACCTCACGCAGGAGGAGGTGGCCGAGCGGGTAAGCAAAAGCCGCGCCACGGTCTCCAACTTTCTGCGCCTGCTCCGGCTGCCGCCCCGCATCCAGGCGGCCCTGCGCGACAAAGAGGTGAGCATGGGCCATGCCCGCGCCCTCATCTCGATGGACGACGAAGAGGCGCAGACCGCGCTGCTCGACGAGATCATCGGCGAAGACCTGTCGGTACGGGCGGTGGAGGAACGCGTCCGTGCGTGGCGCCGCGATGACGACTCGGAGACAGATGCGTCCGCCCCCGAAGCGGACGACGCAGCCCCGAGCCCCGCCCCGATGCCCGACCGCAGCGATCTGCAGTTGGAAGAGCTGCGCAACGCGCTCCGCTCCCGCTTTGGCACGCAGGTGCAGATTCAGCACACGTCCGACGGCGGGGGGACCATCGAGATCTCTTACTACTCCGAAGAAGATCTCGAGCGGCTCCTGGAGTTGATGATGGAGGAGTAGGCGCGTGGGGGCTCAGGCGCGTGGGGGCG
>CAZFJR010000157.1:0-3466 GCA_964519235.1 uncultured Salinivenus sp. | reverse complement strand
TCCTGGAGTTGATGATGGAGGAGTAGGCGCGTGGGGGCTCAGGCGCGTGGGGGCGGTGTGGGGCGAGCGCCACGCAGGCGCAGCACCGCCTCATCCGCGCCCCACCCGCATGGTGCCCCGTTCGCGCATCGTCGATACGCGCGGGCCGCCGATGTCTGCGTCGTCGCGTCCCGACGGACGATCGCCCTGATTCCCGAAGCGAAGCTGTATGAGTGCCTGGTTGCCAGCGGCGGCCCTCCGCCGTGCCGGAATTGGTCTGGGTGTGCTGTGCACGCTCCTAATGGTTGGCAGCGTTGCGCATGCACAGCCGGACAGCGTGCGGGCCGCTCTTCTGGAAAAACGCGGGTACCCCCCGGATCACTCGCCGCGGGGAGCGCTCTGGCGGGCCGCGGCCGTGCCCGGATGGGGGCAGTTCTACAACCGACAGTACTACAAAATGCCGTTCGTCTACGCCGGACTGGCAGGGGGGGCTTACGCCATCTACGAGATGAATCGGCGCTACCGGCTTTTCCGCCGCGCCAACCTGTACGTAATTGGGAGAGGCCAGGCAGACGAAAGTGGGGGCGATAATCCGTACGGACAGTTTAGGGAAGACTACGACGAGGCTGTCGTGCGGCTCGGAGGCGATCCGGAGAGCAGCAGCGTTGGGGGGCGGCAGCTCCGGGACCAGCGCGATCAGTACCGGCGTTGGCGCGACCTTTCCATTCTGGGCACTGGTCTGTTTTACGCCCTCACCGTGCTCGACGCCTACGTAAGCGCTCACCTGCTCACGTTCGACGTGGGGGACGACCTGGCCCTCAGCGTGCGCCCGACGGGCGGCGTGCCGCGCCGCGCCGATGGCCGCCCCTCGCAGCAATACGAAGAAACGCCTCCCGAGGGGCGGCTCCCCGCCAATGGGGTGGGCCTGCACCTTCGTGTCCGCTTCTGAAGAGCAGGCTCGCGTGCTCCCTCAGGACGGGCGGAGGAGGCGTGCAGAGGACCGAGAACGGGCGACGCAGTGGAGGAGAGAACGATATGTAAAACTGTTCCAAAATTCGGCGCTCCCTGTTTCTGGAAGCCCTTCGACGAGAGCACGGGGTGAAACCCTGCCGCCCTCACTCGTACCGATCAAGTCCATTGTCGCGTGCCTTTCTCGCCCCAAATTGCTGCCACAGGGAAAGAACGACGAACTTGATACATGCCTTCGATCGCGTGTTACCTTCCCGCAGGCTCGCGCGGCGGTGCTTAAATGCAGCGACGATGCTTTCCGACCAAGCCCTGCGCACAGTGGCTGTCGGGTGGCATCGGTTCTGTCTCCGCGTCCCGTACTACGCATTGCGCTTCCGCATTTATGACGACACCTGACCACTACCAGCCCCGCCAGTCTACCCAGTCTGAGAAGGCGGAAGTCGCCACTCAGAATGAGCCGTCGCTTTTCGAAAAGTGCCACCGCTTCTTCGACCCGTCCGGCGACTACGCCAAGGTGAAGGAGGCAGATCTCTACCCGTACTTCCGGCCCATTGAAGAGAGCGAAGGCTCCCGGGCCGTCATGAATGGCGACGAGCTTATCATGGCGGGCTCGAACAATTATCTTGGGCTCACCGCAGATCCGCGGGTGAAGGAGGCCGCCCAGGAAGCCACGGCCAAATACGGCACCGGCTGTACGGGCAGCCGCTTCCTGAATGGCACGCTGGACCTCCACTTGAAGCTGGAGGAGGAGCTCGCGGACTTTATGGGCAAGGAGCAGGCGGTGCTGTTCTCCACCGGCTACATGACGAATGAAGGGGTGTTGGAGGCCATTGCCGGGCGCAACGACATCATCTTTTCCGATAAGGACAACCACGCCTGCATCGTGGCGGGGACGCAGGCGAGCCTCGCCGAGACCAAGCGCTACCGGCACAACGACCTGGAGCACCTGCGCACCATGCTGGAGCGTGCCGCCGCCGAACGACCAGAGGCTGGAAAATTGATCGCGACCGACGGGGTCTTTTCGATGAGCGGGAAGCTGGCCCGCGTGCCGGCGCTGCTCGACCTTGCAAATGAGTTCGACGCGGCCCTCATGCTCGACGATGCGCACGCCATCGGCGTGGTGGGGCGCGGCGGCCGGGGCTCGGCCTCCACATTTGGCCTAAAGGACGACGTGCACCTCATCACGGGCACCTTCTCCAAAAGCTTTGCGTCCATCGGGGGCTTCTGTGTCGGCGACCGCGACGTGGTCGAGTACATCCGCCACGAGGCGTCCACCCACATGTTCAGCGCCTCCATGCCGCCGTCCACCGTGGCCACGGTGCTCAAGTCGCTCGAAATCCTGCGCAATGAGCCCGAGCGCCTCGACCGCCTGCACGAGATTTCGGACTACATGCGCGACGGATTCCGCAACCTCGGGTTCGACGTGTGGGAGAGCGAAACTCCCATCATTCCCGTCGTGGTGGGCGACATGGAAACCTGCTTCCGCTTCTGGCGCGCGCTCATCGACGAGGGCGTGTTCGTGAACGCGGTGGTGCCGCCGGCGGTGCCGAAGGGGCAGGCCCTCATGCGCACCTCCTACATGGCCACCCACACCGACGAGGAGCTCGAGGAGATCCTGGACGCCTTCCACCGGGTGGGCCACAAGCTCGGGGTGATTGGCACCAACGGGCACGGATAGCCCCCGGCGCTGAACAGCGAAGCCATTCGGCTCGTATTGACGCCGTCGTTGCCCGGCTTGTCGTCGGGGAGCGGCGGCGTTTTGCGTGGTTCCCCTCACAGCGTCTCTCTCGTCCGGAATGCCGTCCTCCACGGATGCCGTCACCATCCGCCCCGTCGAGGGCTGGTGGGACCGCAAGCGGTTCGTCGACGTGCCCTACGAGTTTTATCCGGGCCGCTACCCGCGATGGGTGCCGCCCCTGCGCCGCGACGTGAAAAGCACGCTCGACCCGTCCGCGAACGCCTTCTTCGAGCACGGCGACATGCAGCTGTTCCTGGCGGAGGACGCGTCCGGGGCCGCCGTGGGGCGCATCGCCGGCATCGTAAACGGCATGCACCTCCAAAAATACGACGACGCCACGGGCTTCTTCGGCTTCTTCGAGTGCGTGGAGGACTATGCCGTGGCCGAGGCGCTCCTCGACGCCGCCGCCGAGTGGCTTCGCGCGCAGGGCCTCGGCCGCATGCGCGGCCCGGCCAACCCGTCGCTCAACGATACGGCCGGGCTGCTGGTGGACGGGTTCGAGTTTTACCCCGCGCTCCTCATGCCCTACAACCCGCCCTACCACCCAGACTTTCTGCGGCGGTACGGCTTCGAGCGCATCATGACCATGTGGTCGTTCTACGCGCACATCAAGTACGCAAAGACGGACCGCCTGCGCCGGGGCACCCGCCTCGCCAGGCGCCGCACACCGGGCCTGGCGCTGCGCACGCTCAACATGGACCGGTTTGCGGCGGACGTACGGGCCGTGCGCGAGATCTACAACGAAGCCTGGTCCGACAACTGGGGCCACGTGCCCATGAC
>CAZFJR010000156.1:0-6175 GCA_964519235.1 uncultured Salinivenus sp. | reverse complement strand
CGGACGCCATCACGAAGGTGCTGTCCGACGACGAGATCGAGGACGCGTTCGATCCCACCTATCACGTGCGGAACGTGGACCGGATTTTTCGGCGGGTGGGGCTTGAGGAGTAGCGTTGCAACGTTGAGCGTTTCGCGCTCTCTTCTAGAAAAAACATGCACCCGATGTGGGCATTCCTGGCCATCCGTCCTCCTGCTTTTCCGGACCACTGCGTGTGCTGATGGTCTCAACTCGTTTTCCCCGTTTCCTCGCTCCGCTACTCGTTCTTCTCTTAACGAGTGCTGTCGCCCACGGACAGATCAGCTACTCAGGACACATCGGAGATAGCTCTGTTCGCATGGTTTTGGACAGCTGGGAATATGAGGACGTCAACGCCATCTATGCGTATACGAAATATGATAAGCCGATCTCCTTGAGAGGAACAAGCCAGGACAGCCTAGTTGTGCTTCGCGAAGAGGGGGATGATGGAGACATTCGTGCTCGGTTAGTGCTTTCAGGGTTCCAGTCGAGCCCAGATACAATCACCGGCACGTGGGAACAGGTAGACGGAACGAAAGCACTGAGTGTGGAGCTGCATCGCAACTTTTCCCTCGACTATGAGGAAAGGGTCGGGTGGGAGGAACGCCGCTACATCCTCCAGGGCGCAACGCTGGGCGATTGGTACTTCATGCTAGGAGTCGCAAAAGAGAAGGATAAGTCTTTCGTCCAAACTAGAAGCGTGAGGATCCGCGAGCAAAAGTCAGATAGCCTCATTCAAACGGTTGACGTTGATGGTCAGCTGTTAGGGCTCGAAAGTATCGAGGTGAAGGACTATAGCTTCGATGGCCACGAGGACTTTTCTGTGTTTGAGCGCAGCTATGCTGGGCCCAATGTGTCGCGTCTCTACTTTCTCTACAATTCCGAAACCGGCACTTTTCAAAAGAAAGATCTTCCGGGAACGTCGCTTACGTTTTTGCCTGAGAAAGAAGTCTTTCGGAGCCGAAATCAGTCGCAGGCGGGGTGCATGATCACGGTGTCAAAATACACCTTCCGGGAGATGGATGTACAGCTTCTGGAAGAGTCGTGCTACGTGTGCAACGACGAGGGGGAGCGGGTTGAGCGGGAGATGGGCGCCTGTGAGTGATGGCACGACACCTGGTTGCGTCGGTCTTTCTCAGGCCTTGAGCGAACTGGTACCGTGTCAGAGGGTCTGTATTGAAGACGACGACTCATTCAACACCGCGTGATGCGAATTGTGGATGCGCGGGGCCTTTCGGGCTTTTGCGAAAGAAGCACTGTTCTGTCGTCGGATGCGCTAAACGCGACAGAAATTCTCCGGGGGGGCTGCAACCTTTTCTTAGATGGGGGTGTCCCTTCTGAGACCGCCACTGAGCGCGGTCCCCAGCACCCTCCTCGATCCCCGTCCCCATGACCGGTTCCGCCCGCAGCGTTCGCCTCCTTCTCACACTCTTTTCATTGGCCCTGCTGGTCGGCTGCAACAGCGAGGCCAAGTCCCCGTCCGCCGACGAAGAATCGGAGACCGCCCTGCCCGTCGAGGTGGGCATCGTCGAGCGGGGCACGGCCACCGCCCAGCTCACTAGCACCGCCGCGCTGGAGGCCGAAGACGAAGCCACGGTCGTCGCGCGTGTCGGCGGGGTGGTTCAGTCCGTGCTCGTGGAGGAGGGCCAGTACGTCCGGGCGAACCAGCCCCTCGCAAAGCTCGACGATCGACAGTTGGGGCTGGAGGTGCGCCGCGCCGAGGTGCAGCTCCAGAAGCTCCGCACCGACTACGAGCGCTCAAAGACGCTCTACGACAAGCAGCTCGTCAGTCAGGAGACCTACGAGCAGGCGAAGTCGACCTACGAAGACCAGACGGTGACCACCGACCTCGCCCGTCTGCAGCTGGAGTACGCCACGATCCGTGCGCCGATCTCAGGGTGGGTCGCCGTCCGTCACCTCAAGGCGGGCAACATGGTCCGCACCAACGACCCGGCCTTCGAGGTCACCAACCTCGATCCGCTGCGCGCGGTGTTGCACGTGCCGGAGGGCGAGTTGTCCAAGCTTGATGTGGGTCAGCCGGCCACGCTCCGGTTCGACGCGCTGCCCGACCGCACCTTCGAGGGACGCGTGACGCTCATCAGTCCGGTGGTCGATGCGGAGACGGGCACGGTCCGGGTGACGGTGGAGGTGCGCGACCGGTCGCGGACGATTAAGCCCGGCATGTTCGGCCGCATCCAGGTGCAGTACGACCAGCGCACCGACGCCCTCCTCGTGCCGAAGAGTGCGCTCGTGGAGGAGGACGACGCCGTGTCGGTCTTCGTGGTGAACGACTCGGTGGCCCGGCAGCGCGCGGTCACGACCGGCTACAGCAGCGGCGACCGCATCGAAATCCGTGACGGGCTCGCCGAGGGCGATCGGGTGGTCCTGAGCGGCCAAACGGCGCTTCGGGACTCTGCCCGCGTCGAGATCGTCCAATAACAACATCCCCCGATCGAAAGACGCCTTCCTAAACCAAGGTCGTCCATTTTTGCCTAGATGCAAAAATGGACGAAAAAGATCACGGCTGTGAAGAAAATGCCTGACGCCGGCTCCGGCTCCACTGAAATTCTTCAAACTCCTTCGCTACGCTCAGTCAAGCAGGGAAGAATTTCCGAGCGTTTCGCCTCCTCAGTCGTCCGGGCGGCATTTTCTTCAAGGCCGGAATCGCTCAGCTCCGCTGGGCAGTGCCCCGAGGAAACCAGTGCAGCATCCTGCAGACACTTTTACAAGCACAGACTTTCGGCCCAAGGGATACGGGATTTAGAAATCGAAGGGGACGCTTGATCTCACCCCTTTCCTCTTTCCCCCCTTCCCTCTTACCCTTCATTCCCCCACGCCCCCACTCGAAAATGTCCCTCGTCGCCCTCGCCACCCGTCGTCGCGTCACCATTGCCATGGCGACGCTCGCGGTGCTGCTCTTCGGAACGGTCGCGCTCTCGCGCCTGAACGTCAACCTGCTGCCCGACCTCGCCCACCCGGCGCTCACCATCCGGACGGAGTTGGAGGGCGCGGCCCCGGCCGAGATCGAGAACCTCATCACGAAGCCGGTGGAGGAGGCGCTCGGGGTCGTGAAGAACGTGGAGGAGATTCAGTCCGTCTCGCGCACCGGGCAGTCGGACGTGGTGCTGGAGTTTGGGTGGGGGACGAATATGGACTACGCGAGCCTCGACGTGCGGGAGAAGCTCGACGCGCTCAACCTGCCCCTCGACGCCCGTCGTCCGTCCATCCTGCGGTTCGACCCGTCGCTCGACCCCATCATGCGGTTCGCGCTCTCGCACCGCCCCGATTCCAGAGACGACCTTCTGGCCGACGCGTCCGGAGAGGTCGTGCCCACCGGGCGCCCGCAGCTCGACGAACAGCGATTGAAGGTGCTTCGGCGCTACTCGGACGAAGAGATCAAGCGCACGCTGGAGTCGTCGGCGGGCGTGGCGGCGGTGAAGGTGAGCGGGGGCCTGGAGGACGAGGTGCAGATTAACGTCGACCCGGCGCGGCTCTCGCAGTTTGGGCTGTCGATTGATCAGGTCGCGCAGGTGCTCGCCGCCGAGAACGTGAACCTGTCCGGCGGGCGGCTGGAAGAGGGCACGCAGCAGTACCTCGTGCGCACGCTCAACCAGTTTCGGACCGTCGAGGGCTTCGCGTCGGTCATCCTCGCCTCACGCAACGGCACGCCCATCTACCTCCGCGACGTGGCGGACGTGCGACTCGGGCACCGGGAGCGGGAGACGATCAGCCGCATCGACGGGCGGGAGGCGGTCGAGATCGCCATCTACAAGGAGGGCGACGCGAATACGGTGGCGGTGGCCGACGCCGTGAACCGGCGGCTCACTCGCATCAAGGACGCTCTGCCCGAGGACCTCGCCCTGACGAAGGTCTACGACCAGTCCGTCTTTATTTCCAGCGCCGTGGACGAGGTGGTCAGCGCCGGGCTCATCGGGGGCCTCCTCGCCATTCTGGTGCTCTTCCTCTTCCTCCGCGACGTGAAGACGACCCTCATCATCGGCGTCACGATCCCGATCTCAGTCATCGCCACGTTCAACCTGATGTACGGCGCGGACCTGACGCTCAACATCATGTCGCTCGGCGGGCTGGCGCTCGGCATCGGGCTGCTGGTGGACAACGCGATCGTGGTCCTCGAAAACATCGCCCGGCACCGCGAGATGGGGGCGGGGCCGGTGGAGGCGGCGCGGGAGGGCGCGGGCGAGGTGGGGATGGCCATCACGGCCTCCACACTCACGACCATCGCCGTCTTCGGCCCGCTCGTCTTCGTGGAGGGCATCGCCGGACAGCTCTTCCGCGACCAGGCCCTCACCGTCACCTTCGCGCTGGTGGCCTCCCTGGTGGTGGCCCTCACGCTGATTCCGATGCTGGCGTCCTTCGGCTCAACGACGAGCACCGCCCCCGCCGGATCCATCCCGTGGCCCACGCGGCCCTCGTGGGCCCGCCTCCGCGTGAAAATGCGGCGCTCGGGCTGGTTGAAAGCGGCCATCCTCATCCTCGGCTTTGGGCTCGCGTACGTGCCGTGGACCCTCGGCGCGCTCGTCACCGGCCTCGCGTGGGGCCTCGGCTGGGTCGGCATGGTCGTCTACCGGCAGGTGATCGCCCGCGTCGCCGGGTGGCTCTTCGCGCCGATCCAGTGGGCGTTCACGCGGAGCTACGACGCGATTGCCGTCCGCTACCCCCCGCTGCTCCGGGCTGCTCTGGGGCGCCCCGTCCTCGTGCTGACGACCGCGTTCGGCCTGCTGGCGGGGTCGCTCCTCCTGGTGCCGCAGCTGGGGATGGAACTGTTGCCGCAGCTCGCGCAGAACGAGTTTGATCTTGAACTGCGCCTCCCGCCCGGCACGCCGCTCGAAGCATCCGACGCCACGCTCGCCCGGCTCCAGCGGGCGGCGCAGGACCACTCCGCCGTCGCCACGACGTTCGCCGTTGCGGGCACCGGCACGCGCATGGACGCCAACCCCGACCAGGGCGGCGAGAACTGGGGCGAGATGCACGTGGAGCTCGATCCGGCCGCCGGAGAAGCGGGGGAGGCGGGGGCCACCGCGGCGCTCCGCGACGTGGTGACGCGGGTGCCCGGCGCCGAGTATCGCATTCAGCGCCCGTCCCTCTTCACGTTCGACACGCCGATCGAGGTGGAGGTGGCGGGGTACGACCTCGATAAGCTGAAGGCCACGGCGGGCCGCATCGCCGAGCGGCTGTCCGCGTCCGACCGCTTCGCCGACGTGAAGTCGACGCTGGAGAAGGGCCACCCCGAGATCCAAATCCACTTTGACCGCGAGCGGGCCGCGGCGCTGGGCCTGGCCGTCCACGAGGTGGCCGACCGCGTGGTGCAGCAGGTGCGCGGCGACGTGGCGACCCGCTACTCGTGGCGCGACCGCAAGATCGACGTGCGGGTACGGGCGCAGGAGGAGGACCGCGCCACGGTCGCCGAGCTCCGGGAATTGATCGTGAACGCCGAGCCGGCGCGGCCCATCCCGCTCCACGCCGTCGCCGACGTGCAGGTCGACGTCGGCCCCAGCGAGATTCGCCGGACGGCCCAGCAGCGCGTGGCGCTCGTGACGGCCGGCCTGCGCTACGGCGACCTGGGCGCGGCGATCGACGAGATCAATGGGGTGTTGGGCGACGTCGCCGTGCCGCCCGGCCTGTCGTCCCGCATCGCGGGGCAGAGCGAAGAGATGGCCGAGAGCTTCCGGTCGCTGCTCTTCGCGCTCGCCCTGGCGCTCTTCCTGGTCTACCTCGTGATGGCGTCCCAGTTCGAGTCGCTGCTGCACCCGTTCGTCATCTTCTTCTCCATCCCGCTGGCGGCGGTGGGTGCGCTCTGGGCCCTCTGGCTCACCGGCACCACCCTCAGCGTCGTCGTCTTCATCGGCTTCCTCCTGCTGGCCGGCATCGTGGTGAACAACGCGATCGTGCTGATCGACCTCGTGAACCAGCTGCGGGCCGACGGGGCCGATCTCATCGAGGCGCTCGTGGAGGGCGGCCGCCTGCGCCTGCGGCCCATCCTGATGACGACCCTCACGACCACGCTCGGCCTCATTCCGCTGGCGCTGGGCTTCGGCGAAGGGGCCGAACTGCGCGCCCCGATGGCCATCCCCGTCATCGGCGGGCTGATCGTGTCGACCCTCCTCACGCTCGTCGTGATTCCGGTCCTCTACAAGGT
>CAZFJR010000155.1:0-6188 GCA_964519235.1 uncultured Salinivenus sp. | reverse complement strand
TCGGCCCGGGCTTCCTGCGTCTGAATACGAGAGCCGCCCGGACAGGAATGTCCCGCTCTCATCGCATGTGTACATCCTCACGAGATGCCGCGCACCGCCATGACTTCTCTCCGAACCATAGCCCTTTTCACCGCGCTGACCCTCATCCTTGGCGCCTGCGACAGCGGGCCCGGCGCAGCGCCGTCGACCGACGACGTGGGCGAGGATGTTGGGGCGTACCTACAGGACCTGCCGACCTGGAGCGAGTTTTCCCCGGAAGAGCCCGCCGAGGGCCCCTCTCCGACGGGGGAGCCGGTTGCCGAGGAGCCGGTCACCCTGGATGTCGAGCAGATCGATGATGACGGGGACGTCTACACGGAGGAGAACGTCGTCTACCAGTGCGAAACCCAGGACTACTCGATCACCGACACGCCGAGGGAGATCGTCACCTACAGCCCAAACAAAGATGTCCTCTGGGCCGGGGCGCTCCTCCAGGGGGCGTCTCACCGGGATGGGGACGGGAGCCCGCAGCCACTTTCCATTGAGGAGCGGGCCCCGCTCGACGTGTCCATCCCGTCGCTGGCCAACGACGATAATTTCCGGACCGTCGAGCGTCCGACCCAGGCGGCAGTCGACCAGGCCATCGGGTCGATGATCGGCGGGGCGACCGAGAGCGGCCTCGCCACGCCCAGCGCCATCACGTTCGAGATGCGCAGCTACCACAGCGAGTCGCAGGCGGCCCTCGAGATGGAGATGTCCGGCCGCTACCTTGGCTTTGAGGCCTCCGCCAGCGGGTCGGTTGAGCGGCAGGCGTCCACGACGACGGTCTCGGCCCAGTTCTTTCAGCGGATGTACGAGGTGGTGGTGCCCATCCCGTCCTCGCCCGACGCCATGTTCTCGGACGACTTCACCGAGGCGCGGCTCCAGGCGGAAGTGGACGGGGGGCGTATCGGCCCGAACAACCTCCCGATCTACGTCTCGACCATCGTGTACGGGCGCATGATGATGTTCTCGCTCACGTCTACGGCGTCGGAGGAAGACATCCGCGCCACGATGCGGGCCGGCTACCAGACGATTGGGGGCAACGTTGAGGCCAACCTGACGGCCAAGCAGAAGACGATTCTGCGGGAGTCGGAGATTAAGGTCACCTCCTTTGGGGGACCCGCCAAGGCGACGCTGGCCGTCATTCGGTCCGGGGACTGGTCGCAGTACTTCACCGATAGTGCCCCCCTCTCTACCGCCGAGCCTCTCACCTACACGTTCCGCAACCTGGGCGGGGACAACGACATCGCTCGCGTCTCGGAAAGCACCGAGTACACGCTCCGCACGTGCACGGCCCGGGAGGGGGCGCAGGCCACCTTCACCCTCCTTGACGCCGACGACCTCGGCCTGCCCATCCCGACGCCCGTCACCAGCACCCTGGCGGATCTCGACGGCGACGGAAACGACGACCTCGTCTTCAATCACCTCGGGGCGACCAACGAGTTGGCCGTCGCGTTTTCGAACGGCGACGGGACGTTTGCCGCCCCCGTGGTCACCAGCCATCCGAGGACGCTCGTCGTGGGCGGGTGGAGCAACTACACCCTCGTCGTCGGGACCGTAAACCGGGATGCCCGGAGCGACCTCGTCTGGAACTACGCCGGGGACGTCAACCACACCTATGTTGCGATGCCAACCGGACGCGGTGCTTTCGACTACTTCGGACCGGAGAAGCATCCCCGGTCCAGTTGGGGAAACGGGTACACGGTGCGTCTTGCCGACGTGAACGGGACCGGCGTCGACGACCTGATCTGGAATGAACGGGGCACGCGCAACCGAACCTACGTCGCCATCGGAGCCGGCGACGGCTCCTTCTCCCTGGTCCCGGAGTATCAGGACCACCCCAACCAGGGCTGGTCCAACTACGACGTGTACACGGGTGACGTGAACAACGATGGGCGGGCCGACCTCGTCTGGAACGAGACCGTCCAGGCCCGCAACAAGACCCACGTGGGCCTCTTCGACAGCCCAGTGCCCGGCAGCCACTTCGACTTCCAGCCCTCCCAGTCCCGCGGGGGCACCGATTGGGACGAGTACACAACGCTGACGGGCGACATCGACGGCGCCAACGGCATGGACCTGGTCTTCGTGGCGCTCGGGCGGGAGGAAGTGCCCATTCATCGCCAGCGCTCCCTCGGGACCGGACAATTCGATCTCGAAGGGCTCGATTTTCTAGCCGTCGACGGAACTGCGAACGACCTGCGGGCCCGCCTGGCAGACGTGAACGGAGACGGGCGCGACGACCTGGTCGTCTACAACACGACCCGCGACGAGACCCACGTCGGACTGGCGACGACGGACGGGGCGTTCGACTTGGCGACCCGTCCGGTGCAGTCCCGCCCCACTCCAGAGGACTGGTCGCAATTCCGGCTCCGCACCGGTGACGTGAACGGGGACCGGCGGGAGGATCTAGTCTGGGTGGACGCGTCGGCCCAAAACCGTGTCTACGTTGGGCTCGCCCGCGCAAGTGACCCGGTGTAGCGGTGGGGAAACCGTCTGCATCAACGTGGAGCCCCCGCAAAGGCGTCTTGTGCTTGGCCGTGGGGGCATCGCGTGGGGGATGCGGGGGCGGCGATGTTTTTCCATCTCTCCGGCCGTGTCGAGAACGTCGTTGGCGAGGAAGCGGGGCATCCTCTCAGGGCCGCATCAGCAGAAGGGGCCTTTGGACTGGACAAGTGCTGCTCGGCTACCTGGGGGAATGCTGTGTGGGGGGCACACTGGTCTCCAGCAGCCCCGAGGGGGCCGCGTCGAGAAAAGGAGAGGGCCGCCGGTCGTAGCCGCGCTCGCGCTTCGGGTAGGTGAGCACGAGGTGCCGTTCGGCCCGGGCCATGCCCACGTAGAGCAGGCGACGGCTTTCGCGACGCTCCTCTGGGTCGCGGGCAAAGTAGGGCGGGAAAGCGTTGTCGTGCACGTCCATGCACACGACCCGCTCGAATTCGAGGCCCTTGGCGCTGTGGTACGTGGAGAGCGTGACGACGTCCTCACCTCGCGGCGTCGTTTCTTCCCCCCAGAGCGCGAGGTGGGTGAGCAGGTCGTCGAGGGCGTCGCTGTGAAGCGGCCGGTCGGCATAGGGGGCGAAGAGGGCCTCCAGGCGGCGCGCGAGGCCGGGTTGGAGGCCTGCGGAGACGGTCAGCAGCGCATCCTCGTCGATGAGCGTGTAGAGGGCGTGGTGGCGCAGCCGGTCCGGCAGGGCGCGGGGGAGGAGGGAACGCAGGTCGTCGCCAGCGGGGGAGGCGTCGCGAAGGGCCCACGTGTGGCCCACCTGTAGAAATGTCTGGGCGTCGGACGAGAGGGCGGTCGGGGTGGGCGACTCGTACGTGAGGGCCGCGACGAGGAGAGGCAGGAGCGGTTCGTGGGCGAGGAGGCGGTGCTGCCGGGCCCGCTCCGCCTGCATTCGCTCCAGGATGCGCTGCTGGTCCTCGCAGTCGGCCAGGGCGCGGTGCTCCGTGTCGGTGTCGTCGTTCAGCAGCTGCTCGCGGAGGTGCCCTGCGTCGTAGCGACGGAGGTCGGGAAAAAGCTCGTGCGCAGCGGGCAGCAGGTCGTAGGTGGTGGCCCACCGCGCCTCGGCGTCGTGTTTCTCGGCGAGGCGGTGCAGGATGCGGAAGTCGTATCGCTGGCCGTTGTGGGCCACCAGAGGCGCCGCCCCCACAAAGTCGCAGAAGTCGGCCCAGACGGCGGCCTCCGGTCGGGCGTCGTGGAAGTCCGACGCTGGATCGAGCCCGCACACCGTGCGCAGCGTCTCCCGTTCATCGTCCGTGAGGTCGTCGGGCAGCTGGACGAGCGCCGAAAACGTATCCACGACTGTCCCGTCCCGCACCTTCAGCGCCCCAATCTCGGCGACGCGGCAGTGGCGTGGGTCGGTGCTCGTGGCTTCGAGGTCGATCATCACATACTCGGGGAAGAGCGGCTCGGGGGTGGACGGGCCGGTGGTGAGCTGCAAGAGCTTTAGCAGGCGGACGGAGGGGCTGTGGAACGTGGCGTCGGGGTCCACCACGTGCACGTCGTGTGGGGACACCCCGAGCAGTTCCTGCTGGTCGGAGGGGAGGGAGGCCTCGGGGGCGAGGAGCAGAATTTGGGGGGGGTCGCTTGCATCGGGAAGCGCCTCGGTCCGTGCGGCCCAGCGGAGGAGGGCCTCCAGGTCGGTCGTGAGCACCACGTCGTCGGCGCCGAGCGGAGGAATTCCTTCGTCCGCCGGGCGGGCGAAGAGGGCCTCCTGCATCTCCGGCAGGGGGGCGGGCGGGTCGGTCTCTATGCCGAGCGCCCGTCGCACGAGCTGACGCCAGAGTCGCGGGATCTGCGGCGTGCGGTGGTGCAGGAGGAGCCGAGGGGGATCGGGAGCATCCTGGGACTCGTGCCACTTTTCCAGGACGCGACCGGCGGTCTGGAAGGAGGGGAGCGAGACGGGGTCGGTCAGCGCATCGGTGTGTCGATGGAGCAGTTGCAGCGGGTCCCCGAGTTGCTGCAGTGCCTCTCGGGTAAAAGCGCCGATCGTGAGGGAGTCCTCTCGCGTTTTCTGCAGGAGGTTGGTGATCGTGGCGTAGGTCCGGTCGAGCCGGGCCGCAGCGGGGTCGAGGCCGGCGCTCCGGCGCGCCTGCTCGTTCGACACGACGGTCTGGAAGGCCGTCCAGAGCCCCGCGTCCGGCATCGTGCGCTCCCCAAACTCGCGCAGGCGCGCCATCACCCCGTCCGGCAGCAGCTGCTCCAGTAATTCCGCCATGGGGGCGTCGAGGGGCCGCGCTCGGCGGCGCGCGTCGACGACGCGGAGCAGGGCGTGCAGCTTCCGGGCGGGCGGGGTGTCGAGGAGGGCCTCGCTGCTGCTCGTCTCGCAGGCCATCCCGGCCCGAAGGAAGTCGCGCTCCAGGGCCGCGAGGCGGCGGTTCCACCGCGTGAGGACGGCCAGGCGACTCCGCTCTGCGCCTTCGTCGATCCAGTCCTGGATTTGCCGGAGCACATGGGCCCGCTCCTCTTCGGCGTCGTCGCACGCGACGAGCTGTACCGGTTCGACGCCCGCGTCCTGCGTCCGAATATCGCCGCGCTGCTTCAGGCGTTCGTCGCCGTCGAGCACTGTCTCGGCCACGGCGTAGATGGAGCGGTTCGACCGGTAGTTCGTCGTTAGGACGTGACGGGTTCCGCGCGCTTCGGTGCAGTGGAAGCGTTCGATGTAGCGGCGAATGTTGGCGGGGCGGGCCCCCCGAAACCGGTAGACGGACTGATCGTCGTCGGCCACGCAGTAGAGGTGGACGCCCGCGTCGCCGAGGCGGCGGATGATGTCGAACTGCACCGGATCGGTGTCCTGAAATTCGTCGACGAGCACCGCGTCGGTGTTCGCGACGAGATCGGCTCGCACGTCGTCGTGCATCCGCAGCAGGTCGCGCGTCTTCACGAGCAGGTCGTCGAAGTCGAGTGCGCCCCGCTCCGTCAGCATCTGGGTGTAGGCCCGCAGTCCCTCCGTCAACGGCCCCGACACCGTGTCGATGCCGAGCTTGATGCGGCTGACGTGGGTTTTGACCTGGCGGTAGCTGCCCAGGTAGTTTCGCTCGCACCACCGTTCGTGGTCCTCGTACCAGCGCTGCCAGAAGGCGTCCGTGACGGTGTCGTCCACCACAATGAAGTCCTCGGGCAGCTCGGCCCGGCCGGGATACGCACGGAGCGTCTCGTAGCAGAAGTGGTGGAGGGTGCCGGCGCGGACGTGCTGCGCCTCCGGCCCCACGAGGGTGGTGAGCCGGTCGGTGAGCTGTTGGGCGGCCCGTCGTGTGAAGGTGACGAGGACGAGGCCGGAGGGCGTCACGCCCTGCTGTTCGATGAGGTAGGCGGCGCGACAGACGAGCACGCGTGTCTTCCCGGTCCCCGGCCCGGCGACCACGAGCTGGGGCTCCATCGAGGCCGTGACGGCGGTCTGTTGGGCGGGGTTGAGGGCGGGCCAGGCGGACGAGGGAGACATGGGGGAATGGGGAGGAGCGAGGGGCGAGAGGCGCCCGAAACGTACAGGTCCGGCGGAAAAAAGGAAAGCTGGGGCCGTCACTCCTCGCGTGCCAGGTCCGAGATGAACCGGCTCGTCGCCCGGATCGTCCGGCGGGCGGGGCAGTCGTCTCCACAGGCATCCGGCAACGAAGCGCTTCGGAAGGACGTTAGTGTTCTTCCCGCAGGAAAGGTACGAAGCGGACGGGGGC
>CAZFJR010000154.1:0-6429 GCA_964519235.1 uncultured Salinivenus sp. | reverse complement strand
CCGCCGAGGAGGCGGTGGAGATGGGCATGGCCAACGAGGCGGTGCCGCACGAGGAGCTGGAATCGACGGCGCTCGACTGGGCCGAGACCATCAACGGCAAGAGCCCCACGGCCATCCGGATGCTCAAGTACGCCTTCAACGCGGTGGACGACGGGATGGTGGGGCAGCAGGTGTTTGCCGGCGAGGCCACCCGCCTGGCCTACATGACCGACGAGGCGCAGGAGGGGCGCGATGCGTTCCTGGAGGGGCGCGACCCGGACTGGAGCGACGTGCCGTGGCACTACTGATGGGCGTTTTGCCTCACAGCGCTCTGCCCCGGATCGCTCCCTCGGTGTCTGCGACTCCCAGAAATCGATTCTATCAATTTTCACAATATTAGAATAAAATATAGGTAAAGAAAAAGTAAATTGCCGTGTCGTTCACACGGAGACGTCCAGGTCCCATGTCCACGCCGACCCTGCGAACCTTCTTTCGGCTTGCGCACCGCCACTACGAGGTTCTGAAAGCGCTCTTCGGGGTGCGGGCGGGCATGCAGGAGGCCGCGTTTCGGGCGCGCCTGGCCGAGAGCGTACAGTCGGCCCGCCCGGGATATGTGTTTCGGCAGTTGCAGACGCACCGTCTCGTGACGACGAGGCGCGGGGAAACCGCGTCCGTCGTGCTGACTCCATTTCTGCGGCAACTTTTCGGCACCTTTCGCCGCGAGCAGGTCCTGAGCACGCCCACGCCGCTCCGGGCGTACCTGGACCGTCTGGAAGAGCTGGTCGATCGCCTGGAGCAGGCAGGGGCGCAGGCGGGGGATGCGCACCAACAGCGGGTCCTTACGGCCATCGACGCCGAAGTCGACCAAATTCAGATGCTCTCCCGCTCGCACCGGGACGCAGTCCTCAACCGCGTAATGCAACTCCGCGCCGACCCCGACGCGCACTCCGTCCGGGAGCGGTTCGAGATCATCAACGAGCTGCTCGAGGATTACGTCAATCCGCTTCGAGCGATTGTCCAGAGCGAGGGGGCGTTTGAAATCCGCTTTGAGCGGCTGGAAGAGGGGCTTGGGGCAGCTCAGGAAGACGCCCCGGCGGCCTCTGAGAGACGGCGCCACATTACATTGCTCCGGCACCGCCTGCGGTCGGTGCGGGCGCAGGTCCTCGCAAATTTTGAGGCTGCGTACCGGGAGACGATGCGCCTTTACCAGACGCAGCAGCGAAACAGCGCACTGCTTGAGGGGGCGGCCGCGCTGCTGAAGCGCGTTCACCACGATGGGCCTGAGGCGCTGGAGGCGCTCGACCCGGCCGCACCCGTCAGCTTTGCGTTCCGCACCCCGTTTTGGGACGAGGGCCTCCGCGCGTTTCTTGAAGAAATGGCCGGGTACACGCCGCCCGATCCCGCCCCCCTCCCCGTCTCGACGCCCACGCCGCCCCTGCCTCCGCAGCCCCGGGACGCCCTGGTTGAGGCGGCCCGTGCGGCCGCCCCCATCCCCGATGCGCTCGCCTGGGTGCTGGAACGCCTCGACGTGTCTACGCCCCGGCGCGTGCTGCGGGCGTATCGGCTTCTTCTGCAAAGCCCCGAGTTGCGCGCCACATTCGGCACCGAACGCCGCCGCTACCATCTGCCCTCAGAGGCCGTCCAGATCCACGCAGTGCCTGTGCGCCTAACTGTGGCGGACGAGGCTGCGCCGCCTGCGTCGGCGTGACGCGCCCGGCGCGTGCCCGCGTCCCCCAACACCGTGCTCCGCCCCAATCGCCCGTGCCCATGGAGCCTCTCCCCCACCAAGCCACTCTCTTCCAACGACTCCGGAAGGGCTATCACCTGACGCCCGCGGATGGGGAGCTCTATCGCGCCCTCGAAGAGCACCAGGCGGCGTACGAAGCCCTCTTCGACGGCCTCGGGCTCACGCTCCGCAAGCATCCCAAAGGCATTTTCTATCTGATTGCGAGCGAGACGGCGACGCCGACGACGCGGGCGCGCGAAATGGGCCTCTTCATGCTTGTGCTGATCGAGCACGTCGGCGAAGCCCGCGCCTACATCGTTCCGGGGCTCTTTGAGGAACCGTTTCGGGTGGAGCAGCTGCCCCACCTGAAGAGGGCGCGCTACGAAGCGTACATGCGCACCATCGATGTCCACGACACCGACGACCTGCGGAGCATCATCCGCACGCTGCAGACCTTCGGCTTTGTGGAGGCGGACGGGGATCGGTTTCGGGTGCGGCGTGCGGCCTTCCGCTTTCTGGACGTGTGCCAGAAGGCAATGGACGACAGGGCAATGGACGACGAGGGGGACGGGGAGGACGAGCCGACGCCGCCCTCTGCTGATCCCGTCTGAGGGCACCGTTCCCTTGTGCCGTCTCTGCCCCTCGTGTGCCTGCAGATCCCTCAGATCGTTCCGCGCACCTGCCCCAGCCCCAATGCCCGCCTACGGTCCGCGTCGCCTCATCCTTATCAATGCCGCCACCTTCAGCTACGCCGAGGTGGACCTCACCCGGCCGCTCCACCTCGTCGGGCCCAACAACATCGGAAAAACGACGCTGGTGAACATCCTTCAGGTGCTCTACATCGACCGGGCGAGCCACATGGTTTTTCCGGGGTACCGCTGGGCCGAGACCAAAAGGCACTATTTCCCCGGCCGCCGCAGCTATGTACTTTTCGAGTGCCAGACCCCGACGGGGCGGCACGTGATGGGGGCGTACGGCCAAGGCCCCGCCGAGCGATACAGCCCCCAGCGGTTCTCCTGCACCGGCCCGTTCGAGCGGGACGAGTTCCTGGTCGAGCGGGAGGCGGGGGAGGTGCCGCGGGAGGCAGACGCGGTGATACAGCGCCTCGCCCTCAAAGACTACCGAGCGCTGGAGGCGAGCGATCTTCGCAAGGCGCTCACGTCCAGCGGGCGCGGGGAGACGGCGGGCCTGGGCCTGCTGCCGGTCCGCGGCAGCGATGGGTACGGCAAGTTCCGGACCCTCTTCAAGGGCCTGATCCAGCTTCGGCAGCTGAGCCAGAGCGACGTGAAGGCGCGGCTGTGCAGCACGTACGCCCCCGACCTGGAAGAGCGAGCGGTGGACGTGCGAGAGATGCACGCGGACGAGCTGGAGCAGATCGACGAGTACCGCCAGGAGATCGCGGACTTCGACCGGCACCGGCAGGACATCGAGGCGGCGCTGGACATGGCCGACGAGCAGGCCCGGCTGCGGGCCCGGCTGGTGAGCGATTGGGTACGGCTCCGGCGGGCGAGCATGCGACGCCGGGCGGTGGTGACGGGCATGCAGTACGCTGTACAACGCCGAATCCGGGCGGTGGACGCTGCGCGCAGCGACGCCGATCGGCACACGACGGACTTGAAGGCCAAAAAAGAGGCCCTGAGCCAAAAAGTGGGGACCTTGCAGGAGAGGAAGCAGCGGCTGAAGCGTCGCATCGAGCAGGCGCCGGCGGCCGACCCCGATACGATCCAGGCGCGCATAGACGAGCTGGAGGACAAGCGCGCCCACCTTCTTGCCGCGCTTAAAGACGCAGAGGAGGCCTCTCCCGATGCGCTCCGCGAGCGGCGCGACCGGGCCCTGGAAGAGATCCGTCGCCTGGAGCATCGCCTCGAGCGCCTGCAGGGACTGGCAGGGGCGTTCCTGAGGCGCCGCCTCGGCGACGAGGCGCTGCACCGCCTCTTCCGTGTGTTGAATCCGGCCCTCCTGGACCTGCCGCTCGACGCGTCGTCCGGTGTGCGGATTGAGGACGAAGACGCGCTCCTGCAGCGACTCAGGGCGGAGGCGGAGCGCGTCTCCGACGGGCGCTGGGCCATCCCCGGCGGTTCTGTGTCGGTGGAGGCCGTGCCCGCGCCGCCCGTGGACGATTACACCGATCCGGAGAAGATTCGTGCTGCACTGGAGCGCCATCAGCGGCGGCAGGCCCGCCTGGAAGAGCGGGTGGCGGTGGCGGAGAATATGAGTGCTCGCCGCCGAGAGGCCGACACGCTGAACGACAAGCTGAAGGCGCTGCGACAACAGAGGCGTCACCACGAGCGGGCGCAGCAGGCCCGCGAGAGGCTTCCGGAGGTGCAGGAGAGCCTGGCGGCGAAGCGGCGCGATCGGGAGGCCGTGGCGACGCGCCTGGACGAGGCACAAGACACGCAGAGGCGGCTGCGGGAGGAGCGTCGCGAGCTGACCGCGCGGCAACGGGCGCTGCGTCGGCGGGCGGAGGCCCTGGAGGAACGCATCGACGCCCTGGCGCCGCCCCCGGCTTCCTGGGGCGTCCCGCTCCGGCCTCTGGAGACGTCCACGCCTGACTACGGACCGACGCCCGTTCCTCTGCTCCCTGCTACGGCCCGGCGGCCCCGAGAGGAGGGCCTCCAGCCCCAACTGGACGCGTACACGGAGCGCCGCGCCCGCGAAGCACGTCTCGACAAGGACCTTTCCCAAACGCTGTCACACATCCACCGCGCAACCTACGAGAAGTACCGCAGGGACGCACGGGCGCAGACCCTTAACACGCTGGCGGATGAGGTGGAGGCACTGGAGGAACGCCGACGCACTGTGCGGCAACTGTGGGAGAACCTGATGACCGGGCTCAGGCGTCGGCTGAGCGACTTGCTATCCAGCCTGGACACCATGAAAAGCATCGCCACCCGCATCAACCGCCGACTTCACAAGCACTCCGTGTCCGATCTCAAACAGCTCAGCCTGGTCATTCAGCCGGTCGAGTCCCTCGTTCGCCTCCTGGAGCGAATTGCCGAGTACGAAACTGCGCCGCTGTTTGGCGAGGAGGACACCTACCAGGACGACCGCGACCGCCTCCGGAGCCTCCTGGACGATCACCCCGAACTCTGCCTCGAAGACCTGTTCACTGTCGGGTTTACGGTCGTTACGGCCAGTGGGCGCACGCGCCGGTACGACGGGCTGAGAAACATTCAGTCCAACGGCACCTCCATCACAATCAAGGTGCTGGTGCACCTGGTGCTCATCGGCGATCTGCTGCGGGACGCGGACGTCCGGATCCCTTTTTATCTCGACGAAGCCTCCAGCCTCGATGAGCGCAACCTGCAGGGCATTGTGCAGACTGCCACCGACCTGGGGTTCGTGCCGGTCCTCGCAAGCCCGTCCGAATCGACAGCCGTTCCAAATATCTATTACCTGCAATCCGATGAGGAGCGAGTCTACCTGGGGCCCGAACACCGTGTGGATCTCCGAAAAACGGACGGGACTTCGCTGGAAGAGGACCAGTCGTCCGGGCTGCAAACTTCCTGAGCCCCCCGCCTACATGCGTTTGTACCCCTCCTGGTGCGATGGCAGACGGACTGATTCAAACCCTGACGCGTCTTTTGGAGCAGGGGCACGTTCCCTGGAGCAGCGTGAGCGACCGGCAGCGGGACCGCCTGCGGCCCCTTCTGGAGGCACAGGTGGTGAGGGTGGAGCGCTCCGGGAGTGGGCGGCGTCTCATTGTCCGCAATGAAGAACAAGTCCGGCAGTTTGCCAGGAAAGAGTACCCGTCCGGGCTTGAGGCGGCGCGGGCGGCGGCGAGCCGGGACGGAGACACACCGCTCCCGGCTTCCGAGGCCGTGGCGCACCTCCGCGACGCGAAGCGCGGGGGGGCCGGGGACGAGGTGCTCCTGTTTTGTGGCGCCCCGGAGACGACCATCACGTACGACGGGACGCTCTTTCGGGTCGGGCACCTGACCGAAACGGTGGGCGTTGCGGCCGTGGTGCTCGGGGCGGACACGTCGATTGCCGTAGACGGGCCCCTGGCAGTCGTGGAGAATCGGGAGGCGTTTCTGCGGTTCGAAGCGCTCGGCACGGCGGCTCAGGTGGCCTGCTTCGGCGGCGGGCGCCTCTCGCGCCGAGTAGTGGCGTGGCTCGCCGCGCTCGATGTGGGCGCCGGAGGCATCCTTCACTGCCCCGACTACGATCCGGTGGGGCTGGATGAATTTCAGCGCTTGCGTGAGGCCTGCGGCGCGCGCGTCCGCCTGTTTTGGCCCGAGGGGCTGGAGGCCCTTCTCCAAAAATACGGAAAAACCCGCCTGTACACGAAGAACGCCCATTTGCTGGACGGAATCGGGCGTTCTGATTCCCCGACAATCGCGAAGCTGCGGGCGATATTGCATCGCCATGGTCGAGGGCTGGAGCAAGAGATCCTTTTGCACGAGGCGCTGTAGGGAATCGGACAGTAGCGGAGAGACGCAGACACGATAATTTCCCGAAACGTCTCCCCCGGCCCCTTTCGCCTCCCGCCCGTGACCTATACGTTGAAACCGGTGTGTACTCGGAACCGTCGTCTCGGGTCCTCCTCCGCAGCATATGTCGTCTCGCAGTATCTCTATGTCTGTCTCCCCCGTTTCCGCCGCCGACCTCCCCGGCCTCGACCCCGCCGCCGACTTCTCGTTTCGCGAGGGCCAACGCGCCTTCCTCGTCAAACTCGCGAAGGCCTACCAGGAGGGCCGCACCGACCACCTCGGCGTCTTCGT
>CAZFJR010000153.1:5919-6537 GCA_964519235.1 uncultured Salinivenus sp. | reverse complement strand
CTCCATCTCAGGGTGCACAGTCCACACCCAGTCGCGGTTGAGGTCGAACCAGTAGTGGTTGGTGCGGCCCTGGGGCCAGGGCTCATCGTGGACGATGTCGGTCGGCTCGGCGGCCGGTGCCGCGCGCTGCATGGAGCGGGCCCAGTAGACGTAGCGGTCGCGCCCGTCGGGGTTGACCGTAGGATAGAGAATGACGACCGCGTCGCGGAGCAGCGCCCGCGTGCTGTCGGTCTGCGCCGCGGCGAGGCGGTAGGCCGTCTGGAGGGCCGCCTCGGTGGAGGCCGGCTCATTGCCGTGGATGTTGTAGCTGAGGGAGACAAAGACGGGCTGCTCGGCCAGCAGTTGTTGCCGCTCGGCCTCGGAGAGCGTGGCGGGGGCGGAGAGGCGGCGGCTGTTGCGCTTCAGCTGCGAGAGGCGCGCGTGGTTCTCCGGGTGGGTAACAACGAGGTACGGAAGCGTGCGCCCCTCGTAGGTGTCGCCGTAGGTGTCCATCGTCACGCGGTCAGAGGCGGCGGCGAGGGTGCGGAGGTAGTCCAGCGCGTGGGCGTGGAACGTGAACTGCGTGCCGATGGGATAGCCCAGGGCGTCCTGGGGCGACGCCACGGTGGTGTCGTAGGG
>CAZFJR010000153.1:0-5909 GCA_964519235.1 uncultured Salinivenus sp. | reverse complement strand
AAGCGCTCGGGCGTGAGGTCAATGGGCTGGGCCGCCGCGGGTGCGGCCCACAGCGCGGCCAAGAGGCACGCGACGAGCACACGGAGGGACTGCACGGGATGCGTCATGGGGATGATCTGCTCAGAACGAAGGAGACAGCCAGCCCCAACGTGGCAAGCGCGCCGCACTCTCGCAAGTCGGCGGGCGCGGACCTGGACAGTCGCGGGGCACACGCTGCGTTGAACGACCGCTGCGTTGAACGACAGGGGCGCCCACTACTCGCGTTCGGCGCGGAAGGCCACCAAGCGGTGCGGCTGCAGGGCAAAGACGCTGCCCGGCTCAAACGGCCCCGCCCCCTCCAGGTCGCCGACCACCTCGGGCACCACATGCCATGCCGTACAGCTTTTGTCGTCAAGTTCATTGGTCTTGGTGGGCAGCGCAAACTCGACGGGGCTTTCGCCCTGATTCATGAGCACCAGGAAGGAGTCGTCGGGGCGCGGCTGGCCCTTGGCGTCCGGCGCCAGGTTCATTCCGCGCAGCAGGTACCCAAAGGCCCGCAGGTCTTCGTCGTGCCAGTCGTCGTGGGTCATCTCGCGGCCCGCGGGGTGCCACCAGAGCACGTCGCCCGCGCCCTCGCTCTGGCCGGCCGGGTCTAGAAAGTGGCGCCGCCGAAAGCTGGGGTGTTCCTTCCGAAACTGCGTGAGCCGCTGCACAAACGCCAGGAACTTCTCCTCTCGCTCGTCCAGGTCCCAGTCGTACCAGGTCACCTCGTTGTCCTGGCAGTAGGGATTGTTGTTGCCGCCGCGGGTGTGGGAGAGCTCGTCGCCCCCGAGGATCATGGGGACGCCCTGCGACAGCAACAGCGTGGCCATGATGCTGCGTTTGCGCCGCTCTCGCTGCCGGATCACTTCCGGGTCTTCGGTGGGCCCCTCCACGCCGGCATTGGTGGAGTAGCTGTGGTCGTGGCCGTCCTCATTGCCCTCCTTGTTTTCCTCGTTGTGCTTGTTGGTGTAGCTGACGAGGTCCTGCAGCGTAAAGCCGTCGTGCGCCGTCACAAAGTTGACCGACGCAAACGGGCGTCGGCCCGAGCGCTCGTACAGGTCGCTGGAGCCCGCGATGCGGGTGGCCACCTCGCCGTTGAGGCCGCGGTCGCCCCGCCAGAAGCGGCGGATGGCATCGCGGTAGCGGCCGTTCCACTCGGCCCACTGCCACGGGAAGGAGCCCACCTGGTAGCCCCCTGGCCCCACGTCCCAGGGCTCGGCGATAAGCTTTACCTGGCTCAGGACGGGGTCTTGCTGCACCACCTTGAAGAACGAGCCGAGCATGTTCACGTCGTACAGCTCGCGCGCCAGGGCCGAGGCGAGGTCGAACCGGAAGCCATCGACGTGCATCTCCGTCACCCAGTAGCGGAGGCTGTCCATGATCATTTGCAGGACGTACGAGTCGCCGGGATCCAGCGTGTTGCCGGTCCCGGTGTAGTCCATGTAGTAGCGCTCATCGTCGGGATTAAGCTTGTAGTAGGTTCGGTTGTCGATGCCGCGCCAGGAGAGGGTCGGGCCCATCTGGTGCCCCTCGCAGGTGTGGTTGTACACCACGTCGATAATCACCTCCAGGCCGGCATTGTGCAGGGCGCGCACCATCATCTTAAAGTCGCGCACCGCGCTCTGCGGGCCGTTGGCGGCATACTCCGGCTCCGGGGCAAAATAGGAGAGCGAGTTGTAGCCCCAGTAGTTTCGGAGCCCTTTTCGCAGGAGCTCCCGGCGGTGCATCTTGGCGTGCACCGGAAGGAGTTGCACCGTGGTGACCCCCAGCGCCTTCAGGTGCTCGATCACCGGCTCGGCCGCCAGTCCCAGGTACGTGCCCCGGTGCGGCTCCGGCACGTCCGGGTGCTTCTGGGTCATGCCCTTCACGTGCGTTTCATAAATGAGCGTATCTTCCCAGGGGATTTCGGGGGACTGGTCGTTGCCCCAGGCAAAGGTTTCTTCCACCACGGCGCCGAGCGGCGCGTAGGGCGCACTGTCACGCGCATCGAACGTCAGGTCCGGGTCGTCGTGGGCCTCCACGTCGTACCCAAACAGGCTATCGTCCCAGCGCAGGGGCCGGCCGATGGCCTTGGCGTAGGGATCGAGCAGGACCTTGTTGGGATTGAAGCGGTGCCCGTTGGCGGGGTCGTAGGGCCCGTACACGCGGTATCCGTAGAGCTGTCCCGGGCGCAGGTTGGCCACGTAGCCGTGCCAGATGGGCCCGGTGTGCTCCGGCAGTTCAAACGTGACCGCCGGTGCGCGGTCGTCCGCATCGTCGAACAGGAGCAGCTCCACCCGCTCGGCGTGGGCACTGTGCAGGGCAAAATTCACCCCGATGCCATCCCAGGTGGCCCCGCGCGGGTACGGCTTGCCGGGACGAATGTGGAGGCGGTTCTGGGTCTGGGAAGCGGTTCCGGAAGGGGAGGGGGTCGGCGCGTCCATACAGCGAGAATTCAGGAAAGAGCTTGGCGAGCCACAAGAGGGAGGCCTGCTCGGCCCCTACCTGTTTCCGTGCAAAGAGCGGGCCGAGAGCGGACGATGAAATGAACCTGCCACGGCGCAGTTGCATTGGGATTTGTGCCCGGCAGTATGTAGCGTGTACTAGCTCACATGTAGGCGCTGCCTCCTGCTCTCCAGAAGAATGTGCCCGCTTCGGCGGAGAGAGCCCGGCCGCGGGTTCTCCCAGTGGGACCGGCTGCCTCGAGTGCCGCCCAGCGCCCGCCCCGACCCCGCCCGTTCTTCGCACGTTTTTGGTTCTCCCCTCCGTCCGCATGCCGCCCAACGATTCTTCCCCGTCCGTCGCTCCCGACGCGTCCTCCATCCCCCGGTCGTGGTCCCGTGTGGTCATTGCCTCGGTCGCCCCCACCGTCGACGGCGGCGCGTGGCCCCTCAAGCGCGCCGTGGGGGAGGCCGTCGACGTGACGGCCGGGGTGCTGGTGGACAGCCACGAGGCCCTGGCCGTGGAGCTCGTCTACCGCCATGCGGACGACGACACGGAGCACATCACGCGCATGCCGCACGCCGAAAACGACGAGTATACGGGCCGCTTCCAGGTGGCGGAGGTGGGGCGCTACCTGTACCGCGTGCGGGCCTGGATCAACCGGTTCGCGACGTGGCAGGATCAGTTTCGGCGGCGCGTGGAGGGCGGCGAGTCGCAGGCCGAAATCGAGAGCGAGCTGAAGGTGGGCGTCTCGCTGCTGCAGGCGGCCGCCGAGGAGGCCCCCGACGATGACCGCGAGCTGCTACAGGCCCACGTCGAGGCCTTCCGAGCTGGCAACGAGCACGCGGCCCTGGGCGACGAGATTGCCGAGCTCGTGCGGCGCCACGCGCCCCACACCCAGCAGACCACCAGCGCCACCTACGAGGTGCTCGTCGACCCCGAACGCGCCCGCAGCGGCGCCTGGTACGAGTTCTTCCCGCGCTCGGCCCGCGACGACGACCAGCACGCCACGCTCGACGAGGCCGCCGAGCGCCTGCCGCGCATCAAGGAACTGGGCTTCGACATTGTCTACCTCCCGCCCATCCACCCCATCGGCGAAACGAACCGGAAGGGCAAAGACAATGCCCCCACCGCCGGCCCCAACGACCCCGGCAGCCCGTGGGCCATCGGGGGCTTTCTGGAGGACGGCTCAAAGGGTGGGCACAAGAGCGTGCATCCCCGGCTCGGCGGCATCGAGGCCTTCGACCGCTTCGTGGACCGCGCCCACGAACTGGGCCTGGACGTGGCCCTCGACATCGCCTTCCAGTGCTCCCCCGACCACCCCTACGTCGAGGAGCACCCCGAGTGGTTCTACCACCGCCCCGACGGCTCCCTCCGCTACGCCGAAAATCCGCCCAAGAAGTACCAGGACGTCCACCCCATCAACTTCGAAACCGACGCGTGGCCCGCGCTCTGGCGGGAGCTCAAGGGCGTGTTCGAGCACTGGATCGACCACGGCGTCACCACCTTTCGCGTCGACAACCCCCACACCAAGCCGTTCGCGTTTTGGCAGTGGTGCCTGCGCGAGCTGCGCACGGACACGCCCGAACTCATCGTCCTCTCGGAGGCCTTCACCAAGCCGAAGACGATGCACCACCTTGCCAAAATCGGCTTCAACAACTCGTACACCTACTTCACGTGGCGCAATACGCCCGAGGAGCTCCGCGAGTACGGCGAGGCACTTTTCCACACCGACGCCGTGGAGTACTTCCGCCCCAACTTTTGGCCCAACACGCCCGACATCCTGCACGACGAGCTCGTCCACGGCGGCCGCGCGGCGCACAAAAGCCGGTTCGTGCTCGCCGCCACCCTCTCAAGCGCCTACGGCGTCTACGGCCCGCCCTTCGAACACGTGGACAACCGGCAGCGCGAGACCAAAGAAGAATACGCCCACAACGAGAAGTATGAGATTCGCACATGGGACTGGAACGATCCCACGTCGCTCCAGCCCTTCATGGCCCGCGTCAACCGCATCCGCAAGGACAACCCCGCCCTGCAGCAGATGCGCTCCCTCCGGTTCCTGGAGACGAAGCACCCGGACCTAATCGCCTACAGCAAGGCCACCGCCGACAACCTGATCGTGGTTGTCGTAAGCCTCGATCCGCACCACACCTGCGAGGGCCAGCTCGTGCTGCCGCCCGACGACTACGGCCTGCCCCCCGACGATGGTGTTGGGGTGCACGACCTGCTCCAGGACGCCCGCTACACGTGGCGCGGCGCCCACCACTACCTGAAGCTTACCCCCGACACGCCCGCCCACATTTTTCGGATCGAGCGCTCCAGCTCCCCCAAACAGCCCCCCCGACCCACAACCAAGTTGCCTACGCCTGATCTCGGTGGAACGTGAGAAGGGAAACGATTGGGCGGTTTGACCCGGGATTTGACCTGGACGGGTTTGCCCCGCTTCTCTCCCATCCCCTTCCACGTTCCAACCTTCAACGTTCAACCGCCCCTCCGCATGCCTGACGACTTTCTCAACGACCCCCGCTGGTACCAAGACGCCGTCATCTACGAGCTGCACGTGCGCAGCTTCTACGATTCGAACAACGACGGCTACGGCGATTTTCAGGGCCTCCGCGAAAAACTGCCCTACCTGGAGTCGTTGGGCGTCAACACCCTCTGGCTGTTGCCCTTCCTGGAAAGCCCGCTGAAGGACGACGGGTACGACACCGCCGACTACTTCAAGGTCCTGCCCATTCACGGCGACCTCGACGACTTTCGGGCGTTTATGCAGGAGGCGCACGACCGCGGCATGCGGGTCATCACCGAGCTGGTCCTCAACCACACCTCCGACCAGCACCCCTGGTTTCAGGAGGCGCGCGACCCGAGCTCCGACAAGCACGACTGGTACGTCTGGAGCGACACGGACGACAAGTACGAGGACGTGCGCATCATCTTTACCGACACTGAGGATTCGAACTGGACCTGGGACGCACAGGCCCAAAAGTACTACTGGCACCGGTTCTTCAGCCATCAGCCCGACCTCAACTTCGACAACCCTGAGGTCCGGGAAAAGATGAAGGAGGTGATGTTTTTTTGGCTGGACATGGGCGTGGACGGACTCCGCCTCGATGCCGTGCCGTACCTTTTCGAGCGCGAGGGCACCAACAGTGAGAATCTGCCGGAAACCATCGCGTACGTCAAGGAGCTGCGGGCGGCGGTGGAGGAGCGCTACGGCCCCGGCAAGGTGCTCCTGGCCGAGGCCAACCAGTGGCCCGAGGACACGCTGCCGTACTTCGGCGAGGACGCGACGGGGCAGAGCACCGGGGTGCAGATGGCGTTCAACTTCCCCGTCATGCCCCGCCTCTACATGGCGCTGCGGCGCGAAAACCGCCGCCCCGTCGTGGAAATGCTCGACCTGACCGGCGGCATTCCCGACGACGCACAGTGGGCCCTCTTCCTGCGCAACCACGACGAGCTCACCCTCG
>CAZFJR010000152.1:1158-6544 GCA_964519235.1 uncultured Salinivenus sp. | reverse complement strand
CCTCGTCGGCGTACGTTCCCTTGTACTGCACCACCACGTACTCGCCGTCCGGTGCCTTCGGGAGCGAAGACGTGTAGCGCGCCGCCACCAGGGAGCGCGACCGGAGTGAGTCCAGGACGGGCCGGCGCGTCCGCATCTGTTCGATGCGCGTGCCCCACTGCTCCGCGCTGATCTTCGACTTGAAGAACGCGGAGGCCTCTTTCCAGGTCGCCTGGAAGTTGCTCTTGTCGAAGAGCGCGAGCCATTCCTGGGCCTCTTGCTTCGCGGTCGTTACGGCCTGCTCGTTCGACTGGGCATACAGGGACTGCGGCATGGCAATGACAAGGCCCACAACGAGTCCAAAGAGAAGAGCTGTTCGCATGGGAGTAGGGTCTTGGAATGAAAGGCAGTGAGGAGTAGGCCCGAAAATAGGCCGTGGCGCGGACGACAGCGAATTCCCGGACAGCCGATGGCCGTCAGTTCGTTGCGGTTTGCTCCCGAATCCAGGACGAGACCGCTCGCAGGGCCTTCGGCGCGACCGTGGTCTCTATCTGGGCGTACTCGGTCGGGAGCCCAGTGTCGGCGGGCTGAAACAGATGGTTGAGTCCGTCCAGCACGCGGACCGTCGCATCGTTGCTCGGGCTGGATCGGAGCGCCTCGCGCATCGGCTCCACGTTCTGAGCGGGCGGCACCTGGAGGTCGTTGCTTCCGTAGAGCGCCAGCACGGGCACATCTACCTGCCGCAGCGCAGGGGCTGGGTCGTGCTGCACGAAAAACCGGAACCAGGGGCTCGTCACCTTCTCGATCTGCGCCTGGACCTGCACAGCGGTGAGACCCCGTTTTTTGAGGATCGTCCGCACCTGGTCGGCCATCTCTGCCGAGTCGGACGCCGTGCGAATCGCTTTCATCATGCGCTTCTGCCCGGACCGGACGGAGTCGACGGCCGAGGGCGGAGCCCCCTGGGCGGACGCCATCGCTGCCCCCTGCTCCACCAAGATCTCGTGCCCCGGCACGCTCGGCCCGGCCATCAGCACGAGGAAATCGACCGGCTCGAACCGAGTGTGGACCATCGGGGCCACGAGGCCGCCCTCGCTCATGCCGAGCAGCCCCACCGCGTCCGGATCAGTTTCGGGGCGGTTCTTCAGGAAACGAACCGCCGCTGCCACGTCGCCGGCAAAATCTTCGGAGGTGGCGCCCTCAAAGGTGCCCTCCGAGCCCTCCACACCGCGCTCGTCGTACCGAAGCACCGCGAGGCCCTGGCGCGTCAGGTGATCGGCCAGGACGTGGAACAGCTTGTGGTTGAACACCTCCGAGTTGCGGTCCTGCGGCCCGGAGCCGGAGACGAGCACCACTGCCGGATGCGGCCTGTCGCCCTCAGGGCGCGTGAAGGTGCCGGTCAGCGTGAGGCCCGCCGACGCGTTCCGGAAGGTCACGGAATCCGCGACGTACGGGTACGGCGGCTCCGGGTGTTGCGGGCGCGGCGGCGGGGTCGTGTCGGTCTCGTCGACGGGCGTGAGCGTGAGCGGAAACGACTGCCCGCTCTGCGTCCACTGCCCCTCCACATGCGTACCGTCGTCGGCCAGCACGCCCGCGTAGGTGCCCCCGATGCGATCGACCGAGAGCGTCACGCTGTCGCCCGCCACAGTGACGTCGGACACCGGAATCCCGGTTGCCTCCTGGTCGGGACTGTCCATCGTGGCGGTGAGGCCGTCCTCGCCCTCGTCTACGTGAAAAACAATGCGCAGCCCGCCGCCCACCTCCAGCGTGCCGGCCCACGATCCCAGGACGGCCTCCTGCGCGGACGCCGTGGTGAAGCCGAAAAGCGCGAAACCGACCCCGAAGAGAAATGCGACGCGATGCCCGTTCAACATGGGTTCGGAAGCAGAATGTGACCAGAGGATGCGACGAGAACCGGACCTGAGGTGCTTCGCGCCCCGTCTCTACTTCGCCCGCGCTCTCTGACGGAGAACAGTGGGGCATGTGCTCCTGGGCGCGATACATGATATGGCATTCCCCCCCAACGCGATGCTCCGCTCGCCAACGAGAGCAACCGCTCGTCAAAGGAGCGCCGATACGACTCCCAATTCGGTTTCTATTCCGCGCTTCGGTGGGGTTCTTGTGTACGCTTTCCCTCGAACCTCCCGTCTCTGTTCGTGTCTGAATCGGCGCCCGCCCGTTCGTCCGCCCCGCCGCTCTCCCCCGCAGCCATCGGGGGCCTACAGGTGGCCGGGTGGGTTGTCTACGGCATTGCCTACTACCTCACACTGAGGCCCCACCAGCCCTTTGCGGACCTCCTCTGGAAGCAAACCCTCATCGCGACGGGGAGCGGCCTGCTTCTAAGCACGGCGCTCGGCGCGCTCTACTGGGCAGTCGGGCTGCGGCGGCAGCCGCCCCTCTGGCAGGGGCTGACGACCTTCGCCGGCGGTCTGGCCGTGGGGCTGCTCTGGTATCAGGGGAAGGCGTGGGGCGTCGACTGGGTGGACCCGTTCATTGCCCCCGTCACCGGCATCACCGCGCTCCGCCCCGGCGAAGGCTCCATTCTGTCCGCCCTTCCGGCCTTCCCCATCGTCATGCTTGCGTGGAGCGGCCTCTACCTCGGCCTCGCGCAGTGGTACCAGCAGCAAAGGCAGGCGCGGCGCCTGCTCCGAGCCGACGCGGAGGCCCAACGTGCCCAGCTGCGCATGCTGCGCTACCAGCTCAACCCGCACTTCTTCTTCAACGCCCTCAACACCATCGGCGCCCTGGCCGACGAGAATCCCCAGCGTGTAAAAACGGCCGTGCGCGAACTGTCGGGCTTCCTCCGCTACACCTTGCTCGACGAGGGAGCCCTCGACGCCCCCCTCCGCGACGAGGTGGAGGCCGTCGAGCACTACCTCGCCGTCGAGAAAATCCGCTTCGAGGACGACCTTCAGGGAAGCGTAGATATCTCCCCCGCATCGGGGCGCCTGACAGTGCCCGCCTTCCTGGTGCTGCCGCTCGTGGAGAACGCGGTGAAGCATGGCCAGTACACGAGCCCCAGGCCACTGCGCGTTCGCGTGACCGGCACAGTCACGGACGCGGCCCTTGTGGTGGAGGTGGCCAACACAGGACACTGGCGCGACGACGAGAGCGACCCGGACAGCACCGGAACGGGCCTCGACAACGTTCGCCGCCGCCTGGAGGCCCAGCACCCCGACCAGCACCGGCTCAGCATCACCGAGAACGACGGCTGGGTGCGCGTCCGCATCGAGATTGACACGGAGGCCCTCACGCACGATGTCTGACTCCCTGCAGGTGCTCATCGTCGATGACGAGCGGTTGGCCCGAAACGCCGTCCGCAGTGCCCTCGACGCGGTGGCGGGCGCTGCGGTGACGGGCGAAGCCGGAAGCGTGGACGCGGCCGCCGAGCAGATTCGGGCAGAGGGCCCCGACGTGGTCCTGCTCGACGTGCAGATGCGTGGAGAAACGGGCTTCGACCTGCTCGACCGGATCGACACGTCCGTGCAGGTGATCTTTGTCACCGCCCACGACGAGCACGCCGTCCGCGCCTTCGAGGTCAACGCGCTCGACTACCTGCTCAAGCCCATCGACCCGGACCGCCTCGCCGGGGCCCTCCAGCGGGCCCGACAGGCCGAGACGGCCCTTCCCGAACACGAAGAGGCCGATCCGGAGGCCTTCCGGTACGACGACGTGTTTTTCTACGAGGAAGGGCGCCGTCCCCGCTTCATCCGCATCCGTCAGATTGTGTGCATCGAGGCGGCAGGAAACTACACCGAACTTCACCTCACCGACGGCACCTCGGCCCTCACCGCCACGACGCTCTCCGCGTGGGCCGACCGGCTCCCCAACACTCATTTCGCCCGCATCCACCGCTCCACCATTGTCAACGTCGAGCGCGTGACCGACGTGGAGCGCAACGCCGGCCGCACCTACACGGTGCACGTAGACGGCCGGGACGAGCCGCTCTCCATGAGCCGACGCCGGGCGCGGGCCCTCAAAGACCGCCACACGTAGGGCATCGTCCACCGACGTAGGAATCATTTTTGAGGGAGGACAGGGGCAGTGCTTCCGTTGAGTGTCGTGTCCATTCCCGGTTCCGTTGCCGCTATGCGCATCCTTTCGTCCCTTGCCCATACGGGCATCGCCGTGCTCATGGGCACCGCCGCACTGCTCTGGGTGCCTCCCGGAGCCGCGCAGCAGCACACCCCCCAATCCGCCGCGCCCGCTGCCATGAGCACCGTTCAGGGCGCGCCGCAACTCCAGGCCGCCACGCCAACAGCGCAGGATCGTGCGGCACGGGCGGTGCAGGGCGCCGATCTGCGCGGCAAAGACGGCCCGATGGCGCGCGTGGGGCACACGCTCGCCATTCTGTACTACCAGCACGAAGACGCCGGCCCTGCGGGCGTCCGGCGCTTGTTTGCGGATGGACGCCGACCAGGCGGGGCCTCCCCACTCGCGTACTCGGCGGTGGTGTCGGGCGGGGGCACCTTCGTCACCATCCACGCCCTCCGGCACGAGGACCAGTCGTTGCAGGCGGCCCTTCGCCGCCTCGGACTGGAAGGCGGTACCACCACTGGCCCGCTGGTGTCGGGGCGCCTGCCCATTTCCGCGCTCAAAGAGGCGGCGCGCCTTCCGTCACTGCGCGGCATGGTGTCGGCCTATGCCCGCACCCACGCCGGCAGTGTGGGCTCGGAGGCTGACACCTCGCATCGCGCGTTCGAAGGGCGGTCCGACCTGGGCGTAGACGGAAGTGGACAAAAGATCTGCGCCCTGTCCGACAGCTACGACCAGAGCGACCTGGCATCCACCACGGCCGCCGATGATGTAGCATCGGGCGATCTGCCGGGTGCCGGCAACCCAGCAGGCCGCACCGCTCCCGTCGACGTACTGCAGGACTACAGCGACTCCGTCCCGACCGACGAAGGACGGGCCATGCTGCAGCTCGTCCACGACATCGCGCCAGGCGCCACCCTCGGCTTTCATACCGCCTTTGGCGGCGTCGGGACGTTCGTGCACGGCATCCGCGAGCTGGCCGGGGCCGGGTGCACCGTGCTCGTCGACGATGTGCGGTACAACATCGAACCGTTCTACCAGGACGGTCCCATCACGAACGTTGTCGACAGCGTGGTCCACGAGGGCCTTCCGTACTTCTCTTCCGCCGGCAACGACGGCCAAAACGCCTACGATGCCCCCTTTCGCGACTCCGGGCAGCAGGGCGTCCTCAGTGGCAGCGCTACGGCGCACGACTTCGACCCCGGCAGTGCAGTCGACACGCTCCAGCGCATCACCGTTCGGCCGGGCGGGACCTTCCGCATCTTCACGCTGCAGTGGACCGACCCGTCGGCCCTGGTGGACGGGTCCGCCGGCCCCGATACGGACCTCGACGTGGCCCTCGTGAACGATACGCTCGGGGTCGTCTCGCAGTCGG
>CAZFJR010000152.1:0-1148 GCA_964519235.1 uncultured Salinivenus sp. | reverse complement strand
TCGGCGGGCAGCAACGTGCGTACCGGCCTTCCCGTAGAAGGCGTTCTCGAGCACACGAACACCGGAGCCATCGACGCCGACCAGGACGGCGCAGCGGACTCCACGTTTCACCTCGTCATCGAGAAGGCCGAGGGGCCTGCCCCCGACCAGGTCAAGTACATTCACTCCGGCCGGGAATACGCCATTGAGGAGCACGACACGCGCGGCCCCACGATCTACGGGCACCCGACCGCCGAAGGCGCAATGGCGGTTGCCGCGGCGCCGTTCTTCAACACCAGTGCCTACAACCCGAATGTCTCCTCGGCGGTCCTCGACTTCTTTTCCTCGAAGGGAGGCATCAAAATCCGATTCGACGACACTGGCGCGCCCATTTCGTCTCCTGCCGATCGGGAGAAGCCGGACGTGACCGGCACCGACGCGGTCGACAACACGTTTTTTGGGGACGATCTCGACGTGTACGACAGCGATCCGCACCCCAATTTCTTTGGCACGTCGGCAGCCGCTCCCAACGTGGCGGCCATTGCCGCCCTTTTCCAGTCCCTCAACCCGGGTGCTGCTCCGGCGGACACCTACGCCCAGCTTGAGGCGTCTGCGGTAGATGTTCGCTTCCGTCAGCAGAGGAAGAACGGAACGATCTCCAGTGAACTCGACTCCACGGGCCCAGGCGTTGATCCCTGGAGCGGCCATGGCTTTGTGCAGGCCACTGCCGCGGCCCTTCCCGTGGCCCTGACGCGCTTTGAGGCCGTCTGGGACGGAGAGGCGGTCGTGCTTCGCTGGGCGACGGCTGCAGAAAGCAACAACGCCGGATTCGGCGTGGAGCATAAGCGCGGCGACGGGCGCTTCCAGACGATTGCTTACCGCAACGGTGCAGGCACCACCCGCGAGCCGCAGCGCTATCGCTACCGGACCGAGCGCCTGCCGCCCGGCTCGCACACCTTCCGCCTGCGGCAGGAAGACCTCGACGGCTCCGCTACGCACAGCAAGGAGATCACGGCACAACGGAAGTTGTCCGGGACGCACAGCGTTACGGCCGTCACCCCGAACCCCGTATCGGGCAATAGTACCGTGTCGGTTGTCGTTACCTCTCCACAAGTCGTCCGGGTTCGCGTCTACGACGTGCTCGGCCGGCAGGTAGCGCGCCTCCACAG
>CAZFJR010000151.1:0-6585 GCA_964519235.1 uncultured Salinivenus sp. | reverse complement strand
CGATGGCGTCCTCGTAGTTGTACCCGTGCCAGGGCATGAAGGCACAGAGCACGTTTTTGCCGAGGGCAAGCTCGCCCTTCTCCATCGCGAAGCCGTCGGTGAGCACCTCGCCTTCATCCACCCGGTCGCCCGCCTGCACGATGGGCTTCTGATTCATGCAGGTGCCCTGGTTGGTGCGGCGGAACTTGGTGAGTTCGTATTCCTGGACGGGCTCCCCAAACGTCAGGTCCGTCTTGTCTTGCTCCTCGTCGTAGCGGACCACAATTTTTTCCGCGTCGACGTATTCGACAACGCCGTCCCCTTCCGCCACGACGCAGGAGCGGGAGTCCTTCGCCACGCGCCCCTCCAAGCCCGTACCCACAATCGGGGAGTCGCTGCGCAACAGGGGCACGCCCTGGCGCTGCATGTTCGAGCCCATGAGCGCCCGGTTGGCGTCGTTGTGCGAGAGGAACGGCACGAGGCTGGCGGAGGGGGAGACAATCTGGTTCGGGGCCACGTCCATATACTGCACCTCTTCCGGATCCACCACCGGGAAGTCGCCCTGGAACCGGCAGCGCACCTCGTCGCCCACGAAGTGCCCGTCGTCGTCGATCGGCGCGTTGGCCTGGGCCACCATCGCCTGGTCTTCTTCTTCGGCCGAGAGGTACTCGACCTCGTCGGTCACCTGTCCGTCCTCTACGACGCGGTACGGCGTCTCGAGAAAGCCAAAGTCGTTAATCGTAGAGTGGACGCAGAGCGAGAGCATGAGGCCGATGTTCGGGCCCTCCGGCGTCTCAATCGGGCAGAGCCGGCCGTAGTGGGTGTGGTGCACGTCGCGCACTTCAAACCCGGCGCGCTCTCGCGTGAGGCCGCCCGGGCCCAGCGCCGACATGCGGCGCTTGTGGGTCATCTCCGCCAGGGCATTGGTCTGGTCCATGAATTGGCTCAGCTGGTTCGTCCCGAAGAACGTGTTGATCACGCTCTCGATGGTACGGGCATTGACCAGATCCTTCGGCGTAAACTTGTCGGCGTCCCGCAGATTCATGCGCTCCTTGATGGTACGCGCCATGCGGGCCAGGCCCAGGGAGAACTGGGACCCAAGCTGCTCGCCGACGGACTTTACGCGGCGGTTGCTGAGGTGGTCGATGTCGTCGGCCGTGCTCTCTCCGTTTTGGAGGCGGATCAGCTCGCGGACGATTCCCACCACGTCCTCCTTGGTAAGCACCTTCACGTCGTCGTCCACGTCAATCCCCAACCGGGCGTTAATGCGGTGACGCCCCACGTCGCCAAGGTCGTAGCGGTCTTCGTTAAAGAAGAGACGGTTCAGTGCCTCTCGTGCGGAGTCGAGATCTGGGGCCTCGCTTCCGCGCAGCTTCTCGTAAATGACATCGAGCGCCTCTTCTTCGGTGTGCGAGGGGTCTTTCTGCAACGTCTCTACCAGCGTACTCTTGTCGAGCGCCTCCTCGTCCACGTCTTCACGGACCAGGTAGAGGCGGCTCACGTCGTACTCGCCGAGTTCCTCCCAGTCCCCCTCTTCCAGCTCGTGCTCGGCCGGGAGCAGAACCTCGCGCTCGGTCTCCTCGTCAACCACTTCTCCGGTGTCCTCATCGACGATCTCAATCGTCTTCTCGATCGTGACGCTGGTGGCAAGCTCACGGCCGAGGTACCCTTCAAACTCTTCCCCGTCTTCGATGTCGACCGCGTCGGCCAGATCGAACATCTTCACGATCTCTTCGTCGCTGGAGTACCCCAGCGCGCGGAGGAGCGTGGTCACCGGCACCTTTTTCTTGCGGTCGACATACGCCCACAGCACGTCGCGCACATCCGTCGAGAATTCCATCCAGGAGCCCCGGAACGGAATCACGCGGGCACTAAAGAGCTCCGTGCCGTTAGAATGGATTTCCTGTTCGAAGAACGCACCAGGGCTGCGGTGCAGCTGCGAGACGATCACGCGCTCGGCCCCGTTCACGATGAACGTTCCCCGGTCCGTCATGAACGGAAGCGTACCGAGATAGACCTCCTGCTCGATGGCCTCAATGGCCTCTTCGCCGCCCTCCTCTTCCTTGCTGGAGAGACGGAGCGTGGCCTTCAGTGGAACGGAGTAGGTGAGCCCCTGCGCGATGCACTCTTCCACCGTGTGCTTCGGCGCGTCGAGCTCGTAACTGATGAACTCAAGCGTGTAGCGGTCGCGGTTGTCCTTAATCGGAAAGTGCTCGTTGAAGACCGCTTGAAGCCCTTCGTCCTCGCGGTCGGCAGGCGGGACGTCATCCTGCACGAAGTCGTGAAACGTTTTCAGTTGAACGTCCAGGAAGTCTGGATAGTCCCACACCTGCGGAATATCTGCGAAGCTCTTCCGCGGCTTCGCGTCTTCGATGTGTCCAGGCGTGGAGATGTCCCCGTTCAGAAAGGTCGGCATAAGCTGTAGGAGTCGCTGGCGTGAGTATACTACGTTCGCAGAAGTCCGGGCTGCTGGCCAGACCGGCGGTGCGGGCGGCGCACGTGGCCACAGGCCTCCATGCGCTCGGAGAGTCCCGGGGTCCGATCAAAGAGCATGGAGCACGATCCTTCGTGGAACTCGCGCCCCCTCCAGCACAGTGCGGCACGACACATCATCCAGGAGGGTTGACGACGAGCGCAGCGAGCCCCTGCGCGTGAATGTGCAGGCTCGTTCGCGGAAAATCCACCGATCGGGCTCGGGGAGGGAGTGGGAGGCCACCGAGGGTGTGAGCCTCAATGACGGACAGGAGGCCCTGCTGAGCGACAGAACTTCGTAGGGACAGACGTCACCCAGGAACTTTCGCTCAAACAGGAATCGGTCTACGATGGCCGCTGCGGGGTTGTTTCAAGGATGAATTCACCCCTTCCAGAATCCGTCCGTTTCGGGCCTTTTCTTTTGCAGTTCGGCCCTCGCATCCGTTGCCTCCTCGCACAAGACGCCGAAGGCCAATCCCGGATGCACTCGGGATCGGCCTTCTTCGAGAGTCGGGATGAGAGAAGGGAACAGCTCGTAAGGGACTGCTTCCAACCTCCACCGAGAACGAGGTCTACTGGAGTTCCACCTCGCCCCCTGCATCCTCAATCTGTGCCTTAAGGTCGTCAGCCTCTTCGCGATCGACCCCTTCTTTGACGGGATTTGGGGCCTCGTCCACGAGGGACTTGGCTTCCTTCAGGCCCAGCCCCGTGATGGAGCGCACCTCCTTGATAACCTGAATCTTGTTGCCGCCAATACCGGTGAGCACAACGTCGAAGGCCGTCTGCTCCTCCTCTTCGGCTTCGCCGTCGCCTCCGGCCCCTCCGTCGGCCGCCACGGCCACGCCCGCCGAAGCCGGCTGGATGTCGTACTCTTCTTCAAGATGGTTTGCGAGTTCGTTGGCCTCTTTGATGGTGAGTCCAACGAGCTGCTCTGCGAGTTCTTCGATGTCAGCCATAGGTTCGTAGGTGTGTTGATCCGGCGGCGGTCTCGGTCCCACTTGTCGGGACTGCGCCGCAAATTAAGGCGAATGTGAATGGTGTGGGGCTGCCCGTGGGATCGCAGCGGCCGCGAGCTTCGGGCAGTTACTAGCTACTCCTCCTCTTCCTCCGCGAGTGTCTGGAGAATGCCGGCCAGCCGCTGCCCGGTTCCCTGCAGACTGCCAACAACATTCTGGGCCGGGGACAGCAGGAGCCCAACGATTTCTCCAATAAGCTCCTCGCGGGACTTCAGGTCCGCAAGCGTGTCGAGCGCTTCCGGGTCTTCGTAAAGCTCGCCTTCAATCCAGGCCACCTTCAACTTCGGGCGCTCTAGGTCTTCTTCCTCCAGAAAATCCTGGATGACGCGGGCCGGCTTGGCCGGATCTTCGCTGAAGGCAACGGCCGTTGGCCCGGCAAAAAACTCTTCGAGCACGTCCTTTCCCTCGATGCGGTCGAGGGCCATCCGGGCCAAGGTGTTCTTTGTAACCTGGTAGTCGACGCCTGCCTCGCGAAAGCGGCCGCGAAGCTCGTTGGACTGAGCGACGGTCAGGCCCTCGAAGTTCGTAAGGTACAAGATCGGGTACTCGCTGAGCTTTTCCCCGATCTGGTCGATGATTTCTGCTTTCTCGGATCGGTTCTTCGACATGGGTTGGAAGCGTTGGTCGGCGTTCAATGGCGGAAGGCCGGACACGGGAGGCTGGAGGCGGGGACCCGGCGCGGGTCCTACCGGGCCTCACGAAGCACGGAGCTGCGATCGATTCGGATGGGCGGGCCCATCGTGGCGGAGATCGTAATCGAACGCAGATAGAGCCCGCTCGCGGAGGCCGGACGCAGGCGGACTACCTCCCGGAGCAGGGCACGGGCGTTCTCGTAGAGTTCGTCGGGGGTGAAGGAGGCCTTGCCGATTGCCGTGTGGAGGTTTCCGCTTCGATCAACGCGGAACTCAATCTTCCCTGCCTTGACCTCTTCAACCGCGTCGGCAAGGTCCATAGTAACGGTCCCGCTCTTCGGATTCGGCATCAGGCCTCGTGGCCCAAGGATGCGGCCTAGTTGGCCCACCTGGCCCATTACATCCGGTGTCGCAATTACCACATCGAAGTCAAGCCAGTTCTCTTCCTGGATGCGGTCGATGTACTCGTCGAGCCCCACGTAATCGGCGCCAGCGGCCTCCGCCTCTTCCTGCTTCCCTTCGCTGGCCAGCACAAGCACGGTCACCTCCCGACCCGTGCCGTTAGGGAGCGTAATGGAGCCGCGCACCATCTGATCGGCGTGCTGGGGGTCCACCCCGAGGCGCAGATCTAGATCAATCGATTCGTCGAACCCCGCCGTGGCGGTTTCTTTCGCCAGTTCGGCGGCCCTCCGAAGATCCATCGGTTCGTCCGCCGCGTCGACAAGTTCGTGGGCGTCTTGGTATCGCTTTCCTTCAGTCTTTGCCATAGTGTAGGTGCAGTTATGCGGTGCAAGCGTCCTTGTGAGGAAGGACTCCCGCGTGAAAGAATCAGTTTCAACCTAGAGACGGGATGCGGAAAATGAGGCGCGGGCGGAAGAAAGCGCGAAGAGCCCTCGTGTGCTCTCGTCGTTGCCGCCAAGCGCAGAGGCTCTCCAGGGAGGACCGGAGTTACGACTCGTGAGCCGGCTTCCCCTCCACGGTGATGCCCATTGACCGCGCTGTGCCAGCGACCATGCTCGCCCCCTTTTCGACCGTGTGCGCGTTCAGGTCTTCGAGCTTTTGCTCGGCAATGTCGAGGCAGTCGTCCCACGTGACCGTACCGGCGTCTTCACGCAGCGGGTCGCCAGCAGCCGTCTCAATGTCGGCTTTCTGCTTAAGCAGAACCGAGGCCGGCGGGCTCTTGACGATGAAGTCGAAGGACCGATCGGCGTAGACGGTAATCTCAACCGGCAGGAGGGTCCCCATTCGGTCTTCAGTCCGCGAGTTGAAGGCCTTACAGAATTCCATGATGTTGACCCCGTGCTGGCCAAGCGCGGGCCCAATGGGGGGAGCCGGGTTCGCCTGCCCGCCCTTAATCTGAAGCTTGATGGTTTGCTCGACCGGTGCTGCCATACGTGCATTGGCGGTTCGAGCGTGGCCCGTGCAGACCACTTCCGCCTGTTTGTTGAAAAGGGGTGCGAGAATGGCGCGCCGTCCGAGAATCGGGGCTGGCACGCCGCGTTTCGTGTGCTATTCTTCGTGCTCTACCTGCAGGTAATCCAGTTCCACGGGCGTCTTGCGGCCGAAGATGGAGACCATCACCTTCACTTTCATCTTGTCCGGGTAGACGTCTTCCACAATCCCGTTGAAGCTGTCAAAGGGGCCGTCCACCACCTTCACCGGGTCGCCCACCTTGAAGGGCATTTCGGGCTGCTCGCCCATTTCTTCCGCGCGGTCCATCTTGCCCAGGATCCGTTTGATCTCTTCCTCGCGCAACTGGGTCGGCTCGTCGCCCGTGCCGGCCGTCAGAAACCCGATAACCGACGGAAGGTCTTCGGCCACGTCGCGAAGCTGAGAGGTGAGCGTGCAATTTAGGAGGATGTACCCCGGAAAAAACGTTTTCTCCTTCGTCTTCTTTTCTCCCCCCTTCATCTCAAAGACCGTTTCCGTCGGAATTAGAATTTCCTCGATCTGGTCCTCGAGCCCAAGCCGCTCGATCTCACTCTCGAGGTACCGCCGCACCTTTTTCTCGTGGTTCGAGAATGTGCGGAGCACATACCATGTGTCGGAGTCCGTGTCTTCAGGCATGGCAAGCGGGGAATGAGTGCGGCAGTGAACACAGCGGGGAAAGGCCAGAGGCCTCGCGTCGGCGCGCCTACACCTGGTAGAGAATTCTCAGCGCCCGCTGAATGACTTGGTCGGCCAGGAAGATGAAGCCAGAGATCATCAGCGTGGCCACAATCGTGATAAGCGTGCTGCTAATCAGTTCATCGCGGCTCGGCCAGTTCACCTTCTCCATTTCCGCGACCACATTTTGCAGATACTCACGGATCCAGTTCATAAGCAACGGGGGGAGTCAAATCATCAAGCCGTGGCACGCGCCTGTCACGAAGGCCTTCTCCGGCACGCGAGGGAAGAACCAGTTCGAACGGGCACTGGCGGGCCTGCAGAACGGCACGGACGGGAGGACTCGAACCCCCAACCGGCGGATTTGGAGTCCGCTGCTC
>CAZFJR010000150.1:0-6607 GCA_964519235.1 uncultured Salinivenus sp. | reverse complement strand
CGCAGATCCACACCCACATGTGCTACTCGGAGTTCAACGACATCATCGAGGCGATTGCCGACATGGACGCTGACGTGATCTCCGTCGAGGCGTCCCGCTCCAAGATGGAGTTGCTCGACTCGTTCGACGAGTTCGACTACCCGAACGAGATCGGCCCCGGCGTCTACGACATTCACTCCCCGCGCGTGCCAACGGTGGAGGAGATGGAGTCCCTCATCCGGAAGGCCCTCAACGTGCTCGATCCCGAGCAGATGTGGGTCAACCCCGACTGCGGCCTCAAGACGCGCCGCTGGGTGGAGGTCCGCCCCGCGCTCGAAAACATGGTGCAGGCCGCCGAAAATGCGCGCGAGCCGGCGGTGGCGTAGGGCATATTTCGTATTGCGTGTTTTGTATTGCGTGTTTTAGAGGTCGTCCCCGATACGCAATACGCATTACGCAATACTATTCTGCAGACTCGCCTGCGACACTGTCGTCCGTCGGAAACCGCACTGTAAAGCAGGTGCCCACTCCCTTCTCGGTGGCCACCTCGATGGTCCCCCCCATCTCGCCGACTAGGTGATCGACGATGGCGAGTCCGAGGCCGCTCCCTTCGTGGGAGCGATCGGGGCCGGTGGACGCCTGCTCGAAGGCGTCGAACAGCTTGGGCACGCGCTCGGGCGCCATGCCGATGCCGGTGTCTTCGACCTCCAGCACCACCGTGTCGCCCTCGGCCCGAACCCGAATCCACGCCTGGCCCCCTTCCTCGGTGTACTTGAGGGCATTGCTCAGCAGGTTGCGCTGAATGCGGCGCAGGGCGCCCCGGTCGGTACGTAGGCGGACGGGGGCGTCGGGAAGGCAGGGGGTGAGGGCGACCCCGGCGTCCTCGGCGCGCGGTGCGAACACGTCCACAATCTCCCGCACCTCGTTGGTCAGCTCCACCGTGTCGAGGGAGAGGGTCATCGATCCGGCCTCCAGCTGCGAAAGGTTGAGCACCGAGTCGAGCGTCTCCAGCAGGCGGTGCCCGCTCTGGGAGATATGATCGGCGAACTGAGCAACCGGGGGGTCGACGTCGTCGAGAGTGTTGGCCGCCTCTCCAATGGCTTCGGCAAAGCCAAGGATGGAGGTGAGCGGGGTGCGAATCTCGTGGCTCATGTTGGCGAGAAAGGCCGACTTGAGCCGGTTCATCTCTTCGGCCTCCTCCTTGGCCGCCTGCAGCTGCTGCTTGTGGCGCTTGCGTGCGTCGATGTTTTCGATCATGCCGATGAACTGCGTCTCGCCGGGGCCCTCGTGGGGGGTGAGCGTAAGGCTGCCCCAGAAGGCCTCGCCGCTGTCCCGCACAAACTGCCGCTCCAGGTCGTTGCGCTGCGAGGCGGCCTGCGCCAGGTCAGTCTCCGAGGGCGCACGGGTCGTGGCCCTCAGGGACCGCCCCTGCAGGGCCTCCGCAGAACGGCCCAGCATGCGCTGCAGGGCGGGATTGCTCTCTAGCACGTAGCCCTCGGCGTCGAGGAGGGCAATCCCGATGCCGGCATTCTCGAAGATGCCGCGGAAGCGGCGCTCGCTGCGGCGGAGGTCTTGCTCCTGATCGATGCGGTCGAGCACCACTGAGGCGTGGGTGGAGAGGATCTCGAGCAGGCGGAGGTCGAACTCCGGGAGGGACGCCTCCTCTTCGGTGCCGATGGCCAGAAGGCCGTGACCGGCGATGGGCAGGAAGGCCGCGGCCTGCAGGCGGTGTTCTCGGATGGGCAGGGAGGCATTGCTCAGATTGCGGGCCACGACGGTCTTCCCGCGGCGGCAGGCGCGAATGACCGCGGCCTTGGGGTCGGCGCCCTCCTCCACCAGGTCCGAGAGCGAGGTGCGGACGTTGGGAGATATGCGATCGGGCCCATTGGGGCGCCCGGCGGGCAGGCGGACGCTGCTGAAGGGATAGTCGAAAGTTGTGCGGATGAGCGCCTCGATGCCGTCGGCGACGGCGGCTTCGTCGTCGGCCCGAAGCAGCCGCTCGGTGGCGGTGTAGAGGGCCTTGGCCTTCTGCTCGCGCTCCCGCAGGGCCTGCTCGCGACGCTTGCGCTCCGTGACGTCCACGAACATCACGTAGCCCTCGGTGCGCTGGCCCTCTCGGTAGCGGGCCGCGAAGTGGAGCTGAAACGTGCGCGGGCCGTCCGGAGTGGGGCGCGTGACTTCGGTGTGGTGGCGGCCGCTCTCGAATGCCCGCCGGATGAGTGCCGACATGGACGCGGGGGCTTCTTCCGGCCCGATGAGGGTGCACATCGCCTGCCCTTCTACGGACTGCGCGTCGTGCCCGAATGTCTTCTCGAACTCCCGATTGATCGTTTGGACCTGCGCCTGGCCGTCGTCGAGCACGCCCTGCACGACGGGGGTCGGGAGGTTGTCGAACAGAGTTTCGAACCGGTCCCGTTCGCGCTGCAGTTCGGCCTCCCGGGCCTTCAGGGCGCTGATGTCGGTGACCACGCCGTCCACGTACCGCACCGCGCCATCGTCGCCGCGAACCACCGTACCGTCGAGTAGGCCGGTAAGGGTGGACCCGTCGGAGCATTGAAACTCCACCTCGCAGGCATCGGGTGCATCGGCCTCCGGGGCCCGAAGCAGGGGCGCCTGCGCGTCCGGCGCGGCGTACAAATCGGGCGGGGCTACGGAGAGCACGGCCGCTACCGAGTCGTAGCCGAGCATGCGGGCGAAGGCCTCATTTGCGTAGACCAGCCCCTCGTCGGGGGTGATGCGGTAGATGCCGTCGTTGACGTTCTCGGTGATGGAGCGGAGCAGTGCCTCGCGCTCGCGGAGGCGCGCCCCCATCTCGTGCCGCTCGGTGATGTCCTGCATGGTGCCGAGCAGCCGCACGGTCCCGTCGTACCGTTCTCGGGCCGTGCCGCGCACGTGCACCCACCGCTGCTCGCCCTCGGCCGTGTGGATGGGGGCCTCCAGGGTGAACGGCTCGCGGCCGTGGAGGCAGCGGTCGAGGGCGTTCCGTAGTTCCGCCCGGGCGGCGGGCGGGTACAGGCCGAGGCCCGTCTTGGCGTCGACCGGAACGTCCGGGGGGAGGTCCAGCATCTGGTACACCTCCTCGGTGCCCGTTACCGTGTCGGCCGCCGGGTCGTACTCCCAGCCGCCCACCTGGGCCACCGACTGCACCCGCCGGAGCAGGTCGCGGTTCTTTTGGAGGGACGCCTGCGCCAGGGCGAACGCGCGGTGGCGGCGATACAGGGCGGCGCTCGTGCCCGTGATGAGCACGGCACTTCCCCCCACGAAGGCCAGGTGCCGTGCCATCTCGGCGGTGAGGGCGGGCGAGGGCGTCCACGCCAGCCCCGACGGCCCCAGCACGTACACGATGAGCGCCACCGAGCCGCCAATCCCCAACACCTGCAGCGGACGAAAGGGCACCACGGCCACGACAACGAGGTACGTCGGAACGACGTACCCGGTCCCGAACGTGCCGCGCATGCCGCCCTCAAACATCGCCACGGCGCCCGACAGCACCACCGCCCCCAGCCCAAACAACCGCCCGGTCCGCAGGCTGCATTCCATCTGGGCCAGCACAAGGCCCACCACGCTCAGCGCCGCCACGATGAGGATGCCCGTCGCCACGATTTGCGGTTCCACGCCGCTGGTACGGAGGCCCCGGTACGTCCAGTGCACCTCGTAGCCCAGGCCCAGCACGCCCAGCCCCACGTACAACAGAACGCCCACCAGCCCGATGGCCCCACACTGGCGGAGCCCCGTGTGCAGAACGTCGGCCAGCACCGACCGAAAGTCCGGATCCTGCTCCTGAGGGTGGGCCACCGTGAAGAGTCGCCAGAGAGCTGTCTCCGATGCGTGCATGCGCTATCGCCTCGTGCGGGCCATTCTGAAGTCCAAGAGGGCCCTCTCGCAGAACAAGTATCGTACCAGGGCCCCTGCTCCGACCCGGCAGCAAGAACGAGGGCGGCGGAGGCCCCCGGCCCCTCCGCGGCGAGACGAGAGACCGGCGCTCCTCACCTCTCCTGCAGCAGCGTTTCGAAGAGGGTCTCGAAGCGGTCGCGTTCCCCCTTCAGGGTCTTCTCCCGCTCCTTCAGGTCCGTGATGTCGGTCACCACCCCGTCGATGTGCTGCACCGTGCCGTCCTCGTCGCGCACAACCGCCCCCCCGAGCAGGCCCACGAACGTGGAGCCGTCCTTCCGGCGCAGAAGGACTTCCTCGTTCTGGGTGGAATCTTCAGGCACCCGAAGGGGCGCGGCCTGCCGCTCGGCGTGGGCGTGCAGCACGTGGGGGTCGAGCCCGAGCACCTCGGCCGCCCCGTCGTACCCGAAAAGCTGCGCGAAGGCCTGGTTGGCGTAGACGATGCCCTCCCCCGGAACGAGGCGGTAGAGGCCGTCCGATACGTTTCCGGTGATGGAGCGGAGGAGGCGTTCCTGCTCGTGGAGGCGCTTCTGCATGGCCTGCCGCTCGGTAATGTCCTGCAGAATGCCGGTGATGCGCGGAGACCCGTCCGGGGAGGCCTCGGCCGTTCCGCGGAGGCGCACCTCGCGGTGCTCGTCCTGGGCCGTTACGAGCGATACCTTTAGGTCGAACGGGATGCCCTCCTGCAGGCAGCGCTCCAGGGCCTGCTCCACGCTGGTGCGGGCACCGGGGGCGTACAGCTCCATCCACGAGGCACGGTCGAACGCCTGCTCGGCCGGGAGGCCGAGGATGCGGTACAGCTCTTCGGTGCCCCGCACCGCGTCGGCGCCCGGATCGTACTCCCAGCCGCCCACCTGGGCCACCTCCTGGGTGCGCCGAAGCAGGTCCTGCTTCTTCTGGAGGGACGCCTGGGCCGCCCCGAACGAACGGTGCCGGCGGTACAGAACGAGACTGGCCCCCGTAACAAGCACCGAGCCGCCGACGAGAAACAGGAGGTGCTTGGCCATGCCCGCCGAGAATCCCAGCCCGCCCGTCCAGGCGGGACCGGAGGGACCGAGCAGGTACACCATTAGCGCCACGGAGCCGCCGATGCCCACCACCTGCGCAGGCCGAAAGGGAATGATCGCGACGATGAGCAGGTACACCAGAATCACGTACTCGGTGCTGAAGGCCCCCCGCACCGCCCCTTCGAACGTGGCCACGGCCGTCGCAACGAGAATGGCCCCCCACCCAAAGAGCCGCCCCGCCTGCAGGGAGCAGCGGCTCTGGGCCAGCACCAGCCCAATGACGCTCAGGGCCGCCACCACCAGAATGCCGACCGCCACAATCTGGTGGTCGAGGGCCCCGTTCACGATCGACTCGTAGGTCCAGGTCATGTCGTACCCGAGCCCGAAGACGCTGAGCCCCACGTACAGGAGGGCGGCCACCAGCCCGATCGCGCCGCACTGGCGGAGCCCGGTGTGCAGCACCCGCGTGAGCACCGAGCGCAGGTCGGGGTCCTGTTCGCGAGCCAACGAGAAGGAAAGCCACTGGGCGGGGTCCCGGCGCATAACCACGAAGGGGCTGGAGAGGGGCACGTTGTGTGTTTTTTACAAAACAAACACTGTGCCAGAAAGGGCCCACAGCGCGCCGCTGTGGGGGACGGCCGGGAACGCGGCCCGCCGGGCCGTGCCCCCGGGCCCGCAGAAAAGAGGCGGGACAAACGAAGCCGTGCGGGGCCGGCAAGAAGGGCGGGCCTACACCAGGCCGTACCGGTCAAATAGAGCGCCCGCGCGCCCGAGATCCACGTTGCCGCCGCTCACCACCACGCCCACCCGGCGGCCGCGCCCGGGCACCGCCCCGCTCAGCAGCGCCGCGGCCCCGAGCGCCCCGGTTGGCTCCACCACCATCTTCATCCGCTCCCAGAGCAGGTGCATCGCGCGGACGAGGGCTTCGTCCGAGACGGTGACCATGTCGTCCGCGTGCTCCAGCACGAGCGGAAACGTGACGTCGCCCAGGTACGGCGTGCGGGCGCCGTCGGCCACCGTGTCGGGATTTTCTACCGTCTGGAGCTCGCCCGAGTGAAACGAGCGGGTGGCATCGTCGCCCGCCGCCGGCTCCACGCCGATGACGGTGCAGTCCGGCGCGTGGTGCCGCGCCGCCAGGGCACAGCCGGACAGCAGCCCGCCGCCCCCGCAGCACACGAGCAGCACGTCGAGGGCGCCCGCCTGGTCGAACAGCTCGTCGCCCACGGTGCCCTGCCCGGCCACCACGTCCGGGTGGTCGTAGGGCGGCACGAGCGTGAGCCCGCGCTCCGCCGCGAGGCGCCGTCCCAACTCTTCGCGGACCGTCTCGGTCGGGTCGTACTCGACCACCTCCGCCCCGTACCCGCGGGTCGCGTCGAGCTTGACCTGGGGGGCCGTCTCCGGCATGATGATCGTCGCGTCGACCCCCAGCTCGCGGCCCGCCAGCGCCACCGCCTGGGCGTGGTTGCCGGAGGAGTAGGTAACGACGCCCCGCTCCTTGGCCGCCGCCGGCAACTGCGAGACGGCGTTGTACCCGCCCCGAATCTTGAAGGCGCCGGTGCGCTGGACATTCTCGCACTTGAAGAGCACGTCGGCGCCCACGCGGTGGTCGACGGTGCGGGAGGTCATGACGGGCGTCCGGTGCACCACGTCGTCGAGGCGCCGGGCCGCGGCGGCCACGTCGGCGTAGGTGACGGCGGGCGAGGAGGCGGTTGGGGTCGTCGACATTGATA
>CAZFJR010000149.1:0-6661 GCA_964519235.1 uncultured Salinivenus sp. | reverse complement strand
TCGATCAGCTTGGCAAACCGACCGGCCTGGCTGTTCTCGGTGGCCGGAGCCTCGCTCTCGGCGGCCGGGGCCCCGCTTGTGCCCACCTCCTCGCCGAGGGCTTCGGCGAAGCCGATAATGGAGGTCAGCGGCGTGCGAATCTCGTGGCTCATGTTTGCGAGAAAGGAGGACTTGGCCCGGCTGGCCGCCTCGGCCTGGTCGCGGGCCTGCTCCGCCTCCCGTTTGGCCGCCTGCAGGGCCGCCTCGCGCGAGAGGCGCTCCAGGACCAGGGCCGCGTAGCCGCCCAGCACCTCCAGAAGGTGGAGATTGAGCCGGTCGAACGCGCCGGTCTCTGTGCGACCAACGACGATGGCCCCCTGGCTGCCAATGGGCACGCCCGCCGCGGAACGCAGGTCGCCGTACGCGATGCCGTCAGGCAGTGCCTCGGGTGAGGTGGCCACCCGTGCCTCGCCGTTTTCGAGTGCGCGCTCCACCATGGTGTCGCCGCCCACCGGGCGGGGCGTGGGCGTGGGCAGTTGCAGGCGCCCGTCGGCGAAGGTGCGCATCGGAACAAGGGTGCCGTCCTGTACCGACGTGGTGTGCCGAAACGGATACGAGAACACGTTCCGGAGCACCGTGTGAACGCGGTCGAACACTTCTTCTCGGCTAGAGGCGCGGAGCAACTGTCCTGTGGCCTCGTACAGCGCCTCGATTTTTTGCGTGCGGCTGCGGAGGGTGCGCTCGCGTTCTTTCTGCTCGGTGATGTCGCTGAGATGAAACAGCGCGCCCTGGGCGTGGCCATCGGCGTCCTCAAGCGGGGCCCCGCTTACCGACAAGATCTTGCGGGTGCCGTCCGGCCACCTAATTGCGTGCTCGTGATTGTAGAGGGGCGCGCCCGTTCGGATGACCTGGGCAAATGGAAGCTCCTCGCGCGGAATTGGGCGACCGTCCACCGTCGTAATGGTCCACTCGGAGTCGTCGAACGTTCGGTTGGTGACTTCCTCTTTTTCCACCCCGAGCACCTCCTTCGCGCGGTCGTTGGCCCGAACAAAGTCGCCGTCCGCGTTGAGCAGCACGATGGCGGCGGGGCTCGTCGCGAGGAGTTGGTCCAGAAGGTCCCGCTCCTTCTGCAGGCTGCGCTCCCGGTCGAGCCGGTCGAGCACCCCCGTGGCGTAGGTGCCCAGCACCTCGATGAGGTGGGTGTCGAATGCCCCGATGGCACCCGGCTTGGGGGAGGCCACCGCGAAGGTGCCATGCTTGCCCATCGGCACGACCACCACGGCCCGCAGGTCGCCATAATCGTGTGGATCGTCCGTCTCGACCGCCTCCCGGTCTTCAACCCTGAGGGTCTCGCCGTCTCGGTACACCTCTGCTACGGCGCTGTCCCCGTCTATGGCGAAGGTCGGCCGCTCGGGCATAAACGTGTGGGTGGCGTCGGCCACCCGGCACACCTGCAGGGCCCCGTCCTGCGCAAATCGAACCGAGACGCCCGGGTGGCCCAGCGTCTCTCGGATCAGCCGGACCAGCGCCGCGGCAACCTCGTCCCGGCTTGCGGCGCGAAGCAAGCGGTCGGCCGCCGAGTACAGGGCCTCAACCTTCTCCTGGCGTCTCTGTAGGGCCTCCTTGCGGCGCTTTCGCTTGGTGATGTCCCGAGAGACGGCCATTCCGCAGGCCACGTCCTCCTCGCCCTCCGGCACCGGCAGGGTTTGGATGCGGTAGTGGCGGCCCCGGTAGCTCTCTTCGAAGACATGTTTTTCGCCCGCGAGGGCGCGTCGGTAGTACGTGCTCTGCCGCTCGGCGATGGCCCGGGGAAAAAGGTCGTGCAGCGTACGCCCGACCACGGCTTCGCTAGAGAGGCCGGCCTCGGCAAGCCCCTGGCCGCCGGCCAGTTGGTACACGAGGTCCTCGTCGAACAAGAAAACGCCGCCGCCCGGAAAGTTTTCGACGAGCGTCTGGTAGCGGCTCTTCGACTGCCGGAGTGCGTCCTGGCGCTCCCGTCGGCGGGTAATGTCTTGAATGGTGCCCCGCACCCGCGCCACCGCGCCTTCGTCCATCTGCGGCTCCCCGCGGGCCCGAACCCACGTTTGCTCCCCTGCGCCGGTGGCCAGGCGCACCTCCAGGTCGAAGGGCGTGCCGTCTTCCACCGCCTCCGCGAAGGCCGCCTTCACGTCGGGGCGGTCCTCCGCGTGGTAGCGCTGGAACGAGTCCCGCAGGCCAATGTCCATGCTGGGCGAGACGCCGAGGATGCGACGGGCCTTCCCGGTCCAGGTCGCCTTCTCGGAGGCCACGTCGTACTCCCAGGCCCCTACCTCGGCGATCTCCTGGGCCTTCCCGAAGAGGTCGTTCTGCCGCTCAAGGCGCTCCTGCCGCCTGCGGCGCGCGGTCACGTCTTCGAGGTAGAGGGACAGCCCGCCGTCGGCGTTGGGGTAGACCTGAACATTGAACCACCCGTTCAAGCCGGGGTGGGAGGCCTCCAGCGATTCAGGGGTGCGGGTTTCCATCACCCGTCGGTAGACCGTTTCGAAGCGGCTGCCCGTTAACTCGTCGACAACGTCCCAGAGGCGTTTGCCGAGAAGGCCTGTCTCGGAGGGGCCGTACAGCGCCTCGGCCCGCTCGTTGGCCATCGCAAAGCGCCAGTCCGCGTCCAGCTCCACGATGGCGTCGGTCACACGCTCGATGATCTGGGCCCGTCGGCGCTCCTCTTCCTTCCGCTCGGTGATGTCGGTAATGGCCCCGTCGTGATAGATGTGCTCTCCGTCGGGGCCCTCGACCCGGCGCGTGCTGAGAAGCCCAACGAACGACGATCCGTCCTTGCGCCGGTACTGCACCTCGACCCCTTCGAGGGCTCCCTGCCGGGCCTCCTGTTCGATGAGCGCCTGCCGGCGGCTGGGGTGTACGTAGAGCTGATCGGGATGCACCGCCTGCAGGTCGTCCAGGCTCTCGTACCCGAACAGGTCGATAAAGGCCTGGTTGGCGTACACGAGTCCGTCCGCGGCGGTCGACCGGTAGATCCCATCCGAGACGTTTTCGGTAATGGAGCGGAGGCGGCTTTCGCGCTCGCGCAGCGCCTCCTGGCTCTCCCGCAGCTCTTGGGTGCGGCGCCGGACGGCCATTCGCAAAAACACGATCGCTCCACCCGCGATCGAGATGAGGGCCCCGATGCCCAGGAGCCCCCACCACAGGTAAGGCGGGATCGTGCGGGTCGGGGCCAGGTCCGCCGCCTCACGGGGCAGAATCTGGTAGGAGAGGTCGTACTGACCTACGATGCCGGTGACCGAGACCTGCTCGCCGTGCCCGATTCGTCCCAGGCGCACGCGCTCGGCATGCCGGTCCGACGCGAATACGGTCAGCTGCGCTTCGTGCCCCTGCGTTTCGCGGAGCACGAAGTACTCGCCCCCCGGATTTGTGCTCTGGGCCGTCACCACGCCCTCTACGCGAGCCAGGCGCCCTTCGTAGCGCTCCCCCTCCGCCGAGGGCACCGAGAGCGGAAGGGGAGCCGGCACACGCCGGGTGGAACCCACGCGCTTGTGGTGCAGCCCTTCAATTTGGGCCAGCCCATCCCGGTGTCGCAGCACGCCCCACACGCGGGCACTGTCGCCCCGACTGAGGGACTGTGCCCCTGGCAAAAGCACGTGGATGCCGCCGGTGGCGTCCTGCAGCGCCCCGACTCCCTGCTCCGGCACGGGCACCGCTCCGGGCGCGGCCACAATGCGCCCGGCAACTCGCACCGTGTCCCCAACCCGGTCGGGCACCCCGTCGCCATTGGCGTCGCGGCGCACACGGCCAATCGGGTCGGCCGGGGGCAACGAGTCGGCGCGTGTAAAGGAACAGGCCGTTTCCGAAACGAAAGGGACGAGGGTGGCATGGGCTGGGCTGATAGGCCCGGACAGCAACACAGGGACAAGCAATCCCCAGAAGGCCAGCGAGAGCGGCAGGCGAGACATGAGACAAACAGGTTGGAACGCGTGGGGAATCACCCCGCCACAAAATGCGCTCCAGCGTTTAACAAAAGGCGGTGGGTGTTCGGAGGCTGTTACGTTCGGGGGACCACGACAAAGCGTGTCGCGCCCCGTGAGGCACCAGCGAGCCGCGAAGGAGTGGCTGCGGAGAGAGTGCGCCCCGGAACCGTCTTCCGCACAGCAGTTCGCGGAACGTTGTTCCGCGACGAAAAAGTTGCACACCCGAAGAATATTCGGGCGCACGGGACGTTTTCCCCCATTGAGTCGGCAGAGAGAAGGCCTTTTGCCCCCGGATTTTCCAAGTGCGACAGGCACTGTGCCCTCGGGCGGACGTTTCCATCTTTGAGGGTCATGCAACCTTGAGAGCTATGTAACAGGTCACGTAGCCCGAGCGCCCCTCAGTGCCTCACACTCCACACCAACACCGACCACAGCAGCCCTGCGCGTTCTCATGCCCGATTCCGTTTTCGTTGACCAGAAGGTTCTTGCCGATTCGGAGCGCATTCGGCAAAACGACGGTCCCGACCGCGCCTTCTACCAGGACCCTCGGTTTGTTCACCACGTCGATGAACGCTTCCGCGAGCGCCTTGCCACCCTCTACCGCCAGAAGCTGGAACCAGGGGCAAACGTCCTCGACCTGATGAGCAGTTGGGTGTCCCACCTGCCGGAAGAGAGGACCCTGGGCCGAGTTGTCGGCCACGGCATGAACGAGGAAGAGCTGGCCGCCAACGAGCGGCTCACCGACTTCTTCGTCCAGGACCTGAACACGAAGCAGAGGCTTCCCCTTGGCAGCGAAGCGTTCGGGGCCGCACTCTGCGCGGTGTCGGTGCAGTATCTGCAGCACCCAGAGCGGGTGTTCGCAGAGGTCGCCCGGACGCTGCGTCCTGGTGGAACTGTTGTTGTGAGCTTTTCGAATCGAATGTTTGCCCAGAAAGCGATTCGGGCCTGGCGGGAGGCGTCGGGCCGGGAGCGGTGCCGGCTCGTTGAGAGCTACCTGGAAGCGACCGGCCTGTTCGGGGAGGCGGAGGTAATCAGTGAGAGCCCACTCGTGCCTCCAACAGAGCGCTTCCTCGGCGGGGCCCCAGATCCGTTCTACGCGGTTTGTGCCCAGAAACGTGCCCAGCCCGGCGGCCCCGGCAGGAAGCCCGGCGATTGTTGCGGGGGAAGCAGATTTTGTTAGCGGAGCAGGGCGGGACGTAGCCGAGACTGGAGCAGGGCGCGAAGGGACGCCCCGTTGGCTTGGCGCCGCAAGAGCGCCAGAAAGAGCTCGGCGGTGGCGAGGGCGTCAGAGAGGGCGTTGTGGGCGGGGTAGCGCGGCAGGTTGTAGGCGGAGCGGAGGGCGTCGAGGCGAAGCTCGCCGTCGCGGGCCTGGCGGTGGCCGCGCTGCCGGCGCCGCCGGGCAAGGGCGAGCGTATCGACGGTGCGGGTGAGGAGAGGCACTCCGGCGTGGCGGCGGCAGGCAGCGTGCAGGAAACGGAGGTCGAGCGGCGCGTGGTGGGCCACCAGGACGCGCCCCTGAAGGGCCTGAAGGAGGGCCTCCAGCGCCTCGCGCTCCGAGCAGCCGCCCGACAAGTCCTGGTCGCGCAGGTGGTGGATGGGGGCGCTCTCGGCCACCGAGGCGTCGACGGCGAGCAGCACGTAACGCGCCGTGCGCATCCGGATGCGGCCCGCCCGCACGTGCACCCAGCCCATGCTCACGATGCGGTCGGACGCGGGCTGAAGGCCGGTCATTTCGAGGTCGAGCACCAGATAGTCCGCGTCGAGGGCCGGCGTGCGGCGAGAGGGACGAGGCGCGTCCAGGTAGTCGCGCATGAAGGCGGCCGACGTCTGGCGGCGGTACCACCAGCGCAGCAGGGAGGACAGCATAGCGGCATCAGGAGACGAAGGCGGTCTGGTAGCGCTGCTCGACGGCGGCCTGGGCGGTTTTGACGATGCGGAAGGCGTCCTTGAGGTGGCGTCGGTCGAAGGCGGAGAGGGCGTCGGGGGAGACGTAGTTGTCGGGGGCTGCGCCGTCGGCAATCTGGCGGACCTGGTGGCGGAGGCGGATCTGGGCGATGAAGGCGAAGGCATCCTGCAGGTCGGCGGCGTCGCCGTCGTTGAGGGCACCCTGCTCGGCCAGCTGGCGGAGGCGGCGGCGGGTATTGACGGCGGGCACCCCGTGGGCGAGGGCGTGGAGGCGGGCGAGGTCGATGATGGGGACGAGGCCGTCGTGCTTCAGGTCGAGGGCGTCTTCGTGCTCCCCGTGGGTGGCCAGGACAAACTGGCGGAAGAAGCCGAGGGGCGGGGTGTGCTCCAGCGCGTTGGCGGCCAGGCAGGCGAGGAAGATGGTGTGGTCGGTCGTGTGGTCGAGCACGAAGCGGTGGAGGGCGTCCGTAAGGGCCTCGGTGCCGTGCACGGGGCGGAGGTCGAAGAAGATGCTGGCGTGCATGAGGGCTTCGGGCTGTGGCTCCTCGATCCACTGCTCGAAGGTGCGCTTCCAGTCGGCGAGAGGCTGGCGCCAGCGGTCGGTGGTGGCCATGACGTCGCCGGGGCAGTAGGGGTAGCCGCAGGCGTGGAGGCCGTCGCTGACGAAGGCCGCCAGGTCCCGGAAGTAGTCGTCGTGCGCCGCGGTGGCGTCGTCGTCGAGGAGGAGGGCGTGGTCCTGGTCGGAGTGGAGTGTTTGTTCGTAGCGGGCCTGCGAGCCGAGGGCGACCCAGGCGTAGGGGACGGGCGGGGGGCCGAGC
>CAZFJR010000148.1:0-6750 GCA_964519235.1 uncultured Salinivenus sp. | reverse complement strand
GCCTTCATCACCCCGGCCAGTCGCATCTCGTTCGCAGGATCGTCGATTTCCACCTCGTCGAGGCAGCAGAGAGCGTACTCGTCGGCCAGGCGATTCGCGAAGGCATCCGGCGGCTCGGTCTGGCGGAAGAGCGTGCTGGAATGGAGAAAGGCACAGGGCACCTCGGGCGTGAGGGCGTTGTAGGTGGCGGCCAGCAGATGCGTCTTGCCCGTTCCGGCCGGCCCCACCAGGTAGAGCCCCTGCGACCGACCGTCGCGCCCCGCCCCTAGCAACTGCCGGACCCGTTCGGTCCAAGAGGGATCTCGGCGCTGCTCTGCCGCAAACCGCTGCGCGACCTGAAGTGCCTCCGCCTGACTCGGCGTCTGGGGCTCGTAGGCTTCGAACGTGGCGTCGCGGAAGCGCTCGGGGAGCGTCATGCTGCAGGAACCTGCTGTGGGATCCGCACTCCACGTCAACACGCACGAGATTCCATTAGGTTGGACATCGGCAACGCGCGGCACGACAAGCCCCATGGTGCTGTCATCTAGAAACCTCAGACACCGCTCGAAGCGAAGCGTAACCGTCAGCTCCGGACGAGCAAAGCGCAGATCCGGAGTCTAGCGCACAAGTGAGGCTGTGTTTTTGCAGTGCGAAGTTTTTATCCGGTCGCCAGCGGGTGCCTGCTATGCTACGCAGTTATTTTGCACCTCCGTGCAGCCGATCTTGCAGCCGCTGCGCGTCGTGGGGGGCGTGGCCCTCGCCCGCGGTGTTGTTGAAGTAGACGTACACGTCGAGGCCCTCGTCCTGCCAGTCGGCAATGGCATCGGCCCAGTCGTCGAGCTCGGCCTCCGAGTAGCGCCCGTGGTACGCCTCTCCCGTCCCGTGCAGGCGCAGGTAGACCCAGTCCGTCGTCACGACGCGGTGGGTGGAGCGGTCGCCAAAGTCGTAGATGCAGAACGCCGTGTCGTGGGCCGCGAGGGCGTCGTACGTCTCCTCGTTGAGCCACGTGGGGTCCCGAAACTCGAAGACGTGCCGGTGGGTGTCGTCGAGCCCCTCCAGGAAGTTGTGGAGGCGCTCCAGGTTCTGATGCCAGTTCGGCGGGCACTGGAAAAGAATCGGGCCGAGGTCGTCTTCCAGCGGCGCCACGTTCTCGTACAGATTTTGGACCGGTTCTTCCGGGTCCTTGAGCTTCTTGAAGTGGGTGATGTACTGATTCGCCTTCACCGCAAACTGGAAGCCCTGCGGCGTTCGCTGTCGCCATGCGCGGAGCGTGGCCGCCTCGGGGCTCTGGTAAAAGGTGTTGTTGACCTCGACGGTGTCGAACGTGTCGGCGTAGTACCCAAGCCAGTCGTCCTGGGCAATGTCGTCGGGGTAGAAGCGACCGGCAAAGGTGTCGTGCTGCCAGCCGGAGGTGCCGATGCGGACGTCAGGCATGGACGTGTGGACGGATGGAGGTACAGACGTGCAGAGGTGGGGAGAGGCGGAAACGTGAACTTACGAGGGCGGCGCCTGGCGGGCGGGGGAGTAGTAGGCGGTGCGCCCGGAAACGGTCTCCGTTTCGAGAGGGACGCCGGTGTTGGGACAGTGCTCGTCGCCGTAACGATGGGGCAGCATGAAGCGGTCGGGGTCGAGTGCTTCCGGATCTGCGTCCACGGCGATGGCGGCATCGACGACCTCCTGAACGGCGTCGTAGAGGCCGCGCAGGTCGTCCTCCGAAAGGGTCGGCACCGTCGTCCGCGGATGGATGCCTTCCTGGTAGAGCGCCTCGTCGGCGTAGATGTTGCCGAGGCCCGCCACGACGCTCTGATCCAGCAGCCGCCCCTTGATGGTGCCGCGGCGCGCGGCAAACGGCTCCAGAAACGTCTCCACGTCCGCGCGGCGAGCATCCGGACCGAGGTCTTTCGCGTCTACGAAAGCGTCCGGCGTATCGATGAGGCGAACGCGGGCAAACTTGCGCGGACACTCGAACGCCAGGCCTCCGCCCTCCTCGAAGTGAAACTGAACGTACGCGTACTCCGGCATCTCCCCGTCCAGAACGGCCTGCACGCGCCCGGTCATGCCGAAGTGGAGGGCCAGCCACCCGGTCTCGTCGCCGTAGCGTGCAAAGACGTGCTTGCCGTGGCGGTGGGTCTCCGTCAGCGTGCGGCCGCGGAGCACCTCGTCGAAGCGGTGCGGGTCTAGATCGTCGCCGAGAATGAGCGGGTCGACGACCGTGGTGCCGGCAATGGTGCGACCGAGCGCCCCGTCGGCGACGCGGCGTTCGTAGACGACGGCATCGGGAAGTTCGGGCATCCGTGCGTGGGGGCAGAGAGCGTGGAGTGGAGAGCGCGGGAACGAGGGAGCGGAGTGGCTCCAGGCATTCAGTCGAGGACCACGAGGCGGGAGACGCGGCAGTTTTCCTTCAGGCGACAGCCCATCCGGCTCACCACGAGCAGCGTTTCGAGGGGGTCGCGGTCGTCGTCGAGAACGAACGAGCCGTGGTGCGCCCCGGCGTGAAGCGTCCGCTCCAGCGGTGTCACGACCGCCTGCTCCCCGTCGTCCAGCGACAGAGCCTCGTTGTACTGGATGACGTAGGCCCCCTTCTCCAGCGTCCACCACCCGTAGTCGTCTTCCGGATCGTCGAGCACCGGCTCGATTCGCTCACGGGGCGCGGCCTGAAACTCGCTCCCGCCGAAGTCGAGTTGGCCGTGGCCGGTGGTGCGAAAGACCGCGTCGACCGTCAGGTCGAGGCCCTTCGGGGCACGCTGGGTGTCGAGGTGAACGAGGCCGTCGAGCTGCTGGGCGAGGGCATCGGCCGTGTGCATGCTTGGGGGCACCACTTTTGGAGATGACTGTGAGCAGGGAGCAGTACAAACCGAAATGTGTGCCTGCGAGTTCGGAGACAAAGCCATTCTTCTCCGGTTTGCACGCAGCATGGTTTGCACGCAGCATTTTGGGAGTGGCACCCTCGGACATTGCCCCCAGGTTCCTTCCCAATCTCTCTCCCTTTACTTTTCCGAACAGAGAATTGACTCTGCGGTGCGCATCCTGCTATATTCAGTAATGGTACATTGAAAAAGCATTTACAGAACAGCTTTCCTGTTGAACCGCTTCGTTGCCGGAATCTTTTCGGTCCTCCTGTACAGTGGCGCACCGCGTGCGTCCGAGGGTGCACACGCTTCGTCGGGCGCTTGTTTGCAGGCAGACGGGTATTTGACGCAGCGCGGCGCCACCTGCCTCTACCGGCCTCCCGTGATTAGCCAAGAGGGATTGTCATGGCCTCAGTTCCCCCTCCATCTCCCCCATCTTCCCAATCCGCTTTTGGAAGCGCTTCCAAAAACAAGAAGTCCATATATGTACCAACTCTTGCCCTCGACGCGGAGGGGACTATTCAGCACTCGAACGAGCCCGCCCGGCGGATTCTCGAGTACCCCTCCGATGCGTCGCTCGATTCGTGTTTCTTCTCGCACGTCCACGGGCACAACCTGCGCCGGGTGATGCGGGACCTCGCGCACATGGTCCGCCACGGGAAGCCGCGCGCGCGGTGGCTGTTGCGCCTGCGCACCGGAAATGGCCGCTGGCGCTGGTACCGGGCCATCGCTCGGAACCGGCTCGACGACCCCGACGCGATTGTTCAGGTGCGCCTTCGCCCCCTGTAGCTCCGGGTCCCACGGGCCGCAGCGTGGCCGGTCCTTCGGGCGCCCCGCTATACTTCGTTCAGAGCACTCACGGAAGTTTCGGTGTGGATGGCGCGGATGGCAGCGGCAAATCGGGGCGCCGCGTTGCAGATGTGGAGGCGCTCTCCCGCCGCGCCGGTGAGCTGGGGAGCGACCGTGTTGGTTACGAAGAGGGCATCGAGCGGTGCGTTGGCGATGCGCTTGTTCGCAGGTCCCACGAAGAGGCCGTGCGTGGCAGCAGCGTAGACCGCTTCGGCACCGCCCGCCGCGGCGGCGGACGTCGCCTGTGTGATGGTGCCGGCCGTACTGATGAGGTCGTCCACAATGATGGCGACCTGGCCATCCACGTCTCCCACGAGGGTGCCGCCCTGCACCCCGTCCGCCTTTCTCGTCTTTTCGACGAACGCCGTGGGCACCTCCCGGCCCAGCACAGCACCGAACCCTTCCGCAAACTTGCTGGCCCGTTTCACGCCGCCCTCGTCCGGAGACACCACGACCACGTCCGCCTCGCCAACCACGTCGTTCAATTCGTGGACGAACAGCGGGTGAGCTTCCAAGTGCTCGGTGCGAGCCCGAAACGCGTTCTGGAGAACGGCGAGGTTGTGAACGTCCATCGTAAGGACGCGGTCGACCCCCACGGCCTCGAACAAGCCCGCCACGTAGCGAGTGGTGACCGGGCCACGCGGACGCGTCTTGCGGTCCTTGCGCTGGTAGCAGAGATACGGGATGACCGCAGTTACACGCTTGGCGGACGCGTCGTTGAGGGCCCCAAGCATGAACAGCAGGCGGCATAGCTTGTCGTTGACGCTCCACTCGTCATCCGCGTACAGGGACTGCACCACGAAGGCGTCGCGGCCGCGCACATTCACCTCGGGGCGCACCTCGTGCTCTCCGTCCGTGAAGGTCTGTTCGTGGTGGGGTTGGAGATCGGTGTCGAGTGCGGCGGCGACGGCCTCTCCAAAGCCTTGGCTTTCGGAGAGGGCGAATAGGCGGGGAGCATCGGGCATGGGGACGGGCGCCGGGGTGGCGAGACAGTGAGGACGGGCGCTAGCTCTGATTTTCTTTAAGGGCACGCTGGGTCAATTCGTTGGCCGACTGGATGCTGGCGTCCTCACGCAGCACCCGCCGAATAGCACGCTCGGCGTCCGCCTTTTTCATTCCGAGTTCGGTGAGGGCCTCGAGCGCATCGGCCCGTGCTTCCGCTCGCGCGTCCGACCCGCCGCTGAGGGGCGAGGCATCGTCGAACACATCCAGGTCGGCCAGTGGATCGCGAAGCTCCACAATGAGCCGGTCGGCCGTCTTCTTGCCGACCCCCGAGATCTGTGTCAGGCGGCTTTTGTCTTCCTCCATCACGTGGTCGCGCAACTCGGTGGGGCTCATGGACGAAAGGGCCGAGAGCGCCAACTTGGGCCCCACGCGCGAGACGCCGGTCATGGTTTCGAAGACGGTCCGCTCGGCCTTGGTGGCAAAGCCGTACAGCGACTCGTCATCTTCGCGCAGGTAGTGGTACGTGTAGAGCGTGACCGCTTCGTCGGGATCGGGAAGGCTCTGATAGGTGGAGGTGGGTACGTGCACCCGGTAGCCGATGCCGTTCACGTCCACGAGGGCCGACTCGGGGTTTTTGTCCACGAGCGTGCCGGAGACGTAGTCGATCATTGCCGCGTGTGGGAGTGCGAGGGCGCAGCGGGTAGGCAGCAAAAGCGGGAGCGTACGCCAAAGGTCACGACGACTTTTCTTTCAGCTTCGCGTCGATTGAGATCTCGGTGTGCGGCACTGCCTCCAGCCGCCCCTTGGAAATGGGCTCGCCGGTGACCCGACAGATGCCATAGGTCTTGTTGTCAATGCGTTCTAGGGCGCGATCAAGGTAGCCGATGTATTTCTGCTGGCGGGCAATCATAAGGTGAAGCTTCTCCCGCTCCATCGCGTCGGTGCCAGCGTCGGCCATATGGATGCCGTAAGCCGTGTTGTCGTCGGCCTGCTCCTTGGCGTCCTCAATCTGCTTGCGCATCTGCTCAATCTCAGCCCTAGCCTCACGGCGGCGCTGGAGAATGAGTTCTCGGAAGTGCTCCAGCTCCTCGTCAGAAAACGGGGTCTTACGCTCTTCCTGCCCGTCGTCCCCCTCGCCGGACCGGGCGTGGAGTGGGGCGTCGGAGGTGTTGGACGTGTCGTTCGGCATTGGCTGCTGGATAAGTGCTGCAGGATGTGCACGAGAGACCCGACCACGAGCCAGAACCGCGGCGCAGGAATGCTCAGGCCCCGAGCGACTCGTCGGCTTCGGCCCGCCGGACACCGATCGTGATGCGCTCGTCGTTGATCTGAAACGTCTCTACGGCCTCTCCGGTCGGCGTCTCGGACGGCTGCAACTCTAGGGCCAACGTCTCGTTCCGGATCCAGTCGCCGTATTCGGCCACCGCGCCGGCGATCTGATCGGAGCCGTGATAGGCAACCTCGATGCGATCGGTGACGTCGAAGTCGGCCGCCTTGCGCAGGTTCTGAATGCGCTTGACGGACTCCCGGGCGAGCCCTTCGGCCCGGAGTGCCGGCGTGATCTCGGTATCGAGCGCCACGGTGACGTCGCCCTCCTGCTCCACGAGCCACCCCTCGATGCCCTCGCTCTGGATGATGAGATCGTCGGGCCCGAGGGCCACCTCTTCGCCGTCGACGGTCAGCGTCAGCTCGCCGGTCTGCACATACTCGTCGATCACGTCGTCGTCGAGATTCCGCACTTTCCGGTTCACGTCCTTCACGAGGTCGCCCAGGCGCGGCCCGAGCCGGCTGAAGTCGGGCTTGGCCGACCGGCGCACCACGTCGCTCGTGTGCTCCACGTACTCGATGTCCTTGACGTTCACCTCGTCGAGGATGATGGCTTTTACCTGCTCGACCTCCGCCTCGGGCACGCCGGTGCCGGTCACCACCAGGATCCGCGGCAGCGGCTGGCGGACGTTGATTTCGGCCTGGTTGCGCAGCGAAAGGGTGCTGGAGGCGATGGAGCGGGCCAGGCCCATGCGGCGCTCCAGCGCTTCGTCGCGCTCGTCTTCTTTCACGTCGGGGAACGAGGCGAGGTGCACCGAGTCGGCCTCGCCGCCGGTCACGTCGGTGAGGGCGCCGTAGAGCC
>CAZFJR010000147.1:0-6771 GCA_964519235.1 uncultured Salinivenus sp. | reverse complement strand
CCTCACCACCTACGAACTGACGGTAACAACCGGGGACGGCACGACGGTTACGGCGACCACGACCGTTCCGGACACCATTTCAATCGTGGACGCTCGGGATACGACCGCCGTCTACCGGGGCCCTGCCCAGCCCGCCTTTACCATCACCCCGCCCGAGAGCGGGCGCCAGCAGCAGGCCGTGCTCGTGCTCACCACCACCTCGCGTCTCGACTTTAGACGCCCGGCGTCTCAACTCCGCGACGGCCTCACGCCCTTCTACGCGGACGACTACGACCCGGAGGACGACAGCATCGGCACGTACCGCACCACCTCCTCCGGCGTGCTAAACGAGGCCAACTTCAACCGCGACGACCGGGGGCGCATCACGACGGACCTGCCGTGGATTTCCGTGGCGTTCTACGGCCCGAATGAGGCCGCCGTGCACGTGATCGACGACAACTTTTACGACCTCATTCGATCTCAGCAGGCACAGTCGCCCGGCGGGCCGGGCGGCGGCCTAGGGCCGGGCGAAATTCCAAATGTGATCGAGCACGTGGAGGGGGGTACCGGTGTGTTTGCCAGCTACGTGCGGGCCAGCCAACCGGTCTTCATCCAGTGTCCCCCGACCGAAAACGAGTGTCCGTCTTTCGTCGTCCGGTAGGCCGCCCCCTCGGCCCGTATTGGCTCCCCCCGGAAGCCTCTAGGGCTGCACCCCCTCCATGCGCGTCTGCATGCGCTCTCCGATGTAGCCGCCCACGAGAGAAGCCAGCAGCCCGATCACGAGCACCAGGATCATGCGGCCGTAGGTGAGAATGGACTGGCCGCCAAGGGCGAACACGAACACGTCGATAAGAAGGACGAGGGTGATGAGCCCGGCGATGGCGGCCTCGTAAGAGGTGTCGCCCGGCGACCGGAACGCGCACACGTAGCCGGTGGCCTCCAGGCCCAGAAACACCACAAACAGCATTACCCACACGTTGGAGGGCTCCAGGGCTGCATACGCGCCCCCGGGCGACTCGGCCAGCGCCCCGAACAGCCAGATGACGAAGTTGGTGAGGAAGAGGCTCACGGCAAAGCCAAGAATGGTACCGGCCATGATCCAGCTCCAGTCCAGCACAGAGTCGCCAGTCCCGGCATATGTTCGCTGAAGGGTTTCCCCCGCCCAGGCCCCCGCAAACGTCAGCACGAGCCCGTTCAAGAAGGAAACAACCATCATGTACGTGAACGTCCCGTCTTCCACGAGGTATTGAAAGGCCTGGAAGTTGAAGGCATCAATCACAAAGTACGCCACCACCGACACCAGTACGGCCGCAAGCGCGGGCTCCATGACGGTTTCCCCTTCGCTGAGGTAGCCGTATCCCACCCCGGCCAGCACGAAGCCCGACGTCATGGCAAGCAGCGGAAAGGTGGCCCGCCCAAAGATGTTGCCAGTCAAGGCCGTAAAGAGAACAACGAATACCACACCGATGAGGAAAGACCCAAGAATGGCCTTGGGATCGAAGCGAAACACAGAACGGGTAGACATTACGGTTGCAGAAATCGACTCGTGAAGGAGCGGAACGAAAACGTGCGGGCCTCGGTCGCTGCCTGGTACGACCGGCCTCCCGTTGCCGATGCACACCCCCTAATATAAGAAGGCACATCTCAGAAGAAAGCCGACGCCTGTACCAGGCCCAACGACCGTGCAATGCGCATGGGGCGATGCACTACGGAAAGGACGCTGCATGAAAAGGGCACGCTGTGTGAAGGAGGCACCGTGTATGAAGGAGGGGCTGTGTGAGGGTACGCGCCCCGCCCCCCTCACGGTTACACCCCCGTCCACTTGGTTAAATCCGCATGACCCCCACGGAACCCCTTGTTTCGAAACAGGTGGGACGCTACACTAACATAGCTTTGCGGTTTTAGGAGGGACGCGCCCCCTTTGGTGGAGGAGTGCTCACGGATGGGCGATCTCGTCCGGGCGGCTGTCTTCGTACGAGGAAATGGCCCAGCCGGGGCCCTTCCTTCATACACCCCTCGGAGCACGCCCGCACGCCTTCCCCAGCACCGTATAGAAGGCGCCTCGTCCCTCTTGCGTGGCCCTCCCTACGCCCCAGCGTCGCCTCGCTGAGGCGCCGCGCCGGTGCCCACGCGATACGCCCCAACACCGACTGCCGATCACCCCATTTTTCTCCATGGCTGCTCCCGCTCCTTCCCGACGCGTCGTCGTTACCGGCCTCGGGGCCCTCACGCCCCTCGGCCACTCCGTCGATGAGTTCTGGGAGGGCCTGCTGGCCGGCAGGAGCGGAGCCGGCCCCATCACCAAGTTTGACGCCTCGGACGTCCGCACAAAGATTGCCTGCGAGGTCGACGGCTTCGACCCCACCGACTACATGAGCGCAAAACTGGCCGAGCGCCAGGATCCGTTCAGCCAGTACGCCCTGGCCGTGGCCCAGCAGGCCCTCGACGACGCCGGCCTCGATACCGACGCGCTTGCTCCGGAGACGCGGGATGAGATTGGGGTGGTGTTCGGGACTGGCGTGGGCGGCAGCAATCTATTCGTCGATTCGGTGCTCGACCTCGACGAAAACGGCGCCCGCCATATTTCGCCGTTTTTCGTGCCCATGATGATCAGCAACATGGCTGCCGGCCTGGTGGCGATGGAGCACACGCTGCGCGGGCCCAATCACTGCGTGGTTAGCGCCTGCGCCACCGGCAACGACGCCATTACCGACGGGCTGCTCCTGCTGCGCCAGGGCCATGCCCGCGCCATGCTGGTGGGCGGCACCGAGGCCTCCATCAACGAGCTCTGTGTGGGCGGCTTCGCCTCGATGCGCGCCCTATCAACCCGGAATGACGCGCCGGCGGAGGCCAGCCGCCCCTTCGACCAGGACCGAGACGGCTTCGTGCCCGCGGAGGGCGCGGGGGCGCTCATGCTCGAGACGCTCCCCCACGCCCGGGAGCGCGGCGCCCCCATCTACGCCGAGGTGGTGGGCGTGGGCAAGTCGAACGACGCGCACCACTACGCCGCCCCCGACCCCGACGGCCGCGGGGCCGCCCTCGCAATGAAAAAGGCCCTCGACGATGCTGGGCTGGCCCCGACCGACGTGCAGCACATCAATATGCACGCCACCTCCACGCCCAAGGGCGACGTGATCGAGTCCGACGCCGTGAAAGACGTGTTTGGCGACCATGCCTACGACCTCCATCTCTCGGCCACCAAGAGCATGACGGGGCACATGCTGGGCGCTGCCGGCACGGCCGAGGCGATTGCGTCGATCCTCGCCATTCGCAACGGCCGGGTGCCTCCCACGATCAATCTCGAGACGCCGGGCGACGGCTGCGACCTGAACTACACGGCCAATGCCCTTGCGGAGCGGGAGATTTCGGCGGCCCTCACCAACGCGTTCGGCTTTGGGGGACACAACACCACCATCGCCTTCCAGGCCTTCGAGGAATGACTGCGGCCCTGTGACGGTCGCCCCTCTCCCATGTCCACTTCGGCCCCGAACGAGTCTCCCGGCTCTCCTTCGTCCTTCCCCGACTCCCTCGGCGGCGCGGCCGCGCTCCTGGGAATTGAGATGGACGCCGTGAGCCCGGAGCGCGTGACGGCCACCATGCCCGTAACGCCGGATCATCATCAGCCGTTTGGGCGGCTGCACGGCGGCGTGAGTGTGGTGCTCGCCGAAAGCGCGGCCAGCATGGGCGGGCACCTTGCGGCGCCGGACGGCTACACCGCGGTGGGTGTGGAAATCAACGCAAATCACGTGCGGGCGGTGCGGGAGGGCCACCTGACGGCCACCGCCACGCCGCTCCACACCGGCCGCTCCACGCAGGTCTGGGCCATCAAGATCCGCGACGCGGACGACCGGCTTGTGTGCGCGAGCCGCTGCACGCTCGCGGTGGTGCCCGTCGACGCCACGCCGGATGCGTAGCATACCGTCGCTCTTTGCCGCCCCCCGCTTCCCCCACCATGCCCGAGGCTTCCCTTCCCGGCGTTCATCACATCACCGCCCTGTGCGGAAAGGCGCAGGAGAATCTCGACTTCTACGTCGGCGTGCTGGGCCTGCGCCGGGTGAAGACGACGGTCAACTTCGACGACCCGACCACGCATCACCTCTACTACGGCGACGCGACGGGGCGCCCCGGCACGGTGCTTACCTTTTTCCCGTGGTCCCGGGCCGCCCCGGGCCGCCCGGGCGCGGGGATGGCGCAGTCTGTGGCCCTCGCGGTGCCCCGCGGCACGCTCTCGGACTGGCAGGCGCACCTCGACGCGCACGGGATCGACACGACGACGGAGGAGCGGCTGGGCGATCCGCTGCTTCGCCTGGCCGCCCCAAGTGGCCTCTCGCTGGAGCTGGTGGCGACGCCCGACGCGCCCGCCACCACGCCCTGGGCCGAGCGCCCGTTCGCGGAGGCGCGTGCAATTCGGGGAGTTCACGCCCCCACGCTGCCGGTCTTTGCCGACGACCGCACCCCCGAGCTGTTTGCCGATGTGTTTGGGTGGGCACAGGTGGGGACGGAGGGGGACCGCGTGCGCTTCCGGGCGCCCGGTGCGGGCCGCGCCTCTTCGGTCGACCTGCTCGTGCGCGACCGCCACCCGTCGGGGCGCATGGGACGCGGACAGGTGCACCACGTGGCCTTCCGTGCCCCCGGTGCGACGGCACAGCGGCGCTGGCAGGCTGCCCTCCGCGAGCACGGACTGCAGGTCACCGACGTAAAGGACCGCCAGTACTTCCAGTCCATTTACTTCCGCGATCCGGACTGGACCTCGGGCCTGCTCTTTGAGATTGCGACGGACGGCCCCGGCTTTCTGGTCGACGAGGCGGAAGAAAATCTCGGGCGCAGCCTCTGCCTGCCTCCCGCTCTCGAAGCCCGCCGGGAAGAACTCGACGGTGTTCTCCCCGCCCTTTCCCCGCCGTCCCCCTCCAACTGAGGCATCCTCTCCCTTCGTTCCCCTTCTCGTTTCGCTCGTTCCCATGCCCCCCCCTGACCCCCACCAGGACCAGCCCGTGCACAGCGGCGGCGCTCCCCTCCCCGACGCTCAGGCGGCCCTTCTGCTGCTGCACGGCCGCGGGGCCTCGGCGAAGGGCATGCTGCGTCTGGCCGACGAGATGGACGTGCCGGGCGTGGCGCATCTTGCCCCGCAGGCGGCCCTGCGCTCCTGGTACCCCCAGTCGTTTCTGGCTCCGCGCGAGGACAATGAGCCGGAGCTTGCCTCGGCCGTCCATGTCATCGCCGACGCACTGGAGAGCCTGGAGGCAAACGGCCTGGCGCCCGAGCGGGTGGTGCTGCTCGGCTTCTCGCAGGGGGCGTGCCTCGCCACCACCTACGCCGCCCAGCACCCGCAGCGCTACGGCGGCGTCGTGGGGCTCAGCGGTGGCCTCATCGGCCCCGAAGGCGCGGCGTTCGAGTACGACGGCTCCCTCGACGGCACGCCGGCCTTCCTCGGGTGCAGCGACCAGGACCCGTACATTCCCCAGGAGCGTGTGCAGGAGACCGCCGACGTGCTCCGCGCGATGGACGCCGAGGTCACCACGCGCATCTACGAAGGCCTCGGCCACACCACGAACGAGGACGAACTCCAACACGTCCGGTCGCTCCTCCGCCGCCTCACCGCCCCCGACGCGTAGCCCTTGACGCGTAGCCCTCGACGCGGCGCCGGCTCCCCTACAGCACGTCCTGCGCGTCTACGTCGACGGCCACGTGGTAGCCGTTGGGCGGACTGCTGCGGGCCTCTTTTGTACGGCGGAGGGCGGCCTGGAGCGGCTGCACGCTGCCGCCCCGCGACTTGAGGAGCGTCCGGTAGCGGTGCTGTTTCTTCACGCGCTGGATGAACGCCGGCTCCGGCCCCATCACCTCCACCGGCCCGGCATGGGTGCGGAGCGTTTCGGTCCAGTTGACGGCCAGCCGCTCCACGCGGTCCGCGTCCGCCCCCCGAAACTCGACGGTCGCCACGTGCCCGAACGGCGGGTAGCCAAACTGCCGACGGGTGGGCAACTCCTCCTCCACGAATCCTGCGTAGTCGTGCTGCGTGGCGTGGCGGAGGGCCGGATGGTCGGGGTTGCGGGTTTGGAGGAGCACCTCGCCCCGCAGGTTCGCCCGGCCGGCCCGGCCCGCCACCTGCGTGAGAAGTTGGAACGTGCGCTCCTCGGCCCGGAAGTCGGGGAAGAGGAGCCCCACGTCCGCATCCACCACGCCCACCAGCGTCACGCGGCCAAAGTCGAGCCCCTTCGCGATCATCTGGGTGCCGAGCAGCACGTCGGCCCCGTCGCGGAAGCGGCGCAGGATTTCGTGGTGGCCGTGCTTTCGGCTCGTGGTGTCGCGATCCATGCGGAGGACGGTGGCGGCGGGCACCACCTCGCGTAGCTCCGCCTCCACGCGCTGCGTGCCAACGCCAATCCGGCTGATGTCGTTGCTGCCGCACTGGGGGCACTGGCGGGGAATGCGGTCGGTATGGCCGCAGTAATGGCACCGGAGGTGGCCGCGCCCCCCGTTTCGGTGCAGCGTGAGGCTCACCGAGCAGCTCTGGCACTCAGGGGCCCAGCCACAGTCCTCGCACTCGAGGACCGGCGCGTAGCCGCGGCGGTTCTGGAGCAGGATCACCTGCTCGTCCCGCTCCACCCGCTCGCGGATGGCCGTGCGCAGCGGATCGGCCAGGGCGCCGTCCAGCTGGTGCTTCTTGCGCTGCACGGTCAGGTCGAGGACGCGCACCTCGGGCAGTGCGGCGGTCTGTCCGGAGGCGTCGGGCACGCGGTCCGGCAGGTGGAGGCGTTCGTACTTGCCCCAGCGCGCGTTCATGGTGCTCTCCAG
>CAZFJR010000146.1:2741-6784 GCA_964519235.1 uncultured Salinivenus sp. | reverse complement strand
CGGTTTCGGCCTCCGTAACCGTTCCGGTGACGGTGCCCTGTTGTGCCCAGGCGAGCCCCGGAAGCAACAGGAGCACAAGTCCAAAGGCAAGGCTTGGTATCAATCGCTTCATCGTTTCGGTCTAACTATGATCCATGAACGAAAAACCACGCGGGTTGACCCTCTGCATCGCAGGTCGGGCGCTCCGCGTTGGCAAGGGCCACTCCGAAGGGCAGGACTCCTCCGCTCTTTCCGGCGCTCCACACGGTCAACTTCGTGCCCTCTGATTGGGGGACACCGCGTGGGGTGCGCTCAGCCTCTCGTGCTTGATGCTGCTCCGTCATCGTCCGGGGCAGCGCAGGAGAGTCTACCCTGGTGGCTGCATGGCGCCGGCGACTGCCCGACGCGTGTGGTGCTTTCTAACTTTGTACAACCCTTTATAAGCAGCGCGTCAGAAACAATCAAATAACATTCAAACGCGGGCCCGGCCTCTTTCGGGCTGCCGGTAGGCGGATCGCACCCGTTCGGGACCCGTCTCGAGAGGCCACACGTCCCCCCTGTTTTTGGGAACCGTGTCGCCGGTGCGCCCGCCTTTGGGCCCCGCGGCCTCGCCTGCGCCTCCGGCCGTCTCTGCGCCCTCCCCCGTCCCGGCTTCGGGCGGAGCCACAGGCGGCCCCACCCCGCCTTGCACGCTCCTGCGTGCATTTTCAGGAAGGGACGCTGCTCTTCTCTCCCCTCGACGAAGCGTCACGCCCCCCTGGCCCCGCCCCGCCTTTACAGACGCATCGGCCGTCCCGAACGGGCCGGGGCGACAAGTCCTTTTGGGGAGTTGGCCGGCTGCGGAGATGGCCCCTCCGAGAACGGACAGATGTCCCCTTGGGCCTCCGCCGCCCAGAAATTATTCTCTGCGGAATGTAACAATTCAAACACCAGGCCTCCCGGGGCGGCCCTCTGCGCCGCGCGCGCCACCGCGGGCGCAGCATCGGGAGACGTGCAAGGCAACACCGCTCTCCGTACGTGCATTTACAAACGTGCTTTTTCATGTGTCTTCGCCCCCGCATGCCCCTTTCCCCGACCGCACGTCGCACGTTTCGCCAGGTTCTGGCTCCGGATCGCTTCCGCTCCGAGGTGCCCTTGGCCCCGTTCACCACCTTCCAGCTCGGCGGGACGGCCGACTGGTACGCGGACGTGCGCTCGGCCGACGAGCTGGCGGCCGTACTGCAGGCCGCACGAACGCACGACGTCCCCTACTTTCTGCTCGGCACCGGGGCCAACGTGATTGTGGGCGACCGGGGGGTGCGCGGCCTCGTGATCCACAACCGGGCCCGCAGCCTCCACGTCGACCCCAACACGAACCGTGTGCGCGCCGAGAGCGGGGCGGTCATGTACCCCGACCTCATCGAGCGGGCCGTCTCGGCCGGGCTCTCCGGATTGGAGCACTACGTGGGCATCCCCTCCACGGTGGGCGGCGCCCTCTGGCAAAACCTGCACTTCCTCTCGCCGCCGCCCGAGCGGGACCGAACAATGTTTCTGGCGGAGGTCGTCGACTCCGCCGACATCCTCACCGAGGCGGGCGAACGAAAAACGGTAGGGGTCGACTACTTTGAGTTCGACTACGACTACTCGATCCTGCACGACCGGGACGACGTGGTGCTTGCGGCGACCTTTCAGCTGCATCGGGAGCGAAGCCGGGCCCGCATGCGCGAAATCATGGACGCCAACCTGCAGTGGCGCGCCGAGCGGCACCCCCCGCTGGACACGGAGCCGAGTGTGGGATCGATCTTCAAGAAAATCGAGGGCGTCGGCGCCGGGCGCCTCATCGACGAGTGCGGCCTGAAGGGCGCGCGGATCGGGGGGGCGATGATCACGCACCGCCACGCCAACATTTTCGTGAACGTCGACGACGCCCGGGCCGCGGACGTGTGTGCCCTGATCGAGCTGGCGCGCGACACGGTGGAGCGCGAGACGGGCTACCGCCTGGAGACGGAAATTGACTTTGTCGGCGAGTTTGCGCCGCCCACCGACGCCGCCCCCACGATGGTGCCGAAGGATCCGGACCTCGTGACAGCGGCCGATCGGGCGAAAGCGTCCTAAACGAGGAGGAGCGGGAGGAATGACGAGAAGGATGGCTGCCCTCCGTCTCCCCCCCATTTCCTTCGTGCAAGCACGGGTACGATTGGAGACGTTCGACCGTTCTTTCCCTCTAGAAAAGGGATCAGCCGTCGCAAACATACCTGGTCATTCAACATGAAGATTTCTCCACTCCGGGCGCCTGTTTGGCGCCCTCCGGTCGAAATGACCGGATTCCGCAAGAATCTGCTCGAACGCACTTCGGTGGTCACAGAAGCGCGTCGATGAACGCTTGTGCCTCGTCCTCCAGCCGCCCAGCGTCTTCCAGCCCGTCTTTCCACTCGTCGGGAAACGCGGTCCAGCCGTGGAGGGCGCCGAGCATGGCCCCCATCATGGCCCCGGTGGTGTCGGCGTCGCCCCCCACGTTGATGCCGGAGAGGAGCGTATTTTCGAGCAGGTGCGGGCGGCGGGCCACCATGGCACAGGCGTAGGGCCACGCCTCGTCGGCCCGCACGCCCACCCCGTCGCAGGCGTCGCGGAGGTCGAGGGGGAAGGCATCGAGCCGGTCCGCAAGGGCGGCCAGGCGGCGCGAGACCCGATCGTCGGCCTCCAGGCGCGCCTCGGCCCAGCGCGTGGTGTCGAGGAGCCCGTCCCAGAACGCCTCGCGCGAGAGGGTGTCGGGGGGGTGGAGCAGGAGCCGGCGCACCGCAGCGGCCTGTCCCCACCCCGCCACGAGGGCCACGGGGTGGCGGTGCGTGACGGCCAGGACGGGACGGATCGCCGCAAACGCTTCGGCACGGTCCGCGTCGCAGGCGGCCCACCAGGCCCCGAGCGGCGCGGCCCGCATGGCGGCGCCGTCGGTGGGGCGGTCGGGGACGCCAGACGCGGAGGGGGACGCCCCCTCGGCGAGGCGGTCCACGGCGGTGGTCGTGGTTTGGCCCCAGCGGCGCGCCTCTGGGCGAAGGGCCACGTAGGCCTCGGCCGCGGCGTCGGGCCACCGGTCCGGCGCCGCGGGGTGCGCAGCGAGCGCTCGGGCAAGAGCAAAGGTCATCTGCGTGTCGTCGGTCCACTGCCCCGCCTCCAGGTCGCCCCGCTGGTCGTCGTCCCGGTATTCTTTGATGCCTTTGTAGTACGTGCGCACGTTCTGGTGGCTGAGGCCCTCGATGGGCATGCCCAGGGCATCGCCGACGGCCGTGCCGAGGAGGGCACCGAGAACAGCGTCCGGAGAAACATCACTCATGGGAGAAGAGGCAGCAAGTCCTCATGTCGGTTCGCAGATCGTGGAAGGAGTCCGAGAATAGCGGACAGAGAATCGATTTTCCATTCTTGTCCCTCTATTTTTTTCTCATTCCGACGCAACGAGGGTCGTGCTCGCTTGTCTGTTTGTTTCCCTTCCCCGCTCCCTATGGACTGGCTGGCCGGTGCCTGGGCAATTTTTCGCAAGGACCTGCGCATCGAGCTGCGGAGCCGGTACGCCGCCAACACGCTGCTTTTGTTTGCGCTTGGGGCCCTGCTGCTCATTGCGTTTGCCATTGGGCCGCAGCCGGTGAGTGCCCGGGTGCGGGCGGCGCTGCTGTGGATTGTGCTTCTGTTTGCCGCCTCCATCGGGCTGGGGCGCTCGTTCGTGGCGGAGTACGAGGGCAAGACGGCGCTCCTGCTGCGGCTGCACACGCGGGCGAGCATGGTGTTTGCCGGAAAGCTGCTCTTTAACCTCGGCCTGGTGGGCCTGCTCACGATCGTGGCCACGGGCGTCTTTCTGCTCCTGCTGGGCAGCTCGGTGGGGTCGCCGGGCCTGTTCGTGGGCACGCTGGCGCTGGGGGCGGTGGGGCTGACGGGCGTCACGACGCTGCTGTCGGCCCTGGTGGCGCGGGCCTCGGGGGGCGGGCCCCTGCTTCCGGTGCTGCTGCTGCCGCTGCTGGTGCCGCTGCTGGTGTCGGGGGTGGGCGCCACGCGCAAGGCGCTGATTGGCCAGCGGTGGATGGCGGCGCAGGATG
>CAZFJR010000146.1:0-2731 GCA_964519235.1 uncultured Salinivenus sp. | reverse complement strand
TGACGCTCGTGGGGTTTGCGGGCGCGACTCTCTCGGCGGCCGTCCTGCTGTTCGATTATGTGTGGGACGAATGAGTGGGGCGAACGAGGAGGCGTGTGGGGACAGCCGGGGCGCGGGATCACTCCTCAAGGCAGATCATGCACGTCTCACACGTGGTGTGTTGCATCTTGTGCATGGTGTGCCGACCGGTGCGCTGGCCGTCTCGGGGCCTTGAACGTTGGGCGAATTCAGCCACGCTGCGGAAAGCCGCTACTTTTTGCATCGTACCAGTGAGTGATTCTTTTGGCCGATTCCCTACCGCTATGTCTTCTTCTGCCCACACGGCCCTCCCGGTCCGCCGCCGGCTGTACCGCGGGGTGCGCGGGCTCGTGGTGGTGACGCTGACGGGCGTTGTCGTCGCGGGCTTTCTAGGGGAGATTCCGCAGCTGGACATCCTGGAGCAGTCGGCGCGGAATCTCTATTTTCATGTGCCCATGTGGTTCTCGCTGATGGCGGCCACCGTCGTCTCGGCCTACCACTCGGCCCGCTACCTGCGCAGCGGAGCCCGCGTGCGCGACCTCCGGGCCCGCGAGGCGGCCCGCATCGCCCTCATCTTTGGGGGGCTCGGGATTGTGACCGGCATGGTGTGGGCGCGCTTTACGTGGTACGAGGGCACCGGGGTGTGGTGGAATTTTGACCCCAAGCAGTCCATGGCGGCGGTGCTGCTGCTCATCTACGGCGGGTACTTTGTCCTGCGCGACGCGATCGACGCGCCGAAGGACCGGGGCCGCATCGCGGCGGTCTACAACCTATTCGCGGTCGTCACGATGCCGTTTCTGCTCTACATCCTGCCGCGCCAGATGCCGAGCCTCCACCCCGGCGGCGAGGGCAGCCCGGCGTTTAGCCAGACGGACCTCGCTCCGGCCATGCGGTGGGTCTTTTACCCGTCGGTGCTGGCCTTTCTGGGGCTGGCCTGGCTGCTGTACACCCAGCGGGTGCGCCTGGCCTGGCTGCGGGAGGCGGTGCACGCCCCGGACGGCCCCCCCGAGCCTGAGCCGGCCCCGCACCGGTAGGCCCTCGTCCTGCGTTTTTCCTCGCCCTGTGTCTTTCCTCGCCCTTTGCCCCGCCCTGCCTCCCATGACGATTCATCCGCTCCGGCCCGACGCCCCCGCGCCCCGGCCGGCCCAGGAACGCCCCGACACGGCGGCGGCCTACGACAGCACGTGGGCGGAGCAGCCGGTGGAGCAGGCCCCGGAGGGGCTCGACCGCCTCATGGGCCAGGACGGAAAGATCTACGTGGTGCTGGCCGTGGTGCTGCTGATCTGGATCGGCCTCGTGACGGTGCTCTTTCGCACTGATCGCAAGATCGACCGACTGGAACGGCGCCTCGATCGGGACATTCCAAAGGACGAGTAGCATACGTTTTGCGTGCTCTGTTCGGCCTCTGCTCAGCACGGACGGCCGACAAGGCACGGGGGAGTCCCGGGACGCCCACGCTTCCCGACCGCCGGACGCAGATTCGGCGTCCCTGTTGTTTTTCTTCGCAGACCTTCGCCCTCCCATGAAGTGGAAAACCATTCTCGGACTGGCCGCCATGTTTGGCTTTGGGGCCGTGCTGTTTGTGAACTTTGGCAGTCAGGTGGGCGGGTACATGAACTTTGAACAGGCGGCCCGCACGGGCGCCTCGGCGCACGTGGTGGGCAACTGGGCCGACGGCCGCCCCACCCACTACAGCCGCGCGCAAAATGTCTTCACGTTCTACATGCGCGACGAGAGCGGGGCCGTGCACAAGGTGCGGTACAACAACCCCAAGCCGGCCAATTTTGAAGAGGCCGAGCAGCTGGTGGTGCAGGGGCGCACGCAGGACGGCGTCTTCGTGGCCGACAACATTCTCGTGAAGTGCCCCTCGAAGTACAACGAGACGAAGGGCCTTCAGCAACAAGCCAGCCGCTCCTCCAACCCGCAGCCCTCCGCTTCTGCCCGGCAGTAGCGCCGGCCCGTCGCGTTGTGGGACCTTCCGTGATGCACTCGTCTTGTCTGCCCTCGGCCCCCGTGCCGTCATCAACAGCGCGCCCGAAGTGGCGCCGCTCCGTCTCCGGGCTTCTTCTTCTCGTCGCCCTTCTGCTTCCGTCCGTGTCCACCGCTCAGCCCCTCCCCGAGAACCCGCTTCCGCCCTGCCCGGCGTCGCCAAACTGCGAGCGCCGCGCAGTGCCGTACGATGTGCCGGCGGATTCGCTTTTTCGGGCGGCCCGGCAGGCCCTCGACGCCCTGGGCCCCGTTGCGCTGCGCCTGCCCGATGGGACGGCAGCCCGCCGGGCGGAGGCCGTGTACCGCGTGGCGCTGGTCTTTAAGGACGACGTGGCCGTGGAGGTCGCGCCCCGGGAGGACGCCGGGAGCGTGCTGTTTGTCCGCAGCGCCAGCCGGGTGGGCTACAGCGACCTGGGGGTCAATCGGCGGCGGGTGGAGCGCCTGCTGGCGGCGGTGGAGACGGCCATGCGCGAACGGCCGTAGGCAGCGGCAAGCGACCGCCCGCGCAGGCCCCTCAGCAGACGCCTCACAGGTACAGCCCAGTGGCGATGAGGAAGTAGATGGCGAGGCCCAGAATGTCGTTGAGCGTCGTCACGAACGGGCCCATGGCACTGGCCGGGTCCACCCCGAGCCACGTGAGCAGGAACGGAATAAGGGCCCCGTTGGTGGTGGCCACAAAGCTTACGGCCAGCATGGTGAGGCCGAGCGTGGCCACGAGCGCCGT
>CAZFJR010000145.1:0-6814 GCA_964519235.1 uncultured Salinivenus sp. | reverse complement strand
GGTTTGCCGACGCGGCAGATCACACAACTCTCAACTCGCACAACTCATAACCCACAACACGGGTTACCACAGTTGTCTACACTGCGCCCTTCACTCAGCCCTTCGTGCCCATGCGCTCCCTCATCGCGAGTCTTTCGCTCTTGCTCTGTGCCTGCACCCTCGGCAGCGACCCAGGGCCCGATTCCCGCGCGGCCCCGATGGACGAAGAGGTTGTGATGGAGCGGGTGGAATCCGAGCAGGAGACCTTCCGGGTCGTGCGCGCCGTGGGGGATCTGAACCAGCCGTGGGCGGTGGCCTGGTTGCCCGACGGGCGCATGCTCATTACCGAGAAGCCCGGGCGAATGGTGCTGGTGGACGAGGGCGCGAAGACGAGACTCTCCGGCCTGCCCGCGATCGCACCGCGGGGACAGGGCGGACTGCTCGACGTGCGCCTCTCTCCGACCTATGAGGAGACCGGTTGGATCTACATCTCTTACTCTGTCTCCGGGGAGGGCGGGGTGGGCACCGTACTGGCCCGCGCAAAGCTCGAGGGCACGTCGCTCACCGACGTCGAAGAGCTGTACCGCCAGCAGCCCTTCGTCACCTCGGGCCTTCACTTCGGGTCACGCATTGCCTTCCCGGGCGACGGCACGGTGGTGGTGACGCTGGGGGAGCGGGGGCAACGGCAGGCGGACGGCCCGGGGGCGCAGGACTCCACCAACACGATTGGCACGACCATCCGCCTTACGCTGGACGGCGGCATTCCCCAAGACAACCCCTACGTGGGGCGCGACGATGTGCCCGATGCCGTCTACTCTTACGGCCACCGCAACCAGCAGGGCATGGCCATCCACCCCGAAACCGGCGCCATCTGGCAGCACGAGCACGGGCCACACGGGGGCGATGAGCTCAACCTCGTGAAGCCCGGCAAGAACTACGGTTGGCCCGCCGTCAGCTACGGCGACACCTACCGCACGCCCCACCAGCCCATTGGGGGCACCGAAGCGTCGGGCATTACGTCCCCGGTGCACTACTGGGATCCCTCCCCCGCCTTCTGCGGCATGACGTTCTACACGGGCGACAAATTTCCGAACTGGAAGAACGACCTCTTTATGGGGGCGCTGGCACACCAGTCGGTGCTCCGCGTGCGGCTGGACGGGGAGGCGGTGTCGCACGAAGAGGAGCTGCTGCGCCAAGAGCTGGGCCGCATCCGCGACGTGGCCACCGGCCCGGACGGCTACCTCTACGTGCTCACGGACGGGACGGGGGCGGGGCTCTATCGGCTGGAGCCGGTTGGGTAAAGAGGGAGGTGTGGAAAAACGGGGTGGATGGCTGGATGCCCGAAGGACCGTGACGGAGGCGTGAGCACAGGCTTCGTTGGTCGGACCGGAGGTGTGCGAGTTCAATCGGGCCGGAGGTGGGCAAGAAGCACAAAGCTGGCAATCGCGCAGCCCACCCCGACCGGGCCCCACAGAAGCAGTTGTGTCCAGTTGTCCGCCGGGCCCGCTGCGATGGTGGCGATGGTCGCGGCGGAGAGGGCAAGCATGTAGACTGCACCCTTCACGGACCAGACAACTGCCCACACGTAGCCCCACGCGCGTCCCTGCCAGAGCCAGACGGCTGCAAGCCCTCCGACCGGCACCACCATGCTCAGGTCAAGCGCCGCGATCAGGGAGGTGTGCAGGCCCGTCGCCTTAAGCATGGGGGGCGGCTGGCCGGTCACCATGTACCGGACCGCCAGGGCGACGTAAAAGCTACCCAGTGCCGCGGCGACCCCGCCGAGAAAGCTGGCGACCCGGCGTCGGGGAAGTGCAGTCTGAACGCGATTGTGGAGGGCCTCCGCGTTGAGCCCCATCAGCCCAAAGACAAGTGCAAAGGCCGAGAGGACAAGCAGTGCCGCGTAGACGAGAAAAAGAACGTTGAACGCTGCCCCGAAGAGGTAAAACGCGTAGTTGTAGAGGGTGTAGGCGAGCAGTCCCATCCACACGAGGTAGGCCCGGCGGGAGCCGCCCCAGGCGCCCAGCAGAGCCACGACGAGTAGCGGCGCGGCTACCACGAGTGTCACCAGGTCGTTGCCGTACCAACCGGCCCCGACGAGCGCATTGTCGCGGTACAGATCGTGCGCAAACAGCCCGCTGCCGGAGGCTAGGGCCATCAGCGCAGCGATGAGAACCGAAAGGCGAGCGGCGGTGCGCCGTCGGGTAGGAGACATAGCAAATGGGAACAGCACAGGCAAAAAGGCGGATCCGAGGCAACGCCAAAAAGAGGACCGAGAGAGAGGCCCTGTGAAACGCAGGCACGGCGCTGAATGATTGCGGCGCGCGGGCCTGGGGAACCGGACGCCGCACCCCCCGTGATCATCACATCCCTTCTTCCGCTCGTCGCGTCGTGCCCGTCCACATCTGCTCGTCGCGTTCATGTCTGCTCCCGCCCCCTCGTTCCCGTCCCCGACGTCTAAAACGTCGCCCCCTACGGACACGGGCTTTCCACTTCCCCTGGGCCCGCAGGCCCGAGGGGGAGGCACCAACTTTGCCGTCTTCAGTCGACACGCCACGCGCATCTGGCTGGAGCTGTACGACCGCCCCGACGATGCGGAGCCTCGGCACCGGTTCGTGCTCGATCCTGAGTCGCACTGCACGGGCGATATCTGGCACATCTGGGTGGAGGGCGTCGGGGAATCGCAGCTCTACGGCTACCGCGCCGACGGGCCGTACGCCCCGGAGAAGGGGCACCGGTTCAATCCGTACAAGCTCCTGCTCGACCCATACGCCTCCGCCATCACGCACCTCGACGACTGGGACTTTCGCCGGGCCCACGGCTACGACCCCGACGCCCCGCAGCAGGACCTCTCGTTCTCGGAAGCGGACAATGCGGCCACGACGCCCAAGTGTGTTGTGCTGGAGCGGCACACGGGGTGGGAAGAGCGCCGTCCCCTGCAACGTCCCTGGTCGGAAACCATCATTTACGAGTTGCACGTGCGGGGCTTTACGATGCATCCGAGTGCAGAGGTGGACCACCCCGGTACCTTCAAGGGCCTGACCGAAAAGATTCCGTACCTGAAGGACCTGGGCATTACGGCCGTGGAGCTGATGCCGGTGCAAGAGTTCAACGAGCATGAGCTCTCCCGCACGAACCCGCACACTGGCGCGTCCCTCCGCAACTACTGGGGGTACAACCCGGCCTCCTTCATGGCGCCCAACGGCCTCTACTCGAGCGCCGGGACCCAGGGGGAACAGGTGCAGGAGTTCAAAGAGATGGTGCGGGCGTTCCACGACGCGGGCATTGAGGTCATCCTCGACGTGGTGTTCAATCACACGGCCGAGGGCGACGAACTAGGCCCCACCCTCAGCTGGCGCGGGCTCGACAATGCGGTGTACTACCTCTTGGAAGACGACCGGCGCTTCTACCGCGATTACACCGGCACCGGCAACACGGTGAAGGCGGACCACCCAGTCGTGCGCGACCTGATCCTGGATGCGCTGCGCTTCTGGGTGGTGGAGATGCACGTGGACGGCTTCCGGTTCGATCTGGCCTCGGTCCTCGGGCGGGATGAGGACGGGCATCTGCTGGCCGATCCGCCGCTGCTGGAGCGGATTGCCCACGATCCGGTGCTCCGCAACGTGAAAATGATTGCCGAGGCGTGGGACGCCGCTGGCGCCTACCAGGTGGGCAGCTTCCACGCGGGCCGGTGGTCGGAGTGGAACGGCCGCTTTCGGGACGACGTGCGCCGCTTCTGGCGGGGCGACCCCGGCATGCTCGGGGCCTTCGCCTCCCGCCTCGCCGGCAGCGCCGATCTCTATGAACAGTCCGGCAAGGGCCCCGAGTCGAGCATCAACTACATCACCAGCCACGACGGCTTTACGCTGAACGACCTGGTCAGCTATGCCGAGAAGCACAACGAGATGAACGGTGAGTTCAACCGAGACGGCACCGACGCCAACTACAGCGCGAACTACGGGCAGGAAGGGCCAACCCAGGACCCGGAGATTCAGGCGGTGCGCACGCGACAGGCGAAGAACCTTCTGCTCACGCTGCTGCTCTCGCACGGCGTGCCGATGCTGCTGGGGGGCGATGAGTTTCGGCGCACGCAGTACGGCAACAACAACGCCTACTGCCAGGACAACGACGTCGGCTGGTGGGTCTGGGATCGGCTCGACGAGCACCCCGGCCTCCACCGGTTTGTGCGGGAACTTATTGCGGCCCGCAAGGCCTACTCCCCCCTGTTACACCCCGGCTTTTACACGGATGAGGCCCTCCGGTGGGTGGGGCCAGACGGCAGGGCGCCGGGGTGGGACAACCCGGAGGCCCGAGCGGTGGGATGCTACCTGCCGGAAAAAGAAGACATCGCGGTGGTGCTCCTGTTCAATGCAGGCACCGGGCCGGTCGAGTTTGCGCTTCCCTCGCGCCCGTCAGGGGGGCAGTGGCACCGGAAGGCCGACACGGCCCGTCCCTCCCCCGAAGACATTTATCCGCTTCGCGCCTCCCCCCCGCTTGACCAGCAGGCGCATTACGTGGTGGGGCCGCGGTCCAGTGCTGTCCTCATCGCTCCCTGAGCCCTACAGCGCCTCTCGTGTCGGCCTCGGCCGGGTGCCCTCCGAATCCCCAGGCGCTCTACGAAGTTGAACAAATCCATCTCTTCCCCAAAATTCTGCCTGCTCCCATGGACCCGCTGGAGCAAGACCACATCGTTCGCCTCGATCCAGAGCAGCCATTCTGGGAACGGTTCTACATGGTTGCGCCGCTCATTGTGGTGGGCACGAAGAACGAGGACGACACCTACAATCTGGCGCCCAAACACATGGCTGCCCCCATGGGGTGGGGCAACTATTTCGGATTTGTGTGCACGCCCCGCCACAAGACGTACCGCAATGCCGTGCGCACCGGCGTGTATACGGTCAGCTACCCCAAGCCGTCGCAGGTGGTGCTGGCCAGCCTGGCGGCCTCGCCCCGCGTAGGAGAGCCGCAGGGGCCCCGGCAGAAGCCTGCCCTCGACCAACTGCCCATGCGGGCGGCGGAGACCGTCGACGGCGCTTTTCTCGAAGACGCGTACCTGTTTCTAGAGTGCACGGTGGAGACGCACGTGGACGACCTCGGGGAAAACAGCCTGCTCATTGGCAGCGTCGAGGCCGTGCACGTAGACCAGGAGGCGCTTCGCATCTCTGAGGGGGACGACGCTGCTGCGATCCGGGACAATCCGCTGCTTGCCTACCTTCCCCCCGACCGCTACGCGACCATCGACGAAACGAACGCGTTCCCGTTCCCCGCCGGCTTCGAGAAGTAGAGGTCGCGCGCACCCCCGATCGTCCACTCACCAATGCCCTCCGCATCATGACGGCCGTTCCAGACGGCACACTGGCCCGCGCCCTTCACGAGTACCTTGCGGCCCATCGGGACCAGATGCTGGCGCTGCTGGAGGCGCTGGTTCGGGCCGAGTCGCCCACCGATGTGCCCGAGGCCCAGGCCGACGTTCAAGCGGCCCTCACGCGGCTCCTCGAAGCGTTGGGGTTTCGGGTGCAGTTCCTGCCGGGGGAAGGCGAGAGCGGCGGTCACCTCTACGCCCGTCCTCAGGCGCGTCCCCGAGGGCGCCCCGTGCAGCTTCTCGTGGGGCACTGCGACACCGTATGGCCCCAGGGCACCCTTCAAGAAATGCCCTTCGAGGTTGAGGGGGAGAAAGTCCGCGGACCCGGCGTGTTCGACATGAAAGGCGGCCTGGTGCAGATGCTCTTTGCCCTTGCGGCGCTGCGGGCGGTCTCCTCGGAGCCCTCGGTGGTGCCGGTCGTGTTCATCAATTCCGACGAGGAGCGAGGCAGCCCCACGTCGCAGCGCCACCTGGTGCGGCTGGCCCGCTGCGCCCACCGCGCCTTTGTGCTGGAGCCGGCGCTGGGGCTGGATGGCAAGATCAAGACGGCCCGGAAGGGTGCCGGGCGGTTTACCGTCCGCATCGAAGGCAAAAGCGCGCACGCCGGCCTCGATCCCGAGAGCGGGTCGAGTGCGATTCTGGAGCTGTCGCACGTGGTGCAGACCCTCCACGCCCTCAACGATCCGGACGCGGGGGTGTCCGTAAATGTAGGGACCATCGACGGTGGCACGCGCCCCAACGTGGTGGCGGATGCCGGCATGGCCGAGGTGGACGTGCGCATCGAAACCCACGAGCAGGCCCGCCGAGTGGAGGACGCCATCCGGGGCCTGGAGGCGTCCACCGCGGGCACGTCGCTCCACATCGAGGGCGGCATCGGGCGCCCGCCCATGACGCCCGGCCCCGCCGCCCGCCGCCTCTGGGCGCAGGCGCAGCAGGCCGCAGCGCAGTTGGATCTGCACCTGGACGCGGGCCGTTCGGGCGGCGTCTCCGACGGCAACCTCATCAGCCAGCACACGCCCACGCTCGACGGCCTGGGGCCGGTGGGCGACGGCGCACATGCGCGCCACGAGTTCTGCTACGTGGATCGGATGGTGGAGCGAAGTGCCCTGCTTGCCCTCCTGCTTGCCCAGCCCCCGCTTTCCCCCGACGCCGAGGCGCCCGCTCACACAAAAAAGCCCTCCGCACTTCCGCCGTCGGACCCCAGTTCCTAATCCGGCCGGTTCGCCCAATGCTCCTCAATCTGGCTCCCCGTGCCATGGCTTCCGCGTCTCCCATGCTCGACCGCTGCACCTTCGGCTCGCTCACCCGCATCGCGGATCTTGACACCCGCGCCTTTCGCGTGGCGCCTCGTTCCCACTCCCGGTGGGCACGCGGCGACTACGTGGTGGGCCGCGTTACCGACACGTCCGGCTACCGCACGATCGAGCTTCCCAGCGGGCGCGACATGGAGGTGGCCGAGGGGGACGCCGTGGTGGG
>CAZFJR010000144.1:0-6848 GCA_964519235.1 uncultured Salinivenus sp. | reverse complement strand
CTCCCAGCCCGTTATTGTGGACCCTGGATCAGAGAACGACGGATTGGTGCGCGTACCCAGAACGAGGCCTGTATGCGAGAGGGAAAGGAAGGAGAAGAAGGCGTACTCCAGTAGTGGGGAAGCAATCTAAAGGATGATACGCCCTTGATGGTACCTCGACTTTCCCTTCCGTGCAAGAAGAGAACGGACCTACACAAGAACGTTCGAATCTGCCTCTTTGGTCTTCATCGGAACGACATAGGTGCCGGGGGCCGTTCTTGTGCAGGGTTCCTCAAAACGGCGCGTCGTCTTCGAACGAGCCCCCCCCGTTCCCTCCGTTTCCGGGCGGAGGCCCTGTGGGCATCGAACCGTCGCCTTGCGGCGGGCCGCCGCCCGGGTCGTCGTACTGCGTAAGCGGCTCGAAGCGGGCGTATTGCTTCACGAAGGCGAGCTCCACGGAGCCGATGGGGCCGTTCCGCTGCTTGCCAATAATGATTTCGGCGATCCCCTCGGTGGAGTTGCCCTGTTCGTCGACCGTGATGCCGTAGCGCTCGGCGCGGTAGATGAAGGCGACGACGTCCGCATCCTGCTCGATGGAGCCCGACTCACGGAGGTCCGAGAGCTGGGGCCGCTTGTCGCCGCCCCGGTTTTCGACGGCGCGGTTGAGCTGCGAGAGGGCGATGACGGGCAGGTTGAGCTCCTTCGCCAGGCCCTTGAGCGAGCGGGAGATGTGGGCAATCTCTTGTTCGCGGTTTGCGCCGCTGCGCAGGTTGGCGCCGGAGGCCTGCATAAGTTGTAGATAGTCGACCACCACCAGGCCGATGTCGTGCTCGGCCTTCAGACGCCGGCACTTGGCGCGAAGCTCAAGCACGCTGAGCCCCGGCGTGTCGTCAATGTAGATGTCGGCGTCGCTGAGCTGTCCGGCCGCCCGGGCCAGGCGTTGCCAGTCGTCGTCCTTCATACGCCCCGTGCGCGCCTTGTGGGCGTCCACGCGGGCCTGTGAGGTGAGCATGCGCTGGGCGAGTTGCTGGGCACCCATCTCCAGCGAAAAGACGGCCACGCCCGTCGGCTCCTCCGGATGGGTCGCAGCATTTTGGGCCGCGGCCAGCGAAAACGCCGTCTTCCCCATGGAGGGCCGGGCCGCAATAATGATGAGATCGGACTCCTGCCAGCCGCTCGTCAGGTCGTCGAGCTTCGGGAAGCCGCTGGGCACGCCCGTAATGCCGCTGTCCTGCCCGTGAATGTTCTCGAGATGTTCGAAGGTGTCCTTCACCACCTTGTTCATCGGCTCGGCGGCGCGGCGGAGCTGGTTGTCCGAGATCTGAAAAATCTTGCTTTCCGCCTCGTCGAGCAGCTCAAACGCATCGGCTCCCGGGTCGTATGCCTGCTGCACGACCGAGGTCATCGTCTCGATCATCTTGCGGAGCAGCGACTTTTCCGCGATGATGCGGGAGTGGTACTCCACGTTGGCGGCCGAGGCGACCTGGGTGGTGAGCTCCGTCAGGTAGTACGCGCCTCCGATGTCTTCGAGCTGGTCGCGCCGCCGCATCTCTTCGGTGAGGGTGACGAGGTCCACCGGGTTGCCCCGTTCGAAGAGGTCTTGGATCGCCTCGTAGATTTTCTGGTGCTTGCCGTCGTAAAAGGCCTCCGGAGGGAGAATTTCGATCACCTGCGGGATGGCTTCCCGCTCAATCAGCATGGCCCCGAGTACCGACTTTTCCACATCGACGGCCTGGGGGGGCAGCCGGCCCGACTGCTCGTGTACCTCCTGCGCCTTTTCCCGCTGCTGTTGTCCGTGCCCGCCTCGCATCTTTTCGAGGGGGTAGGCCGACGGGGAAGATTCGTCGATATTGAAGCGCTGCGAATCATCGCGGTCAGCCATGAGGGGGACGCTGAGGGCTTGGGCAGAGAGGCGGGCCGGGGCCGCCTCGGAGAATGCCGAGCGGGGACTTCGTCTCCGAAAAAGAGACCGGGACTATGCGGGTCAAGTTTCGCCGGCTACTCGCCAGTGAGCTCGTCGTAGCGGGTCCGAAGAAGCTTCATGTCCTCCCACGTGGGACGCTTCCACTGGGAATTGCGCAGGAGCGCGGCCGGATGGTAGGTCACCATTAGCGGGATGCCGTAGAAGTCGTGCTCCGTGTCGCGCAAGTTGGAGAGGGACGAGCTCCGGTCCAGCAGCGTATTGCCGGCCACCTTGCCCACCGCAAGGATAATTTTAGGTTTGATGAGCGCAATCTGCTTGTAGAGAATGGGGAGGTGGGCGTCGATCTCATCGACGTGCGGGTCGCGGTTGCGGGGCGGCCGGCTCTTGAGAATGTTAGTGATATAGACGTCTTCCCGCTCGAAGTTGATGGCGTCGAGGATCTTGTCGAGCAGCTGCCCGGCTCGGCCCACAAACGGCTCACCCTCTTTGTCTTCGTCGCGCCCGGGCGCCTCGCCGATGATGACGAGGTCGGCGTGCGGGTCGCCGACGCCGAAGACGGGGTTCTCGCGGTCCTCGTCGATGGGGACGAGCACGGTGTCGGCGAGATACGCTTCAACCTCTTCCAGCGTCTCGGCGTCCTTGTAGGGCGCGTCGTCGGGGACGAGGGACGCGACGCGTTCCCAGGGAGGAAGGGACGGGTCTTCGGTGGGGTCAACCTGGTTGCCGAAGAGGTCTCGGTTGGGCATGGCGGTGTCGGTGGGGGAATGGTCCGTGGAAGTCGTCGAAGAGGAGGAAGGAGGGTTCGGAGTGGAAGCCGTGTCGTCTTCGAGGGGCGGGGCCGAGTCGCTATCGGCAGTGGGGGGCGACGCCGCCTCGTCGGGCCCATCCGCAGGAGGCGCTGGGTCGGCGCTGGGCGCGGGCGGCTCAGAGGGCGTAGGTTCGGCCGCCGTCGACGAGGAGGCTCCGTCGGAGCTTGAAGCGGGGGCGTCGGGCTCGTCGGAGGTTGAAGAAGCGGCGGTGGGAGACGAGTCGTCGCGGCTGGGGGCCGAGGGAGAAACCGCCGTGCGAGTCTGGTCGGCGGGCGTGAGGGGCAAAAGGTCTCCGCGGAGGGTGCGCTCGTGTTCGATAATGGTTCGGAGCTCGCGGAGGAGGTCCTTCATTGACGAGAAGGGGGAAAGAGGGAGACTACGAGGTTTTTTCCTGGTGGGCGGCCAGGATGCGATCGAGGAGGGCCTCGGCCACCTGGGCCTTGGGCATAAGCGGCAGCTCTTCGGTCGTGCCGTTACGGCCGAGGAGGGTGACCCGGTTCGTAGGGCCAAACCCTGCGCCCTCGTCGCGCAGGTTGTTCACCGCAATCCAGTCGAGGTTCTTCTCCTCCAGTTTTTTGCGAGCATTCTGGGTTGCATCGTCCGTTTCTAGTGCGAACCCCACCAGCACTTGCTGTGGCTGTTTGTGCTGGCCAAGTGTTTTTAGAATATCGGGCGTCCGACGGAGGTGCAAGACAAGGTCGTCGTCCGTATCCGTCTTCTTACGCTTCGACGGCGACGGGGCTGCGGGCGTGTAGTCGGCCACCGCCGCGGCCATAAACACGTAGTCGGCGGTCTCGCGGCGGGCCTGCACGGTGTCGTTCATGTCCGCGGCCGTCTGCACCTGAACGACCTCGATCCCGTCCGGCGGGTCAAGCGCGGTGGGGCCACTGACGAGCGTGACAGTCGCACCCCGGCGGGCCGCCGCCTCGGCCAGGGCGTAGCCCATGGTGCCCGTGGAGCGGTTCGTGAGGACGCGCACGGGGTCGATGGGCTCACGGGTGGGGCCGGCGGTCACCAAAACCTCGGTGCCAGAAAGAGGTGTTCCTGAAGCCTTGGGTGTGTTCGGAGAGGGGGCATCGCCGCTCGTGACATTGCCGCTCGTGATGTCGGCGATGCGCGCGAGGATGGCTTCCGGCTCGGGCATGCGGCCCTTGCCCACGAGCCCGCTCGCCAGTTCGCCGTGTTCGGCGGGCATCACCGCATATCCAATCTCGCGGAGCTGCTCCAGGTTGTTTTGGGTGGCGGCATGCCGGTACATGTCCCGGTCCATAGCCGGGCACACCAGCAGTGGACAGCGCGCCGAGAGGGCCGTGGCCGTAAGCATCGAGTCGCAGAAGCCGTTCGCCAGCTTTGCAATTGTCTGGGCCGTGGCGGGGGCCACCACAAAGAGATCGGCCCACCGGCCGAGGGTGACGTGCTTCGTCCACGATCCGTCCTCGTTCTCCGGAAAAACTTCGGTGAGTACTTCTCGCTCAGAAAGCGTGCCGAGCGTGAGGGAGGGAATGAAGCGCTCGGCGTCGGGTGTCGTGAGCACTTGCACCTCGGCGCCAGCCTTTTTCAAAAGACGCACGAGCAGCGCGGACTTGTACGCCGCGATGCTGCCTGTGACGCCGAGCACCACGTGGCGACCGGAGAGGTCGGGGAGAGAGGCACTCATGCGGGCGGACGATCAGGGGAGAGAGGAGCGAAACAAAAAATCCGGTCGGCGAGTCCGCCCGTTTCCCAAGAGAAGAAACGGGACGGCCGATCGCCAGCCGGATTTGGGCAGTCGTTTGCACGGGTGGGGCCTGCGGGCACTGTGCACCCGTGCGACGCACATCGCTGCCGAGATCAGGCGGTTACTCGTCGGGCTTCCGGTAGTAGATTTTGTTCTCGAGAAACTCGTCGATGGCGATTTCGGTTGGCTCCGGCTTTTTCTCGTACTCAAGAGAGACCTTTGCCTGCTCCTCCTGCATGCGGGCGTCTTCCATTTCTGGCCCGAAGCCCTCGAAGTAAGACAGCTTATCGTCAAGCTCCGAGCGCATGTCGGACGCCACCTGCCGCGAGCGCTTCGACAGGATGGCTACGGCCTCGTAGAGGTTGCCAGTGCGGTCGGCCAACTCGTCGAGGTCAAGCGTTTCAATTGCCATGGGTAGAGAGGGTATGCTGCGCGAGAAAACGGTTGGGCATTCAGCCTTGGGAACTGCCCGATTTAGGCGTGTCGGTCAGGCGTGTCGGCAATGCGTGAAATGTGGAACGCTGCTCCGTATCGTCCACGGGTCTCGCATCGAAGACGGCGCGTTACCGTTTTAGAAACCGACGAATTCGGGTGAGGGTTTCCTCCACAGCGACGTCCAGGTCGTCATTCACAACGACCGCATCGCAGTCGTCGGCCCTCTCCATCTCCTGCTCCACGCGGTTCAGCCGCGTCTGGAGGGAGTCGGGGTCTTCGGTGCCGCGCCCTTTCAGACGTCGCTTTAGCTCGTTGAGTGACGGAGGGGCAACAAACAGCACCAGTGCGTCGCCCCCGTAGGTGCGTTTTACGTTGAGCGCCCCCTTCACGTCGATGTCGAGGAGCACGGGTCCGTCTTCGGCCCGGGCGTCCACCTCCGAGCGGAGCGTGCCGTAGAACTGATTGGGGTACACTTCCTCGTACTCCAGAAGGTCGCCGGACGCAATGCGGGCCCGAAATTCTTCCGGGGAGAGAAAGTGATAGTCCTCGCCGTCCGTTTCGTCGGGACGAGGCGCCCGCGTGGTGGCCGACACGGAAAACTGCATCGCCGGCATGGCATCCAGCACCCGGTTGGCAATGGTGGTTTTCCCAGCGCCGCTGGGGGCCGTAAGGACGACGATGTTACGGTTGGGCATGGTGGTAGGGGGGAAGGTTGAACGTTGGAAGGTTCTGTGCCGATGTGCTCATCCCGTCAACGTGCAACCTTCAAGTTTTCAACCTTTTACTGGGGGGCTATTCCACGTTGCGAATCTGCTCCTTGATTTTCTCAATCTCCTCTTTCATCTCCACCGCGTGCCGGGAGATCGTTTCGTCGTCGGCCTTGGCGCCAATGGTGTTGGCCTCACGGTGAATCTCCTGCGTGACGAACTTCAGCTTGCGCCCTGAGGGCGCGTCGGCGTCGAGGGCGTCCCGAAACATCTCGAGGTGCGAGTGAAGCCGCACACATTCCTCCGTCACGTCGAGCTTGTCGGCCAGGAGGGCGATCTCGGTTTCGAGGCGGTCGGGGTCGAGATGCTCATCGTTCACAAGCTCTTCGAGGCGCCCGCGAAGTTGCGCCTGACGCTCCTTCACGCGAGTGGGGGCCCGCTCTTCAATGGCGTCGAGATGTGCATCGATCGCGCGGGTGCGTTGCTCCAGGTCGTCGCGGAGCGCCGCGCCTTCTTGCTCGCGCATCTCCTGCAGGTCTTGGATGGCAGCGTCGAGGGCCTCGGCAACGGCGGGCCAAGCGCGCTGAATCTTGGCGGCTTCGCGCTCCTCTTCCCCTGCGAAGAGGTCTTCGAACTCCATCAGATGCTCCAGCCGGATGGGCTCTTCAATTTGGGCGGCGGCGGCGAGTTGCTCCAGGCGCCGTTTGTGGTGCATGGCAGCGTCGGCGTCGACGTCCACGGGCAGAGGCTTGATGCCCTTCAGGTCGGCGGACACGTTCACGTCGAACTGTCCCCGCTCAAACGCCTCCTTCATCCGCATCCGCACGTCCGACTCGGCCTCGGGGAGCGGGTCGGGGAGGTGGACGAAGACGTTGAGGTGCCGCTTGTTCGTCGACTGGATTTCGACGGTCGCCGACGCGCCTTCAGTGCTGGCGTGGCCGCGCCCGAAGCCCGTCATGCTGCGAATCATGGAAAAAAGCCGTGGGCGGTGAGGAGGGCAGCGGAGACGTGTGGGGAAACGCTCTGCGCTGGGGCCTGAGGCCCCTCCGGCGTGCCGAGGGGGATGGGAGGCCAAAGCAGAAGCGCCGGGCCTTGGGGGAGGCGGCTTGGCGTGGCGCCTTGCCCGAGGCAGCGCAACACGGTTGGTGGGGGCCGGGCAGCAGAAAACACCTCGAAGATGCGAAAAAGCGGAGGGGGAGGGATTCGAACCCTCGGTACCGTGAAAACGGCACACTCGCTTTCCAGGCGAGCACCTTCGACCACTCGGTCACCCCTCC
>CAZFJR010000143.1:0-6866 GCA_964519235.1 uncultured Salinivenus sp. | reverse complement strand
GGAGGCGACGGGGGCGTGGGAGGGGGGGAGCCGGGCGGATGGAACTTTCAGGCGGAACTCGACGACCTGCTGAAAACGTGCGAGGAGCGCGGCTACGAGGACCCCGAAATCGCGTTCTGCAGCACCACCGAGGAGATCGACGACGTAGAGCTGCGGTTGCCTCCGGACGAGAGCCCCGAGGACGACGCCGAGGAGGAAAAGCAAGGGCTCCCGCTGCCGGCAGACCGGTCGACCCTGCTCGACATGCTCGCGGAGCAGTACGAGGGCACGGTAGAGGAAGGGCGCGTGGGCTTCGTCCCCATGCACCGCACCGGCGACGGCCACCAGCGCGTGCTGGCCCTAATCGCCCGCCCCGGCGGGCCGGTCTTGTCCACCCTGGCGGCCATGCAGGACCAGACGCTGGCCCGCTCCCCCCGCACGCGGCTGCTCGACGCCGAGGTGTCGCTGTACCTGGGGCTGGCCCGATCGATGCTGCAGCTCCCGCCGGGCACGCCCGAAAAGACCATCCTCGTGCGGTCGGGCCCCGAAGACACGCTCGTTCTCTTCATCGAGGGCACCACGCTCCGCCAGTCGGAATACCTCCCGGAGCTGACGTCCGCCGACTCCGCCGAGACCATCTGCAGCCGCGTGCTCTTGCTGCAGGACGAGTACGGCATGGGAGAGGTGCAGCACCTCTTGCTTCTGGCGGAAGACGACGAGGAGGTACTTGCCGATGCGTTCAAGTCGTACTTTGCCGGGGCCAACCTGCGACTGTTGCGCGAGCACCTGCCGGGCGGGGAAGACACCGACACGGAGGCGTACGCGGCGGCTACGGGGGTGGCCCTCCGGCTCCTCGACGATCCGGCACGCACGCCCTTCTTCCAGCCCATCAATCTGCTGGCCAAGGAGCACACCGCGAGCCGCTTTCGGCTGCCGGTGGGGTGGTCGGTGCCCGCCCTGCTGGCCCTTCTGGCCCTCACCACTCTCGGCTTCGTGTGGTACTACTTCGCCAATGCGAGTGCCATCAGCGAGCGCCGTGCGGAGTTGCGCCGGCTGGAGCAGGCGGTAGAACAGGTCGACCCAGACGCCCTCCAGGCCCGCATCGACAGCCTTCAGGCCGCCGCGGCCCGGTACGCCGACGCAAACACGGTAATGGCGGGGCTGCTCCGTGGGAGCAACAAATGGAGCGACGGGCTCGCCACCGTGACCGGGGAGATTAACCAGATTGGCGGGCTGTCGGTGAACGAGTGGAGCCCGCAGAGCGGCGCCTCGGTTGTGGTTGCGGGGCGCTCCACCGAGCGGGCTAACGTGGTGAAGCTGGCGCAGCGGCTGGGCGGGGGCATCCAAGAGCTTGTCTTCACCGAAACGCGCGACGTCTCGCTCTACGACTTCCGGCTCACGGTGCCGCTCGACACCACCAAGCCCGCCGCCATCGACTACTGGCGCGAGCAGCAGCGCCGGCGACTGTCCGCGGCCGAGGCCGCCGGCTCGCCCCGCCGGGCCCGCGCCGACACAGCAGCCCCGGCCGCCGCGGGCACCGGGCCGCAATCCGTCGCCGCCCGCGCCCCGGTCCCGGACGATACGCTCCGTGCCGGGTGGACGGTCGTGGTCGCGTCTCTGCTGGAGCGGGGGCCGGCCGAAACGGTTGCCCAGCGCTTCCGGCGACGCCTGAACGAGAAGGACTACCCGGTGCGGGTGCGGCACGACGCGCAGCGGGGGCGCTACCGCGTGGGCGTGGGCGCCTTTGCCTCCGTCGAGACCGCGCTGTCGGTGCTCCAGGCGCTGAGCAGCACCCTGCCCCCTGACGCCTGGCTCCTCAAGCTCTCGGAGACTGGCCCGGGCGAGGCCAGCCCCAACACGGCCGGGTCGCCAGCCGGCTCGGCCCGCCCCTCTCCCGAGCGCTCCGGCTAGCGGCCCGCTTCCCGCTGCTCTCCCACGGTTTTTCCGCCGCCACCAGACGACGCGCATGGTTACGCTCGATTCGAATCAGGTTCTGCTTCTGTCCTGCCTGTTGCTCCTCGTCGGCGTGGGCACCTACCTCACGTACTTCCGGCAGCAGGACACAATTGCCACCCTCACCCAACAAATCGAGGCCAAAAAAGACGAGCGAGAGCAGGTCCGAACCCTCAAGGCCAACCTCACCGACGCAAAGGCGCGGCTCAAGACCGAACGGCAGCAATGGCGCACACGCTACAAGGTGGTTCCCGAAGCCGTTTCCACCCCCAGCATCGTGGCCTACCTTACCGAGCTTACACAGACCGGCTTCAAGACCTTCGACCTCACCGCCGCCGGGCCCGACTCGCGAGACGGATACAGCCTGTACACCTTCGGGGCGGAGGGGGAGGCCTACTTCACGAGCCTGTACCGGTTTGTCTGGACGGTCGAGAACAACCGGCCGTTTTACCGAATCCGCAACCTGGACCTGAACTACCTCGAAGAGCGAACGACCGACGAAGAGTCCGGCCGCACACAAATGGACATTCTCGTGTCGTTTCAGATGGAAGTGCAAGCCATTTACGGGGCCCCCGAGGGCCTCGACACGGCCCCGCCCCGCGCGCCGGGCAGCGGGGAGGTGGAGCAGCTTCCGGTGGCGCAGACGGCTCCCAGCCCGCCCCTTCCGTCGTCGGTGCTCCCCAACCCTGCCCCCGAGATCAACCCCTTCTACCCGCTGGTCTTCAAAGAGGTGCCGCCCAACCAGTACGGGCGCCTTAACGTGGAGTCCGCACAACTCGTCTCCATCGCCGACGGGAAGGCCCTCTTCCAGACCGGCGACGGGCTGCAGCGCGTTGGCGAGGGCGACCGGGTGTACCTGGGGCGCATCGTGGAGGTGGCCCCCACGGAGGGGCGGGTGGTGGCCCGGCTGAACCGAGGAGGGATTGTCGACCGGGTCGTGCGCACCCTCGGCACGAAGAGCCCGCTCCGCCGACCCCGCAGCGGGACGCCCCCCAAGTCCGAAGGAGCGCCGGAATAGTCCGTGTCCCTGCACGCCAGTGCCTCCCGCTCCCCAACGAAGGTTCCACGCCCCCATGCCATCTTCCATCGTTGCCCACACGCGCTCAATGACCTGTCGCGCCCCGTGCCCCCGCCGACTCTTTGCCCTTGGGCTCCTGCTTGCACTCCTCGCGGGCGGGGGCGCGTCTCCGGCCACAGCCCAGGAGCGGCCCGACCGCCGGACGACGCGCACCAACATCGCGCCCGAGCTGCTGGTGTCGTTCGAAAAAGACACGCCCCTGAGCCGGTTTATCAAAATCATCAACCCAATTTTCGAGCGAGAGCTGGGCAAGCGCGTCGTCGATCCCGAAAACCGCTCCGTGCCCATCGGCGTGCCCATTGCCGGGCAGCACTACCTGGATGCCCTCAAGGCCGTCCTGGACGCCAACGGCCTTACGTACCGCGAAACCGAGACGGTCTTTCTTGTGCGGGAGCCGACACAGGCGCCGGGAGCTGCTCCACAGGACACGACGGGCACGCCGCCGGCCACCGTGAGCACCCGCGAAATCCGAATCAACGCGGTCCTCTTCAACCTCAACCTCACCGAGGTGCGCAACCGCGGCCTGCGGTGGGACGAAATTCTGGGATCCACCCAGCAGGGCCAACAGGGCGGCACGGGCGGCGGCACAGGCGGCGGTACCGGCGGCGCGCAAGGCGGGCAGGGCCAGCAGGGCACCTTCTTTATCGAGACCGAGAATCTCTTCGAAAGCGTCGACAACATCCTCCAGGCGCCCGAGCAGATTACCCTCTCGCGCTTTCGCCGCTTCCTCAACCTGATTGAGCAAGAGAGCATGGGCCGCACGGTGGCGAACCCGCAGGTGACCGTGCAGAGCGGCGAGCAGGGACAGATTCAAATTGGACAGGACGTCCCGATCCAGACGACCGACTTTGCGGGCAACACGGTGACGGAGTTCGTGTCCACCGGCATCATTATCGACGTGACGCCGACCCTCTTGAGCCAGCCCGTGGCCGACACGTCGGGCGCGCCGGTGCTCGACTTCATTCACATGGACGTGCGGGTGGAAGACTCCAACAGCCAGCCCAGTGCCGCGGGCACCATCATCAACCGCAATCAGGCCAACACCCAGATTCTTCTCCTCGACGGCGAGGCCACTGCCATCGGGGGACTCATTTCCACCCAGAAAACTCGCTCGCGCAGCGGCATTCCCCTCCTGAAAGACCTGCCGGGGTGGGTGCTTGGGCTTCGCTACATCTTTGGAAACGAGACGGTCAACGTTACGAAGCAAGAGCTCCTGATTGTGCTCCGCGCAGAGGTGGTGCAGCCCCTGCGAGCGCGCGCCGAGAAAAAGCTAGACCGCGACCTGATCGACCGTCGGCGGCGGGAGGCGCGCGAGGCCCTGCGCAGGCTCGACGAGGACATGCCCGAGAAGGCGCAGTATCCCCGGCCCAGGGCGGAAGAGGCCCCGCAGGAAAGCGAAAACTCGCAGGAGGGCGACAAGTAGAGAAAAAAGACCCGCAGCCCCTCTCCACGGCACACGGGCCCCAGACGGAAGGGGAACACCCCTCCCCGTCCCCGATTGGGCAGGAGCGCGGTTTGTTGCACAACGCACAGCTCCGATGGTCCCTGTTTGGCTGACCGACACGGTGACGAGTGACCTCAACCGGGCGCTCCACTACACCCAACTCTGGGGGCTGCACGGCATGGAGCTGCGCACCGTGGGCGGGCCAGACGACCGCATTCCGTTTGTGAACGAGAAGCAGATCCGTGAGCAGATGGAAGGGACGGAGCTGCTGCTGGCGAGCGTGGTGCCCAGCATGTTCGAGGGACCGGTGAGCGACCGCGCCGCCTGGATGAACGACCTGCTTCAGTTTGAGGACACCCTCAAGCTGTGTCGGCGCGTAGGGTGTCCCCGAATCACCGTGAGTCCCTTCGCTGCTGAGCCAGGCGTCTCCCTTGCGCCCATCGCCGATGCCCTGCAGCAGGCCGGGGAGAAAGCCGCGGAATACGACCTCCTCCTTGCCGTGCGCAACGGCCCCGAAACCGCGTGCCCCACCGGGCAGGCCCTCGCCGACCTGCTCTCGCACGTGGACGCCCCCAACGTCCGCGCCGCGTGGAACCCCGTGGGGGCCCTTCGCGCAGGAGAGTCTCCGACCACTGGGCTCGCCGCGCTGGCCGGGCTCGTTACGCTCGTCCGCTGCAGCGACGGGTACGTGGAAGACGGGCGCTGGGTGGATGCGTCCCTTGGGGACGGGGACGTTGGGTGGACGGAGCAGTTGGAGCAGCTGGCCGCACAGGGATTTCAAGGCCCCATTAGCCTCGAGGTGTACCTGGAGCCCCGGCCCAAACACGGCCTCCGCTCGGCCACCACCCTCATCAAGATGATTCGTGACGTCCGGGCCCGCACAACCTCCCCGTGAAATGTCCCCGTGAAACGTTCCCACGAAACGTCTCCATGACGGAAGCCGCGGTGGAAACTCCCTTCGAGCCGCGCTCGTACTGCCCGTTGTCCATTTACACTGTCCATTTACGTTGTCCTCCCGGCCCCTCAAGCCCCCGCCTGTTCCCATGCCTGTCTCCCGTGAAGAGGTTCAGCACGTTGCCCAGTTGGCCCGCCTCGACTTTTCGGCCGAGAAGGAGGCGCAGATGGCCGACGAGTTGAGTCGCATCCTCGGCTACGTCGACAAGCTGAACGAGCTCGATACGTCCGGCGTCCCCCCCATGTCGCACGTCTTGGACGTCACCAATGTCTTTCGCGCCGACAAGGTACACGCACGAATCGACCGTGCGGAGGCCCTGGAGCTGGCGCCCAGCACCGACGAGGAATACTACCAGGTGCCTAAGGTAATCGACTGACGGGGACCAAAGGGGGCAGATGCACGCCGGTCGAGTGGACGCCCCGTGAGGATGCTGTAACAGCGCTGTGGTCTGGAACCTTGAAGCCTAAATTTGTGTGTTGTAACATCAAAGCGAGCGAGGAGAATCACAGCCGAAGCCAGTGGGAGACATATTGCGGGATCACATCAAACAGACCGCTCCCTTCGAGGGGGCTGCCCAAGAGGCCATCTTGAACCTCTTTGTCGCGTCGGCGCACGTGCGGCGGCGGGTGGAGCAGGCTTGCCAAGAACACGGTTTGCAGTTTAGTCACCACAATGTGCTCCGGATTCTGCGCGGGGCACACCCCGACGGACATCCGCGGTCCGAGATTGTCGACCGCATGCTCGACCCTTCCCCCGACGTAACCCGCCTGATCGACAAGCTCGTGAACCGCAATCTGGTCCGGCGCTCCAAAAGTCCCGAAGACCGGCGCGTGACCCTCCACACAATCACCCAGGAAGGGCGTGCCCTTCTCCAAGACCTCGATCCGAAAATCCGGGCCGTGCAGCAATGGTTCGATGAGCGGGTTTCGGACCGTGACCTTCAGCACCTGTCCCGCATCTGCGAAGGTGTCTACGCCGAGTACGACCCAGATTCTTAGTCTTTCCAGTTTGTTTGTTGCAACGTACTCTGTTGCAACAGAAAAATCCCGCCCACGAGATCGATTGGTGGGCAGGGACGTGCGCCTCCGCTTGGAGGTGGCCTCTGAGTTCATACATCCTCATCCACAACCCCCTTACACGCCATGAGCGACCTGAATGCACGCGACCAAGAGCTGAATGACATGATTCTTCAGGGAGAGATCCTTGAGGCCTTCGACAAGTTCTACGCCGACGACGTGGTGATGGAGGAGGAGGACAAGCGCCGGGAAGGCAAAGCGGCCAACCGGGAGTACGAAGAGCAGTTTGTGGGGGCCCTCCAAGAGTTCCATTCCGCGGAGATCAAGGCTCGGGGCGTCGACGAGGACAACAACGTGACGTTCTCCGAGTGGGAAAACCACATGACGCTTGAAGGCGTGGGCCGGATCGAGCAGAAGCAGGTGGCCGTGCGCACCTGGAAT
>CAZFJR010000142.1:2761-6884 GCA_964519235.1 uncultured Salinivenus sp. | reverse complement strand
AGGTGACTGCCCGATCGGCGTCGCCCACCTGGAGCCCAACGTTGTCGTAGTCCTGCGCGGAGCCGGGTGGGGCCCAGGCTTCGAGGGCGGAAGTGACGTCGGCGATGGCGGGGGCGTCATCCATGGTCGGGGACAGGTGGGAATGGCGGGATCAATCCGTAACCAGATGCACGCTCATTACATGCTCGGAACGAGACGCAGATTCGTGGGGGGGCGTGTCGATTCTGTGAGTTGACCAGGGGATGGCTGCGTGGCCGTGGGGCGAACGTGGACGACGCCCTGCCGCGGGTCGTCTCGGGAGGGTGGGGCCCGGGACCCCCGGTACACAGGCGCGCATGCCTGGAATGCGCCACGGCGGGGCTGCGGGAGGGATCAGTCCGAGTTGGCCTCCCAGTACACGTCCTGCACCCGCACGTTCTGCGCCTCCGCCGGGATGTATTTCCGGAAGCCGCCGATGTCGCGCTGCCCGGTGTCCAGGCTGTCGCCGCTCACTTCCTGCGAGAAGGTACCCTCTGCGGTGTTGATCTCAAAGTAGACCTCGTAGCCGCGGATGCGCACGTCCCCGGCGTTGCGGGCGCTAAACTCCACGTCGGCAAAGATGCTGTCGGGCCCGGTGCTGTCGCGGTTCACCCGGTCGTTGAACCAGTTGGTCACCTCCGCGGCCAGGGAGTCGGACTGCTCCCCAAAATCGTCGCCCCGCTCCAGAAGAATCGTCGCGCCAGCGGTCTGGTTTTCCTGAACGTTGACCTGCACGGCGCGGGCGTCGTAGCCGGTTTTGTTGGCCTCGATGGAGTAATTGCCGGTGGGAATGTCGGGCAGGGCGAAGGTGCCGCTGTCGCTGGTGAGGACCGACTGGGTGGGCGGGCTGGTAGTGACGTTGGCGCGGGTGATGGGGGCGTTGGTTTCCGCGTCCTGGACGACGCCCTGAACGGACCCGCGGGTCTGGGGGCCGATGGTTTCCTCGTCGCACGCAGCGACGGCGACGACCAGAGAGAGCAGCAGCAGGAAATACGCGGGGCAGGAAGTGGTGTGCACGTGGCGGGTCGGACGTGGTTGGGGAAAAGCGGTCGGGCGATCAGGCAGGCACAGCACGGCCCCGGGCGAGGACCGCGCCGGTCTGCACGGAGGGAGCGCCCGGCCCGGCGGTCGCGGCGCTGGGGCGCCACGCGGCCGGGCCGGCCCACTCCAGCCGGAACATTGGTGGGGGTCCTCAATTGGGACGGTCGTCCTGGTTCTGAAAGACTGCGCGGCGCGGATGGGGATGCCCGTCTGCTCACGTTTCATCGTGAGCAGTGCCTCATCGGCGTCGCGTTTTTGTTGGTCTGTGCCGTTCGAAGGAACGGCGGCCTCGCCCTGGGGCGAAACGCATCCGTGGATCCGAAAAGCATCCGTGACCGGGCGCGTCAAAAGGCATGCCGCCGTCGAATCGTGTCGACGACGGTGTCGGCGCGGCGCACGGTGAAGTGCACCACTGCGTCGTCTCCCGCCTGCACGTTCACCCGTACCGTCGACAGGGTGTCGGTCCGTCCCGGGACGGTCTCGAAACGGCCGGACTGCGCGGTGCGGGACGTGCTCGCGTCGCCGGTGCGCTGCACGTCGAGCTCGTAGGTGAGCGGGCCGGCCTCGGTGCTCTCGTTGGCGAAGAGGCCCTGAACGCGCAGCATTGTGCCCTGCCGCTCCATATGAAGCTGTGCCCCGGTGCTGTCGCCCGCAGGAGGGTTCGTGGCGGCACAGCCGGAGAAGACCGAGGGCGCGCCCCACGCCGCGGCGGGGACGAAGAGGAGGCCGAGGCCCCCGATGCCCAACGTCGCCACCGCGAAAAGAAGCCGCATCGTAACGAGCTGCGTTGTCGTGAACATGGATCTGGCGCCCGCCCGGTCGTCGTGCACTAGTTTGGGCCGTGCCGGATGATCATGCGCATCCCGTCCCCGCGCTGGCGGACATTAAAGGGCATGCTGTTCTCCCCCACCTGTACGAGCTGGTTGTTGCTGCCGATCTGACTCACCTGGTGGGTCGTAGAGCCTCCCCTGCTTCCCAGACCGCTGCCCGTGAAATCGAGCAGGTACTCGTTGCCACTCCCGGTCTGCTCCAGCGTGATGCCGTTGCTGTTGCCGTCGAGCTTGATGCCAGCGACGTTGTCGCGGCCGCCCTGCCGGATCGTCGTTTCGTTGAACGAGCCGTCCTGGACGATCACGGCGAGGTTGTTTTTACCCGGAAACCCGTCGCCCGGCCCCTGCTCCACGCTCGCGTCGTTGTCGTCGCCGTTGAGCTGCGTGATGGAGGCCTGGTTGCCCGATCCGCGCTGGTTGATCGTCGCGTCGTTGTCGTTGCCGTCCTGAAAGATCACGGCGCTGTTTCCGGACGTATTGTCCGCGAGAGAGGGCACGCCCCCAGGGATGAGGTTGAGAATTTCGGACCGGTCCACGGAGCCGCACGAGGCCTCGCCCGCCGGCGCGCAGTCGCCGCCCGGAAGCGTCACGACGACCTGCCCCTCCGTGGCCCCCTCAATCTGGGAGGCCACGGACTGAACCTGCTCGATCTGGACCTGGGCCCGACCTTCAGTTGCTCCGAGTCCCAAGAGGCCCATCAGGAGAACACCCGTGAGAACGAGGGGGAATCGGCGGAGCAGAGAAATACCGAATGGGTCGCTACCGGTGAGAGTCATGCGGTTGTAATGTCTATTTACCGAATGGTCTTGTCGAGCCGCACTGCGCGGCGTGTCGCAGCTGTGGGGGGCGGACTCGAACCACCAACATCCTGGTTAACAGCCAGGTGTTCTGCCGGTTGAACTACCCCACAGTAGAACACTGGGGGGCCGAAGCCCCCCAGTGTGGATTTGATCGAGCGGGCAGTTATTGCACTATACTGTTGATAACTGCGTTGTTGTCGCCACCAGTCTGATTGACATAGGCAGCACTATTATCAACCTTCTGAGCGCCGAGGACCGTGTTGTTGTTGCCGGTCTGCGTGACGTACAGCTCGCTGGATCGCTGTTCGAATGGCTGTACGAATTGGTTGTTGCCACTTATGGTGTTGTCAGTACCATTCTGGTAGGCCTCAAGAACGCTCCCATCAAACTGGTTGATCGCAATTCTATTGCCTCCTTCCTGGGCAAACCGAGCCTTGTTATTACCAAGGCGCTGCCTTATGGTAGCCTGGTCACCCGCTTTCTGGGAGGCGGAGTAGAGCCCATTGCCATTTCCAGTATGCGTATCCCCAGTCCAAACGGCTATGCCACCGTCGAGCTGGTTGTTGGAGCCATCCAATCCGGTGACAACATTGTTGTCTCCCTGCTGGCTAATTTCAGCAAAGGCACCGGATCCACCACCGCCTTTTTGCCTCAACTTAACCAAGTTGCCGCTTCCGAATAGCTGTGCGATTTCGGCCTCGTTGGCGCCAAATCGCTGTTGGACGTACATCTCCTGTGCTCCGTCCAACTGATCACCCTTCAGTTGCGAGCGGACGCCTCCGGAACCACTCACTTGGGTAGCCTCCAGCTTGCTCCCTGCTGCTTGGTCGAATGCGTCGATTCCACTTCCATTAACGGGATTGGACCCCCTGGAATTGTTACCCTGAACCGTGTGAGGGGTGGTGTAACCCGAGGGAATCGCCTGCTGGATATCAGCAGTGGCGTTGCCGGATTGGTTGTTTACGACTTGCTGCCCGAACGCCATTCCCGCCGTAAAGACGAGCGCAAGAGCGAAGGTCGCTGTGATTCTGAGAAGCTGTCTCATGGGTTTAAGTAGTGGTTGCGTTCAAGAGAACGAAATTGCGTGTTGTGTCCGGCCTCGGCCCGCGATGAGCCGTTGGCCGGAACTTTGCAGCACCCATGAGATTGTGGAGGGCAAGTGCCTCCACAACCGTGGAGGTGCTGCGGCGCTCGTGGGTTCTGGGCCGCTCACGCTTTGTGAGCGGGGTCCCGCGAGCGTCGTTTTTTATTTGGACCCTGTCAGTGCCTCTGAGCAACACGCTGTTGCTCGAGAGGAGCGAGCGACAGGCTCCGCACGACCGGCGGCGAGCAGCATTCGCCCGCGGCCCGTCCTCCGCAGCCTGCGGTTTGCGAGTGTGGAATGGGTTCTCTGTGCGTCTCTAGAAGAGCCCGTAGTACGTGAGCCCCACGTCC
>CAZFJR010000142.1:0-2661 GCA_964519235.1 uncultured Salinivenus sp. | reverse complement strand
AAGTAGTACGTCAGCTGGAGATCCGTCGAGAGCGAGGTCGACTCGAACCGATTCTCCGCGGCGCTGAGCTGCCCCAGGCGTCCCTCCAGCCCGACTGCCCAGCGGGGCGTGATCGGCCGGCGGACCCCCAGTGAGACGGAGGGGTTGGCCTGCGGGTCTTTGTAGTCGCCCTGGTACAGAAGGCCCCCACCGCCCACCTCAATCCCGAAGCCGGGCCGGTTGTCCGGCTGGAGCAGCCGATCGAAGTAGTCGCGCCGGGACGCCAGCTTCTTTTGCTCCTCGTAGCGCTGAATCAGCGAGTCGCGGGTCGCCTGGTCCTGGCGCCCGCCCCAAATCCCGGCCTTCAAGCCCTCCACGATCAGCGCCTGTACAGACGCGTCGATCGCCTCCGTCACCGCCATCGTCGTCGGCTCGTTGTACGAGATGCCCGCCTCCGTCTCCAGCAGCAGGTCCGCGTCGACGTAGCGGAAGGCGCCGCCGTCCAGCTTCTGCGAGAGGATCGTCTTCGTCGTGTGCACCGTCTTCAGCACCTCGCCCGTCTGAGTCGAGACGGCCCGCAGGTACACGGTCACCTGATCCTGCCGGTACTCCCCGGAGCCCCCGATGGCCGCGAGCCGGAAGCCGCCCCCGCCGCTGATGACGTTCGTGTCGTACCCGATGATGCCGCCCTCCAGGATCACCCCGGCGTAGAGGAGAGGAGAGAGCTGCTCGGCCTGATCGCCCTGATACTGCTGCCGGATCGAGCGGATGATGTCCCGCTCCTTGACCAGGTTGGAGAGGCCCTTCCGCTCGATGGGGCGGAACCAGTCGGAGTCCCTCAGGGCCTTGACCAAAATGGAAGTGCCGCCCTGGGTCACTGCCCGGGAGAAGCTGGAACCGCGCTCCTTGGACTTGTACTGGCCGGTCTGGTCGCGGAACTGGTAGACGGCGGTCACGATCTTGTTGTCCGGGGCCGGCAGGTCCGAGAGGGAGGCGTGGGCGGTGCTTTGCAGGCCTGGGTGGGCCTCCTCCGTCTCGAAGGCGTGGTCCATCGAGGCGCACCCGGCCGTCAGGAGCGCGGCGAGAACCAGCGTGAGGACCGGCACGAGACCGGAGGGGAAGAACAGCCGTCGATTCATCCAGGGAAAAGCGCTACCAAACAGTGCGTGCGATGAGAGTGGGCGGCCCTTCACGGCCGCAGGGCGTCCCCCAGGGAGGCCTTTAGAAGCGCGGCACCTCGATGGTGCTGCTCTCGCCGGTTTGCTTGTTGAAGACCCGGATCGAGATGCCGCTCGGGCCCGGCGTCACGTCAACCGTAAACTGGTCGAAGTCGAAGGTGCCCTCCTGGGTCAGGTCGATGTCGCCGAAGCGTTGCTCAATCACCTGGCGGGAAATCTGGTCGAGGACCTGTCGCTGGAGGCGCCGCTCAAAGTTCTGGAGCGGATCGTCGCGGAAGCCGAAGTCCCGTCCCCCGCCATAAGGATTTTGCGCGTTGGCCGACTGGAAGAAGAAACTGGTGTTCACGCCCGAGCCGCCGAAGGCCGGAATCCGGGGTTCGTACAGCAGGTCCTGGGCCTGCGCCGAGGACGGCAGGAGCAGAAGCGCGAGCACGACGCTTCCAGCAAGCAGTAGGCGGTTTTTCATGACACGATGCATTGTTTCTGAAGGCAGTCGTTTCTGAGGGGCAGTCGCGGCAGCGGATCGGCACGGTCGAATCAGTACACCCGCATCAGTACACCTCTCGCGGCTCGTAGACTTCTTTCACGTAAAACCGAGTGCGGCGGGCCGCCTGCCGCGCGGCCTGGGCTGTGCGATGCGCGTTGGGCCGGAGGAACGCCTGGAAGATCATGGTGTCGTCCACCTCCACGATCACCCGTGCCCCAAACTGGGGCGTGGGTTCCTCGCGCACCCGAACGGTGTAGAGCGCGGCATCGTCAGGCTCGGTCCAGGCGTTGTAAAACGCGCCGTAGAAGTTGCTGCCCACCACCGAAAAGGTCTCGTCCAGAACAAATCCCCCGAGGCCGATCGGCACGTCGGAAGTATCTGCCGCTGTCGCCTCGGGGGCCTGCGAGTGCGGAGCGTCCGCAAGCACCAGCGGCATCGCTGGGCCTCGGGCTCCAATTCCGGCCGCCGGGGCTAGCAGCCCAACGCCGACCGCAAAAAGAAGGACACCAGCGAAGGAACGTACAGAGAATTGCATCAGGAGCTCTCTCGGTCCGTACTTGGTCGGTGCATGAGGCTGATGCACGCCCGGGGCGTGCGTCCGGACGGCGTTCTGAGATGCAGGCGCCGCGTCCGCGATGTGTGAGGCGGAAGCGAGAAGAGAAAAGTGCGGCCGCTTCCAACGAATCCCAATAATGTGCTTTACAGGAACGCGACTGCGCTGGAAGAACTCCTCATACTCTGGATGACCGCCGACCTGGGGGCATTTCCCGTTTTGGGGTAGAATAATGTTAGGAACGAACGGTTCTCTGGGTAAGCCATTGTCCTCCACATCCCTTGTGCGCGGGGGAGGCGTTTGGGCCAAAAGGAGGGCTCCAAATGGCAGAGGTCTGGGGCGGTAACCCGTCGGTCCGGATGAAAAATCCCGGCCGCATGCTTATTTTTCGGCGCCCGTTTCTCCCTCTATTCCCCGACGGACCGCCCATGTTAAACGACCGGCGCGAGACGCTCGCTCTCTTT
>CAZFJR010000141.1:0-7054 GCA_964519235.1 uncultured Salinivenus sp. | reverse complement strand
CATCGCCGCGGCCTGCTCGACACCTACCGAGCCAAAAAAGAAAGAACCGACCTTCACCCCCGGCCAGTACGGCGGCGAGCCGCTGCCCAGTACCGAGCACATTACCATCGTGGAGCCGAGCCCGAGTGGGGATCGCTTTGCGCTCATTCGCAGACGAATGCCCGGGAATCCGTCTGATCCACGATTTCAGCTTTGGATTGTTAATCGGGACGGGACGGCCCCACGCCTCATCAGCGTCAACACCCAAGACGTAGCCTGGCATCTCTCCGGCAATCGTCTGGTCCTGACTGTGGCGATCGGCATCGACTTCTACGTGTACACGATTGATCTAAAGACGATGGAGACGACGCAGTGGACAGGAAAGGACGATCAGCGTCTTTCTTTTCCCGTGGTAAGCATGGCCGGATGGTTTCAGGATGGGTATCGCCTTCTCGTATTCGTAAACCAGAGGGCCTACCAGCAGCCGTTTCCAAGGGGAGTGTATGTCATTGATACTCGCGATTCAACGACGGCGGGCTCATTGGTCGAATTATTCTCACCAACCCGTCTCGGTAACCGAGATCGATATACCGTCGGGCGGAAGTACGTTCGTAGTGACAATCCTCGCAGTGGAAACTTTGCCCGCTATGACTTTAGCGGGAACTCCTGGCGTTGGATTACCGACTTCCCGAAAGACTCGCTTCGTTTCGTAGAGAAGCCGGTGCCGAGTCCTACGAGCGATCTTATCGTACAGCCCCGGAAAACCGGAAATGCAAAGCAGCTCTTTTTAATGAATCATCGCGGAGAGAACGTTCGGCAGGTTACTAAGCTTGGGGGAGACATTCGGTGCCGTCCACATTTGCTGTCCAACACCGCACGGATCCAACAGAGGAATGGTCGAAGATCGGTACCGTCACGGCATCTGATTCGGTCCAAACCGATGGAGGGCCAGCTTATCGCTTCGAGGAAGATGGTTTAACCGTCGGGTCACACCAGTTCCGTCTCGTACATGTTGGTTCTCAGAAGGCTGAGGGCCGGGGAGCTGAGGGAAAGACAAAAACCTCCCGAGTCGTTTCTGTGACGATTGAACTGGACGGTGCCTACCAGCTCTCCACGTATCCAAACCCCGTGCGGCAGCAGGCCATCGTCGAACTGGCCGTGCAGGACCGGCAGGACGTGAGCGTGCGCCTCTTCGACGTGCTCGGCCGCCGGGTGGCCACGCTCCATAGCGGCCCCCTCCCCGCGCAGGAGCTGCGGCGCCTCCGGCTGGACGTATCGTCAACCGGCCTCACGAGCGGGACGTACTCCCTGCGGGCCACCGGCGAGGACTTCGCCGCCACCGAGCAGATCACCGTCGTGTGGTAAGGCCCGCAACGACCCTTCATTCGTCATTCAACCGACCACTAGCCCCCGTCCGGGAAGCGCCAAGCGGGGTTTTTGTGTTAGTCCACACCACCAGAAACCTCTTTCGGGCACCATGCCCGAACCCACTCTCGTTCTCGACCTTCTCCACGCCGGTCCGCGGAGCTCCACAGGCGTGTCTCCCGCGCCACTCATCGCTTTCAGCCCCCAACTCATCGAATTCTCCCGAACGGTCTTCGCGGGATTGCATCTCTATTCCTGCGATGATACTGGGAACAAACGCACGTCAACGTGCCCATGAACAGGCCCTCCCCCGGCTTCTCACCGATCCGTGCCCTCCTCGCCTCCCTGCTGGGGCTCGCCGCGGCGGCCCTGCTAACGACCACGCCCGCCGCCGCCCAGAATCAGCTCGGGGCGTCCCCCACCGACGCGGAGAGACCTCCAGTTGCCGGACAAATCAACCTGCGGGGCACCGTGGGCGTCCCCCAAGGCAGCCTGCAGGACAACATCGGCGGGGTGGGCGGGGGCGCGCACCTGTACCTGGGCGGCTGGATTCGCCAGTCCCCGGTCCTGGCCGGCGTGGACATTGGCATTCTCAACTACGGCCGCACGAGCGACAACGTCCCCTTTAGCCGCACCGTCGGCCCCCGGATTCCGGTGGACGTCACCACCACCAACAACGTGCTGGAGACGCACCTGTCGGTTCGCCTCCAGCCACGGCGCGGGCGCCTGCGCCCCTTCGTCGAGGGACTCGTCGGCTTCAAGTACCTGTTCACCCGCACCTCGCTGTCCGAGGAGGACCTCGGGGACGATGTGGACGCGGGCGACAACATTGCCAGCTCTACAAACTTCGACGACTTCGCCTTTAGCGGCGGAGCCGGGGCTGGGCTCGACGTTCGGGTGTACCAGCCGGACGACCCGGCCAAGCGCGTGCAGGGCGTGGGCCTTCACCTGGGCGTGCAGTACCTGCTGGGGCAGGAGGCGGAGTACCTGGCCGAGGGTGCCCTGACCGACGACAACGACAACGGCGAGCTGGACCGGAGCGAGTTGGACGTCCGCCGCTCTCGGACGACGCTGCTGCAGCCCCAGTTTGGCGTGACCGTGCGGTTTGCAGGCGATGATGACTGACCCGCGTGCTCCGCCCCTGCCACGCACCCCGCTTCTGCCGCGTGCTGCGCGCCCTTCGTGACCGCCCCCTTCCCATTCACCGTTCTGCCCGCCATGCCTGCCCCGTCGCTTCGCACCCTTATCGTCGACGACGAGCGCCTGGCCCGTCGCGAGCTCCGGCGCCTACTGGGACCGCACGACGCGGTGGAGATCGTCGCAGAGGCCTCTCACGCCGACGCGGCGGAGGCCGCCCTCCGCGAGCACGACCCCAACCTGCTTCTGCTCGACGTGCAGATGCCCGGCGACAGCGGGTTTGAGCTGCTAGAGCGACTCGACGCGGTGCCCCACGTCATTTTCGTGACCGCGTACGACGAGTACGCCATTCGTGCCTTTGAGGTGAGCGCCCTGGACTACCTCGTCAAGCCCGTGGAGCCGGAGCGACTGGCGGATGCCCTCGACACGGCCCAGGAGCGAGTCGCCGCAACCGCCGCCCAGGCCGGTACAGCCCACGACCCAGCCGGCGCTCCCCGCCGCCTAACGGCCGAGGACCAGGTGTTCGTGAAAGACGGGCGGCGGTGCTGGTTTGTGCAGTTGGCAGAGGTGCGCTTGTTCGAGGCGGCCGGCAATTACACCCGGCTCTACTTCAACGGGGAGGAGCCGCTGATCCATCGATCGCTGAGCTACCTCGAAGAGCGCTTGGACCCCGATCGGTTTTTCCGGGCCAGCCGACAGCACATCGTGAACCTGCGCTGGGTGGACCGCATGACGCGGGGCACGAAGGGTCGGCTCACGGCCACCCTCACGGACGGCACGGAGGTACGCCTCTCCCGCCGTCGCTCCCGCACGTTTCGTGAGCAACTGAGCCTGTAGCCCCCGGAACGGGCTTAGGGGGCCGTCCTTTCAGCGAAACGGCTGTACAGCTCGCCCGCAGCGTGCAGCAGCAGGGGCAGCGCACTGAGAGCGGCCAGCATCGCGAAGGCGAGCACGGCCGTCGACGGATCGGTCTCCTCCGCGGGCAGGTACGCGCCGGGCGCCCGCCACAGGAGGCCGGCGACACCGCTGAAGAAGAGCGTAAAGAGGAGCGAGTAGAGTTCTAGAACCGCCCATCCTCCCGCGAACGCCCCCTTCGCCGCGGCCATCCAGCCCGGTCCGAAGTAGCGATAGCTCACGCCCCCCACATACCCCGATACGAGGACGGGCCCCAGAACGGGCGTGCCCTCAACAGGGCCGCCGGCGTAGAGCGACACCGGCACCTTGTACAGCAGGTCCTCCACCACCGTTTTGAGAAACACGGCGTGCCCCGTAAGAAAGCCCGACAGGGCCAGCGCCTCGGTGGGCCGGCGCAGGGCGCCACGGAACAGACGCCAGAGCAGAGCCGCCAGGAATGCGGCCGTAACCAGATAGCCGGCGTGCATGAGAAGCTCTCTGTACCCGAGGGCCTCTCGGGCAATGTGCAGGGCAGCCTCCGCAATTCCGTCTTCGGTGCGGCCTCGGAGCCCCGCGAACGGAGGCCTACTCACGCCGGCCCAGCGCAGGAGCACGGTGGTGCCGTACGATGCGACGGCGGCGACGAGGAGGTAGCGCCCCGGATTGGCAAATCGGCGGCGCGCCCCGCCCAGGTACTCCCGGAGCACGGCCCTCGGGCGCAGGGTAAGCCCCACCAGGGTGGGCCAGACCCCACGCTCCACGTCCGCAAACTCACGGACGAACCCGCCGATCACGTCCGCGGCTGAGAGCTCCGGGTCCACCTGCTGCCCGCAGTTTGGGCAGTACGTGCCGGGGGACGGCGTTCCGCAGTTCGGACACGCGGAAGCGCCCGACGCGGCGGCCTCGGATTCGGAACTGGACGCATCGGGGGCCGAAGACGAAGACATCGGCAGAAGCAGTCGCGTACAGTCGCGCGGGTCGATGTAGCAGAAGCGCACTCTATCGTAAAGCAATGAGCGCCACCGGACAAGCGTTCGCCTTTAGAGGGACTGTTCCCATGATAGTTGCAACTGCAGGATGGTATCCCCGTCGTCAAACTGCACGCAGCTCGGCGGCTTGCTTTCTGGCCCTCCGAACTGTTCCGGCTCAAATGCGATGCGCGCCATTACCTCATCCCCCATGAGGTCCGCATCCAGCACCCGGAGCACGTGCGGCCCCGCGGCCGCGAGGGCAAACCCGCCGTCCAGCGTCACCGGCAGGTCGGACGGTCGCACGTCGCAGGTCGTCCCGCTGCGGTGCAGGCGCGCACCGTCCGGCCCGTACACCTCACAGCAAAGGTCGGGGCCCGAGAGCAGGTCCCAGGGCCGATTTGCCTGCGGATCAGTAAACGGGACGGCGCAGATCTTCACCTCCGTCACGACAGCGCGCATGGAACCAGGAGGGACGTGGCGAAAACCGGTGCGGGATGCCCCCTACGCGGCCGTGGGGCCGACCTGACAGTCGTGGCTACGCCGCCGCGTCGTAGGCCGGGACGTCCACCGTGAGCCCATCGTAGGCAAGGTGAATGTCGTCGGGCAGGCGGGCGTCGGCCTCGGTGTGGCGGGCGTTATGGGTCATGTGGACAAAATACGTCTCCTGCGCCCCGATGCGCCGGGCTGCGGCCACCGCTTCTTCGAATGAGAAGTGGGTGGGGTGGGGCCGGGCGCGGAGGGCATCGAGCACGAGCGTGTCAATGCCCTGCAGCTGCTCGTAACTGGCCTCGGGAATGCTGCTGGCATCGGTCAGGTACGCAAAGCGGCCTATGCGGTACCCGTAGACGGGCAGGTCCCCATGGCGAAGCAGAACGGGATCGACGGGCACAGAGGCCTCCTCGCCGGTGCGGCTGGGAACGCGAAAGGGGCGGTCCACCACGTGAAGCTCCACGTTGGCGGCCCCGGGATAGGGATCGGCCCCAAAGATGTAGTCGTAGTTGTTGCGGAGCACCGCGGCCGTATCGGCGTGGGCGTAGCACGGCATCACGCGGCGGTTGTCCCGGAAAAAGGGCCGCAGATCGTCGATGCCCACCACGTGATCGAAGTGGTGGTGGGTGTAGCACACAGCGTCGATGCGGTCGATGCCTTCGCGGAGGGCCTGCTCACGGAAGTCCGGCCCCGTGTCGATGAGGAGCCCCATGTCGCCAACCTCGATGTAGCAGGCACATCGGGTACGCGTGTCGCGCGGATCGTCGGAGGTGCACACCTCACAGTCGCACCCGATGACGGGAACGCCGGTGGAGGTGCCCGTGCCCAGCAGGGTGACGGTAAGCGGGGGCGTACGGGCGTGCCGGGTGGCACCAGGGGCCTTGGCGGGCGTGTCGGCGTTAGTCGTTTCCATGGGGGGCCTCCGCCGCATTGGCATCGGCCCAGGCGTTTTCCAGGGCCCGCCGCACCGCCGGCTTTAGGTAGATGGTATCGAGGGGGGCCTCCCGCAGGGCCTCGGCCAGCACCACGAGTTGCGTTTCGGGGAGGTCGTTGTCGTTGAGCATGATGATGTCGTCCCCGTCCACGACGCAGCGCCCGCCGCGGAAGTTGCCCGGGGCCGATCGCACCTCCACCCCAAGCCGCCCCGCCACCCCTTCCAATTCCTCAATGATGGCAACCGTGTCCATGCAACGCAATCGTGCTCCAGAAGAGACGCATCCCTTTTCATCCTGCCCGGCCACAGAGTTGTTTCCCGCAGAGCTGTTTGCTCGTTCCCCCGTTCTCGCGCCCTTCTCTTCGGGCGCCTCAACTGCTACGGCGACTCCGGGAGCGCCGCGCCGGACCGGGCATCCGCCATCCGGAAGGTATGCGGCGGCACCTCTTCGTCGGCGTCGAGGTGGACGCGCACGAGGTGATCCATAAACCAGCGGGTGGGGTAAGTGGGCACGGGCCGGCGGAGGAACGCAGCGACGAACGGATGCACCCGCAGCGTCACGGCGCGGTGCGCATCGCTGTGCTCCACAATCCAGCGCTCCATCTCCTCTACGAGCGCCTCCGGCGCCGCTCCCTCCACCGTCGGTTCGTCCGGGGGGGACGCCACCCCCGCGTCCTCGGCGGAGGCCTGCTCGGCACGGACAGCCTCCAACTCTGCCTCCAGCGACTGAATTTTCTGGCGGAGCGCGTCGACTTCCGCGTCGGGGGTATCGTCCTCTTCCTTGAGACGCTTCACCTCCTGCTCGCGCTGCTTCACCTTGTCTTCCAGGCGCCGAATCTGGCGCTCGGCCTGGCGGAGCTTTTCAGGATCGGCACCGTCCTCCTCCTCGTCCGAGGGCGCCCCGTTGGCCGAGGAGAACGTCGTCGTAATGCTGGGCCGCAGCCGCTGGCGCGTGATCTCCACGAGGCCAAAGTCGCTCATCGGGAGCACCTTCGTCACGGCCCGGTCCTCTTCGAAGCCCTTCTCGAGCTCGTCGTAGACTTTCTTCTTGTCCTTCTCGTCGTACAGGTCAATGAAGTCCACCACGATGATGCCCCCAAGGTCGCGGAGCCGGATTTGGCGCGCAATCACACGGGCGGCCTCCAGGTTCACGTTGAGCGAGTTTTCGGCCTGCGACTTGCCCTTTCCGGAGCGGCCCGAGTTCACGTCGACGACGTGCATCGCCTCGGTTTTCTCGATGAAGAGGTAGCCGCCGGACGGCAGCTCCACGCGGTCCTTGAACGCG
>CAZFJR010000140.1:0-7064 GCA_964519235.1 uncultured Salinivenus sp. | reverse complement strand
GCTCGGCGTGCTCTTCGTGGATCCCATGAGTGCGGCGCTGCCCATCGGGGGGCTGCTCTTGATTGCCGCGGGCGGGCTGGCCTACACGGTGGGCGTGGTGTTTTACGGATGGCACTCGCTCCGCTACAGCCACGCCATCTGGCACGTGTTTGTGCTGGTGGGCAGCGCCTGCCACTACGCCGCGGTGGTGCTGTACGTGCTGTGACGAGACGGGCCGGGGACGAGGAGGGACGGAGACGAAGAGGGCCCGTCGGTCGGCAGAGATGCGTCAGGCGGACGGGAAGGCGTAGGTGCCGAGCTCTTCGCCCAGATCGGTGTGGGGGAAAATGGTGCGCGCCTCGTGGAGTGCGGCGGTCTTATCGCCCGGAGGAAGGTGCACCAGCAGGAGGCGGTCCACGTCGGCCTCGGCGGCCACCTCCGCCGCCCCCGCCGCGGTGGAGTGCCCGTCGCCCGTGCCGTTGGCCTCGTGGACGAGCACATCGGCGCCGCGGGCCAGATGGACCACGCTGGAGGTGGGCGCGGTGTCGCAGGAGTACGCGAGCACGGCGTCTGCGGGGGCATGCTCGATGCGCAGGCCCACGTTCGGCATGTCGCCGTGGTCGACCGGGGCGGCCGTCACGGTCCACGGCGCCTCGCCCCAGATCAACGCGTCGCGCTTGTGCCGGGCCGGGCGCCACTCAAGGGGCGGAAGGTCGTCCCACCCCTCGTGCACCGGTTCGAACGCGTCCCAGAGGCGCTGCACCTGGGCCAGCGCCGGCTCGATGCCGCACACGGGCATGGGGCGCACGCGGCCGTCCAGCCAGATCTTTTCCATGAAGAGCGGAAAGCCGCTCGTATGGTCCATGTGCGCGTGGGTGACGATGAGCGCACTGACGCTGTCGATGGAGGGGCCGCAGGCCTGGAGGCGCTGCAGCACGTCGCCCCCGCAGTCGATGAGGAGCGTGTTGGAGGGCGTGGCATCGTCGGAGACGGCCAGCATGGTGGTGGTGCGGTGTGGGTCGCTAAGGGCGGCCCCGGTGCCAAGGAGGTGGAGGGCAGGCATGGCGGATTCTGGTCGAGAGAAGAGAAGGAATGGGCGAAAGAGGGCCGAAGCTGCCGGTTCATCTCCGCAATTCCACCCCGCGTTCGGCAGTCCTCCTTGCACCGTCCGGACTCGTTAACGGGAGCGCTGGATGGCAAACCGCGTGAGGCCAACGAGCGACGCGCGGGCCTCGGAGGGGGGAAGGCCGCTGAGAAGGGAGCGGGCCTCCGCCGCCAGCGATTCCATCTTGCGCCGGGCGTGCTCAATGCCGCCGTGGTCGTCCACAAACGCGGCGATGGTGCGCAGGTCGTCGTGGTCCTTCTCGTCCTGGTCCACGATCTTGAGGATGCGCTTCTGTTCGCGGCGCCCGGCCTCGCGGAGCGAGACGATGAGAGGGAGCGTCATTTTCTTCTCCTGTAGGTCAATGCCGATGGGCTTGCCCGCATCCTCCACGCTGAAGTCGAACAGGTCGTCCCGGATCTGGAAGGCGAGGCCGAGGGTTTCGCCGAACTGGTCCATGCGCTCGACGAGGGCTTCGTCGTCGGTCACGCTCACGGCCCCGCTCTTGGTACAGGCCGAGATGAGGGAGGCGGTCTTGTCGGAGATAATGCGGAAGTATGTCTCCTCGTCGATGTCGAGCAGGCGGGCCTTTTCGATTTGCAGGAGCTCGCCCTCGCTCATGCGCCGCACCGCATTGGAGAGGGTGTGGAGGATGGAGTAGTCGTTGTGGTCGAGCGAGAGAAGCAGGCCGCGGCTGAGCAGGAAGTCGCCCAGCAGGACGGCGATCTTGTTTTTCCAGAGGGCATTGATCGAGAAGACGCCCCGTCGCTCTTCGGCGTCGTCCACCACATCGTCGTGCACCAGGGTCGCGGTGTGCAGCAGTTCCACGAGGGCGGCGGCCCGGTGGGTTGTGTCCGCGGCCGTCCCGCCACAGGCCTGCGCGGAGAGGAGGACCAGGATGGGGCGGATGCGCTTGCCCTTCTGCCACAGCACATACTGCGTGATTTTGTCCAGCAGCATGTGATCCGAGCGCATCGCCTCTCGGAAGTAGGACCGGAACGCCTCCAGGTCGTCTTCCACGGGACCGCGAATGTCGTCGAGGTTCGTAGGCACGGCACGGTCTAGGGCCAGCGCCTCCCTACTCTCCCCCGAGAGATCGGAGGAAGCACGGCCGTCCGAGGCAGGAGGGGACGCGTCGGGCATTGCGGTTTTCAGTTTGAATTGAAAGCAGGGGCGATCCGTACGGTACGGGCGTGGAAAGGTTTGGCGATGGATGCGTGATCTGTAATGCGTGGGCCACAAGGGGCGACGACGCAGGGTGTCCCTTGTGCGTCCCGCATTCGGGGCACCGCGCTTTCCGTGCCGGACACCGCGCTTTCCTTATCCAAACTGGTAGGCGCGTTGTCGCAGCAGGACCAGGAAAAAGGGCACGCCGCAGAGGGCCGTGAGGATGCCCACCGGCAATTCCTGGCCGGGCAGGAGGGTCCGGGCCGCGAGGTCGGCCCAGCAGAGGAAGATGGCCCCGGCGACAAAGCTGAGGGGCACGAGCCGGCGGTGCGGCACCCCCACGAGCAGGCGGACCGCGTGCGGCACGATGAGCCCCACGAACCCGATGGCCCCCGATACAGCCACCAGGGCCCCGGTCACGAGTGTGGCAAGCACAATGAGCCCCCGTTTGAGGGTTTCCACCGGGACGCCGAGGCTGTAGGCGGGCTCCTCGCCCACCAGCAGGGCGTCGAGCGGGCGGGCCAGCACCAGCAGGGCGCCCAGGCCGAGGGCCGTGGCCAGGGCGGGCAGGGGCAGGAGGCCCCACCGCGCCCCGCTCAGGGAGCCGAGCAGCCAAAACAGCACCGCCCGCAGCTTGTCCGGCTCTGGCGACGAGAAGGTCACAAACGAGGTGACCGAGGCCATGAGGGCCGACATGGCCACGCCCGCCAGCAAGAGCCGCGGCACCGACACGCGGCGTCCATCGCGTGCCACGAGGTAGACGATGGTGATAGACACAAGGCCCCCGGCGAACGCCGCTGCCGGCATCGACACGGCCTTGCTAAGCAGCGGCGGGAGGAACCCCAGGTAAAACAGCGAGGCCCCCGCCGAGGCCCCGCTGGAAATGCCCAGAATGTAGGGCTCTGCCAGCGGGTTGCGCACGAGTGTCTGCATGGCCACGCCCATCACGGACAGGCCGCCGCCCACGAGGCAGGCCAGCACCGCTCGTGGCAGTCGAAGCCGCCATACGATGCGGTCGATTGTGGGGTCGGGCGCCGTACCGAGGCCCAATAGGCGGTGCCCCAGAACGCGGTAGACGTCGCCCCAGGTCGTGGCCGCGCTTCCCACCGCCACGGCCGCCCCCACGGTTGCCCCCAACAGCGCAGCCAGCCCCAGTCCGATGAGCCAGGGGCGCCTCATGGGGCTGCGGGCGAGGATGGGGAAGAAGCAGGAGCCGCCGAGACTGTGTCTGCCTGGAAGCGGTTGGGGTGTAGGCGGCGGGCCAGACGACGGGCCCCCTCCAGCACGCGCGGCGTGGGCCGAGCAAAAAGCGCCGTGGGCACGCTGTAGACGCGGTTGTTTTGCAGAGCCGGCACCACGTCCCACGTCGGGTGCAACTTGAGCAGGCGGTCTGGATCGTACTGCTCCCCCCAGAGCCCGAGAATGACGTCTGGCTTCTGGGTCAGTACATACTCTTCGCTGAGCGTCGGCGCCTGGTTTTCGATGTTGGCCGTGATGCTACGGCCGCCGGCCAACTCCACCAGCGTGTGCACGTAGCTGCCCTGGCCGAAGCTGTAGAGCGTCTCGTCGCCCACCAGGACCAGCACACGCGGCCGCTGGTCCTCGGGAATCGGGGCGGTGCGTGCTCGCAGGCGCTCAATGGCGCGCTCCAGGGCCGCTGCGCTATCCTGAGCCGCGGCCCGAGTGCCTAGAAGCTGCCCGACGGTGCGGATGCTGGCGGGAATGTCGCCCAACGTGTCGAACGAGAAAAAGTAGATCGGAAGCCCCAACGCCTCAAACGTTTCGGTGTCCGCCGGGGCATTGATCTGGTCGGTGGCCAGCACCAGGCCCGGCTCCTGGGCCGCGATGGCCTCAAAGTCGACCGGCAAGGCACCTACGTGCGGCAGCGTGTCGACCGGCGGGGGAAAATCGCCGGATTTTGTGATGGCCACCAGCGTGGAACCGGCGGCCGCCGCGTATGCAATCTCCGTAAGGTTGGGCGCCAAGGACACCACCCGCCGTACGGGAGCCTCCACCGACACCGATCGTCCCAGATCGTCGGTGGCAGGGCGGGCGGGCGAGTCGGACGACGATCCGCCGCAGCCCGCCCCCAACAGCAGGGCCAACAGCAAAAAGCCAGAAAGGGAACGGAACATCGACGCGGCAGACGGGGAGCGGGACAAGACCGAAAGCAGCCCTTCTTACTGCGGGGCGGCAAAGGTGTTGGCAGACGCGGGAACGGGACTTCGGAGAGGGCGCATTGGCACATCGGGAGAATTATTACCGTCCGGTTGGACAGGAAGGGGGAAGATCTTTAGGTTGGATGCCTGTGAAGAATCCTGTTCCCCTTTCCGGATCGATGCGGCGCTCCTTCGCAGGGATGCACCGGTCTCCGACCGTATAGAACCTCTGGAGCCTTATGAGCAAACGGATTTTCGTTGTCGACGACGAGCCCAAGATCGGAAACCTCTTCAGCAACGTGCTGGAGCGAGACGGGTACGAGGTCGAGGCGTTTGTCAATCCGCGCTCGCTGGTGGAGGCGTTCGAAGAGAACGGCCAAGAGCCCGACGTGGTGGTGGCGGACATGATGATGCCCCAGATGGACGGTGTGGAGCTGATGGAGACGCTTCAAGAGCGAGAGCTCGACGTCCCCTTTATCATCATGACAGCTCATTCGTCGGTGCAAACGGCCGTAGAGGCCATGCGGCAGGGGGCGTTTCACTACCTGGAAAAGCCCGTCAATCTGGAGGAGATGCGGGCCCTGCTGAAAAAGGCGATTGAACTGTACGGGGCCCAGCAGGAGCTTAAGCAAATCAAGACCGAGAAGCAGAAGCAGTATCCCATCGAGGGAATTCTTGGGGAGAGTGACCCAATCGTGGAGGTGCGTGAAACGGTGGAGACGCTCTGCAGTGCGCCCAACACCACGGTGCTTCTAACGGGCGAGACGGGAACGGGCAAAAACCTGACGGCCAAAACCCTCCACTACAACTCTCCCCGGGCCGAAGGGGCGTTTACCGACATCGACTGCGCCTCGCTCCCCGACAACCTCCTAGAAGCGGAGCTCTTCGGGTACGAGGAGGGGGCCTTCACCGATGCGCGCGACTCGAAGGAAGGGCTCATTGAGGTGGCCGACGGTGGCACCCTGTTTCTCGATGAGATCGACTCGATGAGCCTCGCCCTGCAGGCAAAGCTGCTTTCGTTTTTGGAGAGCCGTGAGTTCCGCCGCCTCGGGGGGGTGGAAGACAAGAGTGCCGACGTGCGGGTGCTCTGTGCCACCAACGCCACTCTCGAAGAAAGCGTGCAGGAGGGCGAGTTTCGGAAGGACCTGTTCTTTCGCATCAACGTGGTGAACGTGAAGCTCCCGCCGCTTCGCCGCATGGGCGACGATGTGCTTCTGATTGGAAGACAGATCGTGTCGGAGTTCAACGAGGAGTTCGGAAATAAAATCCGTGGCTTTACGGACGCCGCCACGGAAAAACTGCTCGAACACTCCTGGCCCGGCAACGTGCGCGAGCTCCGCAACGTCATTGAGCGGGCGATGATCTTCGTGGAGGGAGACCGAATTGACACGGACGGTTTGACCCTCGCGCCCCCAAGCCGCTTGGAAGGACACCAGTCCATGAGCGGCGGCGGCTTTCGGTTCCCGCTCGGGCAGACCCTCGAGGAGGTGGAGAAGGCCTACATCCGGCGCACCCTCGAAACGCGGACCGACGACAGCTACGCCGACATTGCCGACGATCTGGGCATCTCCAAGAAGACGCTTTGGGACAAGCGCAAGCGTTACAACCTCGACGAAGTGGTGGACCGGTAGCCGACAGTCCGGCCCTAGCACCGGCTTTTTCCCCAAACACATCTGAACCCGCTCCGGTATACTCCATTCACTTTTGCTCCAATTCTCCGTTCCGGCCTTATGCAACGGCACCGCACCGCCGACTACCGCCCCCCTCAGGTCCCCAGCGTCGACGAGGTGGCCGCGAAGGAACGCGCTTCGCGCCTCGCCAGCCGCAGCATCAAGCAAGAGGCGAAGGTGGAGGGCCTGACGCGCCTCATCACGATGCTGGACCTGACGACCCTGGAGGGCGCCGACACGCCGGGCAAGGTGAAGTCGCTCTGCCAGAAGGCCCGCACGCCGGATCCGGACCGCGACTATCCGTCCGTGGGCGCCGTCTGCGTCTACCCCCCGATGGTGCCGGTGGCGCGGGAGCAGGTGGCCGGCTCAGATATCAACGTGGCCTCGGTGGCGAGCTACTTTCCCAGTGGGCAGGCCGCGCTCGACGAGCGGGTGGAGGAGGTGGAGCGGGTCCGCGATGCCGGGGCCGACGAGATCGACGTGGTGATCAACCGCAACGCCTTCCTCTCCGGGGAGTACGGGCGGGTCCACCGCGAGATCAGCGCGCTGGCTAAGGCCTCCGGCGATGCGCACCTGAAGGTGATTCTGGAGACCGGCGAGCTGGAGACGTACGACGCGGTCCGCCTCGCCAGCCGGATTGCCATGGATGCCGGGGCGGACTTCATTAAGACGTCCACCGGCAAGGTAAAACCCGCCGCCACGATGCCGGTGACGCTGGTGATGCTGGAGGCCATTCGCGACTTTTACCGCGAGACGGGGCGCAAGGTGGGCATGAAGCCGGCGGGCGGCATCCGGAAGGCCAAGCCGGCGCTCCGCTACCTCGTGCTCGTCAAGGAGACGCTCGGGGACGACTGGTTGACGCCCGAGCGCTTCCGCATCGGCGCCTCGTCGCTGCTCAACGACCTGCTGATTCAGCTGGAGAAGGAGCGAACCGGGCGCTACCACTCGAAGCGGTATTTGTCACTGGGTTGAGGGTTGTGCGTTCTG
>CAZFJR010000139.1:1503-7195 GCA_964519235.1 uncultured Salinivenus sp. | reverse complement strand
AGGAGCCCATTCCGGTGGTGCCCACCTGCCACTACGCGATGGGCGGCATTCCGGCTAATGAGGACGGCCACGTGGAAACGGGGGACCGCGGGGACTACGTGCCGGGGCTGTACGCCGTGGGGGAGTGCGCCTGCGTCAGCATTCACGGGGCCAACCGCTTGGGCACCAACGCGCTTCTGGAGCTCGTGGTAATGGGCCGTCGCACCGGCATCGAAATGGCCAAGCAGGTAAAGCAGGGCAAAGACTACGCCCCCCTCCCCGACAACCCGGAAGAGGATACGCGCAACCTGCTCGACACCCTGCTCTCCAACACCCGTGACGAAGGCGAACCCACGGTGAACGTGCGCACCGAACTGCAGGAGACGATGATGGAAAATGTCTCCGTCTTCCGCAACGACGATACGCTCATGACGGCCCTCAACGACCTCGACGGGCTCCGGAAGCGGGCACAAAACGTGGTGGTGGAAGACAAGGGCACACGCTTCAACACCGACCTGATGGACGCCGTGGAGGTTGGCTTCATGGTGGACTACGCAGAGGCCATCGCGGCCTGTGCCCGCCACCGAACGGAGAGCCGCGGGGCCCACTCCCGGGAAGACCACCAGGACCGCAACGACGACGAGTGGCTCAAGCACACGCTCTTCCGCAGCGACTGCGGCGGCACGTACGAGTTCGACGACAAGGACGTCGTCATCACGCGCTTTGAGCCGAAGGAGCGAAGTTACTGACGAGGATCGAGGATCGAGGACCACGAGACGCTAGGCGGCATTGCCGTCGATTCTCCACCCTCGACACACCGAGCACGCGCGCATTGAGCAACGGGGCGAGCACCACTTTCTGACAACGCATCGACGACCGGAGTAGTCCATGGATCTGAACGTAGAAGTAAAGCGCTATAATCCCGACGAGGACGACGAGCCCCATTGGGAGTCCTACGAGGTGCCGGCCGAGCCGCTCGACAGCGCGTTGTCGCTGCTGCTTCACGTGAAGTGGCACATCGACGGCACCCTGTCGCTGCGCAAGAGCTGCGCGCACGGCATCTGCGGCTCCGATGCTATGCAGATCAACGGCGAGAACAAGCTCGCCTGCTCGGTTCTCGTGCAAGACCTCGTGGAGGGCGACGGAGACACGGTTACGTTTGCCCCCCTGCCCTCGGCCCCGGTCGTGAAGGACCTTATCATTGACCAGAGCCGGTTCTTCGAAAAGTATCGCGACGTGAAGCCGTGGCTCATCACCGACGGGCCGGCGCCAGAGCGGGAGCGGGAGCAGAGTCCCGAGGAGCACGCCATGATTGAGGATGCCACCAAGTGCATCATGTGCGGAGCCTGCACCCACGCCTGCCCGTCCACCTGGGCCGATCCCGACTACCTGGGCCCGGCGGCGATGCTCAAGGCGTACCGCTACACGTTCGACAGCCGCGACGACGGCGCCGAGGAGCGCCTCGACGTGGTGGACTCGCCGGACGGCCTCTGGAAGTGCTACACCATTTTCAACTGCAACGAGGCCTGTCCCAAGGACATCGACATTACGCGGTGGCTCTCGGCTCTCAAGCGCAAGGCGGCCACCTCGCAGGCGTCTACCAAGGCGTAGACGCTTCTGCCGGGATGCAAGTGTCGCTCCGCCCGGTGTGATTTTTCTGAGCGCCTCACGCACAACATCACCCACAGCGGCTGTACAGGTGTCGAGAGCTGTACGGTTGTCGAGCGGGGCCCTTGGCCCTTCCGTTTGCGCCCTCTCGGGAAAACAGAAGCCCGTGTTCGTTTTGTCCCTGCGCAGCGGCCGAACAAACAACTCGACCGGATGCCTTCCCTTGGCCTGCAGACGCGGCGCGCCCCTCATGTCGGCCGGGTGCTCGTCCTGGTGGCTTTCCTGCTGGGCAGCGTAGGACTGGGGCCTGCGTCCATGGCTCAGCGCCACTCGTTCGAGCGCTACTCTCTGGAGGAGGGACTTCCGCAATCGCAGGTGCGGGACGTGCTGCAAGACACGCGGGGCTTCCTATGGCTCGCCGTGTTTGGGGGCGGCCTCGCCCGATTCGACGGCCACTCCTTCACGACGTTCACCGTCGAGGACGGGCTTCCCAGCAACGTTGCCACGGTGCTCCACGAAGACGCCTCGGGGCAGCTCTGGATCGGCACGCGCAACGGCCTGGCCCGCTACGACGGCACCACAATGACGTCGTTTACGGAGGCGGACGGACTGCCGGACGACCACGTGCAGGCACTCGCCGAAAGCCGCGACGGAACGCTCTGGATCGGCACGCCAAGCGGCGTATTTGCCTTTCGGGAGGGCACCTTCGAAGCCGTAGCGCCCAATCGGATTCCAGAAGTCTCGTCGCGGGCCCTTGCTGCGCGGGGCGATACCTTGTGGATTGGGGGCCGCGCCGGTGTATACCGGTACGACGGCACACGCCTTACCGCCTTCGTCGACACGACCCGGGGCCCAACCGATCCCGTTCGGAGCCTCGTGCCCCGCAGCGAGGGAGGCCTGTGGGTGGGTACGCGGCAGGGCCTTTTCCGCCACGACGAGGCTCAGTTCCAGCGCCTTCCCGGAACGCGCTCGCTCACGGTGCTGGACGTGCTAGACCTGCCCGACGGCCCTCTCTGGATGGCCACCCAGGACGGGCTCTACCGCCAAACGGCCGGGCGTTCTCCACAGCGCTTCTCCGACCGCCTGCGCGACGTTGTCGTCCGAAGCCTCTTCCGAGACACGGGCCGCAACCTCTGGCTTGCCACCGATGGCGAGGGGATTCTGCGACACTCGCCCACGCCCTTCCAGCACTTTACCACCGCCGACGGCCTCGCGCACGACCTGGTCTGGGACGTGACCGAGGGGCCGCAGGGCGACCTCTGGGCGGCCACGCGTAGTGGGCTGGGCCGGTACGACGGGGACACGTTTACGAACGTTACGGGACCCAACGACGTCCTGGACCGCGAACTGCCGTCGCTTCACCACGCCCGCAGTGGCACCCTCTGGATTGCCACACGGAGCCAGCTCTTTGCCTACCGCAACGGAACCTACACCGCCCATTCCACGGTGGAGGGCAAGCAGGTGGGGCTCACCGTGGACATTGCCGAGACGTCGTCCGGCGTCCTCTGGTTTGCAACGCTGCAGAGCGGCCTCCTCCGCTACAACGGGTCCTCTTTCACCCGCTACACGACAGACGACGGCCTCCGGAGCAACCGTGTGCGTGCCCTTGCCACAGGCCCGGAGGGCACGCTCTGGATCGGCCTGCAGGAGAGCCTCCAGCGGTTTGATGGCGTGCGGTTCACATCTCCCGACACGATCGACGCCCTCCAGACCGGGACGATCGCCTCGCTGACCGTCGACGCTGACGGGGACGCCTGGCTGGGGACGCAGCGGGGCGTGTACCTGTGTCGTCCCGAAGCAGACTCGCTGACCTCGTTCACGCCCAGCGACGGGCTCAGCGGGTCGACGACCGTGTCCCTTCTTCTCGACTCACGCGGCCACCTCTGGGCCGGCACCGAGCAGGGCGTCAACCGGCTCGACATCCAAGCCTACAAGCGCACGGGCACAATGTCGATTCGGACCTACGGCCCGGAGGACGGTTTCCTCGGCACGGAAGCCTCCCAGCACGCCGCGCATGCCGCCGAAGACGGCACGCTGTGGTTTGGTACGGGGGACGGCCTTACGCGCTACGTCCCCTCGCAAGACCGCGCCGCCGCTTCCGCCCCAACGGTATACGTGAACGGGCTTCGGTTCTTCTCCGGCGTCTCCAACGGGTCCGCCTACGCCGACCGGCAGGCCCCCTGGAGCCGCCTCCCAGTCGGGCTGCGCCTCCCTCCGGACCGCAACCACCTCATTTTCCGATTCACCGGCCTGCACTACCGCGCCCCTGCGGAGGTGCGGTACCAGTACAAACTGGACGGCTTCGACACGCAGTGGTCGCCCACCCAGGCCCAGCGGCGGGCCACCTATTCTAACCTCCCGCCCGGTTCGTACACCTTCAAGGTGAAGGCGCGCAGCAGCAGCGGCCCCTGGAATTCTTCGCCGGCCACCTTCTCGTTCTCCATCGCCCCTCCCTTCTGGCAGACGGACTGGTTTTACCTCCTGTGCGCGCTGGGTGGCATCGGGCTCGTCGTCGGCGTGATTCGCTGGCGCACGTGGGCGCTTAAGCGGCGGCAGCGGCAGCTCGAAGAGACTGTGGCCGAACGCACGAAGAAACTCGAAGCCGCCCGGGAGGACGCGCTGGCGGCGGCAAAGGCCAAAGGCGAGTTTCTGGCAAACATGAGCCACGAGATTCGCACCCCCATGAACGGGGTCATCGGCTTTGCCGAACTGCTGGAAGACACGCCCCTGACCACCGAGCAGCAGGAGTTCGTCGACGCGATTCAGCGCAGCGGGGATACCCTGCTCTCCATCATCGACGACGTTCTCGACTTTTCGAAGTTGGAGGCCGGGCGAACCGAACTGGAGAGCCAGCCGGTGCGGCTCCGCTCCTGCGTGGAGGAAACCCTGTCGCCCCTCGCAAAGACGGCCGCCGAGAAAGATGTAGAACTCACCTACCGGATTGCCCCAGAGGTGCCAACGGTGCTCCGGACCGACGAGACGCGGCTGCATCAGGTGTGCCTGAACCTTTTGTCCAACGCCGTCAAATTTACGGAGGACGGAACGGTGGCACTGCACGTAGAGACAAACGAGACGCCCGCCACCGATGACGCCCCCTACGAACTTCACGTACGGGTTCGCGATACAGGACCCGGCATTCCCGCCGACCAGCAGAAGGGGCTGTTCGAGTCGTTTCAGCAGGCCGATTCCTCCACCGCCCGTACGCACGGCGGCACGGGGCTAGGCCTCTCCATCGCGAAGCAGATTGTGGAGGCAATGGGCGGTAGGATCTGGGTCGAAAGCGAGCTGGGAGAAGGCTCTACGTTCCACTTTACCCTCCGGGCCCCGGCCGCCCCGGAGGCGGCGGATCGGCTCGTTCCCACTCCTCCTTCTGTCCTTTACGACCGCCGCGTGCTCGTCGCCGTCGCGTCCCCCACAACCCGCACGCGTCTTCAACACCTTGCGTCCAAAGCGGGCATGGCGCCCACCCCCGCGCCGACCCCCTCGGCCGCGATGGACCGCCTACAGAACGCCGACTACGACGTTATTCTGTGGGACGAACGACTTGCGGACCGCAACGGGCCCGGGCTGTCTCGTCTTCGGGACCGCACGGAGCGCCCCATCGTCGTTCTGAACTCAGTGCAGGAGCGCGGCGACCTCGCAGGCCTTGCCAACACACAGGTCCACAAGCCGGTGCAGCAGGCGCGCCTCTACGAAGCGATGGCGGCAGTTCTCGGAGCGTCGTCCTTCGCGGAGGCGCCGTCCGACGCGCACGCACCGCCTGCCGCGCTGCGGGTTTTGCTCGCCGAGGACGACACCGTGAGCCGTCGGATGGCGGCCCGGCTGCTGGCCATGGAGGAGCACGAGGTCAAGACAGTGACGAATGGGCGGGCGGCGCTGACGGCAGTGCGGGAAGCGCGCTACGACGTGGTGCTGATGGACGTGCAGATGCCCGAGATGGACGGCCTGGAAGCCACTCGTCGCATCCGGGCGGAATGCAAAGCGGATGCACAGCCCCACGTCATTGCCCTCACCGCGGCGGTGACCCCAGAAGACCGACAGCAGTGCCGGGAGGCCGGCGCCGACGACTTTCTGAGCAAGCCGCTCAAGCGGGACGATCTCTTCG
>CAZFJR010000139.1:0-1403 GCA_964519235.1 uncultured Salinivenus sp. | reverse complement strand
ACGGCCTCGTACGCGCCCCGACCGCGGGCCACGTCGTGCGTGTCCATCTGCTGCGTGAGGGCCACGTAGCAGCCGGGGTCGAAGCGGTCGACCAGCTTGTCGCCCTGGTAGCGCAGGTAGCTCTCCACCGCATAGGGCGAATCGTCCTGGTCTGTCATCACGTCGCGGCCAAAGCGCTCCTCGAACGAGGGCTGCGAGCGGTACGACACCATCGCCATCATCCGGGCCGAGGCGAGCCCGTCGTCCGGCGGGTTGTCCGGCGAGTAGTTGCCCCCCTGCCACTTCGGGTCGGCGTAGATGGCCTGTCGCTGCGCCTCGCTCCACCCAATCTGCCAGGCCGTGTGGCGGCCGCCCACGGCGATCGGCACGAGCGACCGCACGAACGGCGCGCCGTCGTCGGTCGTCTCGAAGGCCCACTCGAGCACGTGCATGCCGCCCATCGACCCACCGACAGCGCAGCGCACCCGCCGCACGCCCAGCTGCGCCAGAGCGCGGCGATGCAGGCGCACCGTGTCGCGGATGGTGAAGGCCGGGAAGTCGGTCCCGTAGCGCTGGCCTGTGTCGGGATGTGTCGTCGTCGGCGACACGGAGCCGTAGGGCGAGCCCGGCACGTTCAGGCACACCACGAAGTCCTCCGTGGGGTCGAGTGCCCGCCCCGGACCAAGAAGCCCGCCCCACCAGTCGGCCACATCTGGGGTGCCGGTGAGGGCGTGGCACACGAGGACGGCGTTGGTGCCCGCCGCGTTGAGCGTGCCCCACGTCTGGTAGGTGACGGGCACTTCTCGGAGCGTGGTGCCATTTTCGAGGGTGAATGTTGGAATCGTGAGGGTTTGCGGCATCACAGAAGAGAGATGATTGCACCAGCACAAGCAGAAGAAACGGGAGGTGATGCGTGAAACGTGATACGTGAGTCGGAACTGCCCCTCCCGTATCACGCGTCACGTATCACGCCTCAATTCACGCAGCGGCTGGTGACGGAAGCGCCGCAAAGGCTTGCTCAAAGTCCGCCTTGATGTCGTCGATGTGCTCGATGCCAACGGAGACACGCACCATGTCGGGCGTCACGCCGGACGATTTCTGCTCCTCTTCCGTCAGCTGCTGATGGGTGGTGGAGGCGGGGTGGATGACGAGCGTCTTCGCGTCGCCCACGTTGGCGAGGTGACTGGCCAGGTCCACATTCTCCACGAAGCGCTTGCCCGCTTCTACGCCCCCTTCCACGCCAAACGTGAGGACCGCGCCGTAGCCGTTCTCCAGGTACGTGTTGGCCCGCTCGTGGTACGGGTGGTCCTCCAGGCCGGGGTAGCTCACCCATTCCACCGCGTCCTGCGCCCGGAGCCACTCGGCGAGGGCGAGGGCGTTGTCGCAGCTCCGCTGCACGCGCAGGGAGAGCGTTTCGAGGCCCT
>CAZFJR010000138.1:0-7295 GCA_964519235.1 uncultured Salinivenus sp. | reverse complement strand
ATCTGCGGCAGCAGACGCCCGATGTTGATGCTGTTGGCCGAGGAGAGGCGCAGGTGCTCCTGCCACGTGGGCGCCCGAAACGCCTGCTTCACAAGGTCCTGGCAGTCGTCGAACACGCCGCGCACGGCCACGGTCTGCACGTTCGTATCCCAGCCCGTGAGCTGCTTTTCCTGTCGAGCGGACACCTTGCCCTTGGGATAGAGGACGACGACCTCCACGTTGGGCTTTTTCCAGAAGGCTGCCGCCACGGCTGCGCCCGTGTCCCCGGAGGTCGCCACGAGGATGGTGAGCGGTTGGTCGGCGTCTTCGTTGAGGCGCGCGAGGCTGTCGGCCAGGAAGCGAGCGCCCACGTCCTTGAATGCCGCCGTGGGGCCGTGAAAGAGCTCTAGCACGTGCGTCCGCCGCCCGATGGGGCGGAGGGGCACCGGAAAGCCGTAGGTGGCCGCGCAGATCGCCGGGAGGCTGTCCGCGAGCGGATCGCCGTCGGCAAAGGGGCGCAGCAGGCGCTCGGCGACCGCCTCGATGGTCGCACAGCCCTCGAACGCATCGGGGCCGAGGTCCGGAAAGCGCGCCGGCACGTACAGCCCCCCGTCCGGCGCCAGCCCATCTTGCAGGGCCGTGGAGAGGGACACGCGATGCGAGGGCGTGCGGGTGCTGAGGTATTTCACAGGCACAAGGGGACGAATCCGAGGAACCAGGACACACTCGCCGCTGTCCGCCTCGACGGCAGTCCGCAACTCAACACGTGCGGTCCGGCCGTGGAGACGTCTCTGACGAGGGCGCCCTTTCACGAAGGGGCTCGTCCATAAGAAAAGCGACCGCTGCGTTCGACGCAACGGCCGCTCTTCGGTTCACATTCGAAACCCGGAGGCACTCGTTGCGGGCCTACTGGTTCGAGTTCGGGTTCATTTGGGACTGCTGCTTCTTCATCTGTGCCCGCATGGCCTGCTGGATCTGCTTCTTCAGCGTGGAATCCTGCTGGGCCGACCGCATGATGCGGCGGAACATCTTCGGCTCCATGTCCTCCTTCTGGGCCTGCTGCTGCATCATCTTCATCTGCTGCTTCCGCATCTGCATCTGCCGCTTCCGCATCTCCCGGCGGGCCTGCTGCTTCTGGGTGGAGTCCATCTCCTGCGGTTTGCCGTACTTCTGCTGCATCTCTTTGCGCATCTTCATTTGCTGAGACCGCATGGAGGACTGAATGCTCGCCGCAATGCGCGCCGCCTTCTGAACTTGCGTCTGGCTGACGTCGGAGGCAGACAGGAGGTTTGTGCTGTCGGGGCGCTGCATCTGCCCGAACGCGCCCGTGGCCGTAAAGGCGAGGGCGAAAAGGCCGAGACAAAGCGACGTAAGGGAACGTTTGAACATGGTGACTGAGTCGTGATGAGCAAGCTGGAGCGAATGGGCGGAGCGGACGGTTGGCGACATAGCCCCGCAGGTACTACCCCACAAAGACAGGGAACAATCGGAGTGTTTCGCCGGGACAGGTGGTTTGCCCCGACCTTCGCATTCTCCAAACGCCAGTGTCCAAACGGTCACGCCCGGCGGATTATTCTTGAAGCCGCCGACAAATTCCGGGAGGCCGGGACGCTTGGTGAAGATGTGCCTTCTGCATGCACGGCTCCGGGAGGAGGGAGCCCCAGCGCGCAGCGGCCCACAGGCTGCGAGCGAGGGTTCGCAAGACAACAACCTGCAGCGAAGCGATTTGGGGAACGACGCGGCACCGGCGTCTAGACGAGAAGATACAGAAAAAGCGGCCTCCACGGTTCGTGGGGGCCGCTTTCTAAAGTCGGGGCAGCCGGATTTGAACCGGCGACCTCTTCGTCCCGAACGAAGCGCGCTACCGGACTGCGCCATGCCCCGTCTGATGAGATGCGTCGCTTATAAGGCCAACCCCAAGACGAGATCCAACCGGCCGGCCCGCAGAATCCGGTGTGCGGGGCTTCCCAGAGATTGTTCAAGGGTTCTCCACACCTTCCGCGCTGCGCACAGGGCGTGCCGAAGAGCCGAACACAGAGGCATGGATGGCTCCCTCGCCTCCTCTTCCGTCATCGCCCAAACTCTTCGTACATGGCCTCGATGCGGTCGCCGTAGTGTTCTTCGATCACTCCCCGCCGAAGCTTGAGCGTGGGCGTGAGCGTGCCTTCGTCCACCGTAAAGGGCGCGTTCAGAAGCCGAAAGTTGCGGATTTTTTCGTGGGCCGCCGCATCCCGGTTGTACTCCGTGAATAGGTCCTGGAACAGCGTCTGCACGGCGTCCAGCTCCAGCAGCTCCCCGTCGTCGTAGCGAGACTCGTCGATGCCCTCGTTTCGCACCCGCATCCGGAGCGACTCGAACTCGGGCACCACCAGTGCCGCGAGGAAGGGACGCCCCTCCCCAATCACCACAATCTGGTTGATCCAGCCCTTGGTCTTAAACGACTCTTCGATGGGCCCCGGGTAGACGTTTTTTCCGCCCTCCGTGACCACCATGTGCTTGATGCGGTCGGTAATTTTGAGGTACCCGTCTACGAACCGCCCCACGTCGCCGCTGTGGTACCACCCGTCCTTGTCGAACGCAGCGCGGGTTTCTTCGGGGCGACCCCAGTACTTCCGCATCACGTTGGGGCCCTTTACCAGAATCTCGCCCTCGGGGGTGGTAAGAGACGTCGGGTAGTCGTTGCCACTCACCGTTCCGGCCAGCTCCTCGCCGTCGAGCGGCTGAATGGCCACCGTCACCCCGGGCAGAATGTGGCCCACGGTGCCGTAGCGGGGGGCGTCCATCGGGTTGATCGTAAGAACGGGGGCCGTTTCTGTAAGCCCGTACCCTTCGATGATGGTGATTCCGGCCGCCTGAAAGAAGGTCCCGATGTCTTCGGGTAGCGCCGCCCCCCCGGACACCGCAAACCGCAGATGGCCGCCCATCTTTTCGTGGAGCTTCGAGAACACCAGCCGGTGGGCCAGGGCCTTCTGCGCCCGCAGCAGCACCCCTGGGCCGGGCCCACTGGACTGCTTGGCCTCGGCGTAGCGCTCACCCACGCGCACCGCCCACTCGAACACTTTTTCCTGCACAACGCTGCCCTCGCTGGCCTGCTTCGTGACGCGGTTGTACACTTTTTCGAACATGCGCGGCACGGAGATCATGAGGGTCGGCTGCACCTCCTGCAGGTTTTGGCTCACCGCCTCAATGCTCTCTGCGTAGCTAATGGTGGCCCCGGCGGCGAGAACGGCCGTGTGGCCCGCCGTGCGCTCGAAGGCGTGGGAGAGGGGCAGGAAGGAGAGGTGATGGTCGTCTTCGCCAAACGGCACGCATTGAAACGCCGCCTTTACGTTCGAGCAGAAGTTGCGGTTTGTAAGCACCACGCCCTTCGGCTCCCCGGTGGTGCCGCTGGTGTAGATCAGGGCACTCGTATCGTCGGGCGTAATGCCCTCGGCCACCTCCACGAGGTCGTCCTCGTGGGCAGCCCAGTAGTCGCGCCCCGCGTCTAGCGCATCGTCCCAGTGGGTCATGGGCACCGGCGGTTCGCTCGGAACTTCGCTCAGCACAATAATCGTCTCCAGCTGCGGGCAGTTGGCCGCAATCTCCTCCACCTTCTTGCGCTGAACGGGCACGGACACGATGCAGACCTTGGCCCCGGCGTCGCGCAGGATGTAACCGACCTTGCTGGGGGGTAGGGAGGTGTAGATTGAGACATTTGCCGCGCCGATCAGTTGCAGGCCCAGATCGCTGACGGCCCACTCCGGGCGGTTTTCGGAGAGGAGCGCCACACGATCGCCCTTCCGCACCCCCTGCTGGTGCAGGTAGCCGGCCAGGGCATGCACGCGGTCTTCAAGGCCCTCCCACGTGATGTCGTGCCACCCCTCGCCGCGCACCTTATGGCGCAGCACGGTCCGGTCTTGCCCGCGGTACCGGTCGCACAGGCGTCGGAACAGCTGCGGAATGGTGTCGAACTCGACCTGAGCAGGCATGGGTGGAGGGAGTCGTCGGTGGGAAAACGATGACCACGCTGCCCTACCCGCAAGGCGATGGGCTGTTTCTAATTGGCCGCCTCCACGGCCACCGACGCCCAGGCCCCCTGCTTCTTACGCCTCCTTCACGGCAGTTCCCACGGCATCCTTCAAAGACGCGTGGCCGTCCTCGCTTAGACGTTCCACGAGGCCGCGCTTGATCCGCCGCACGAGCGCGGGCCCTTCGTAAACGAGCGCGGTGTAGAGCTGCACCAGCGACGCGCCCGCCCGGATCTTGGCGTAGGCGGACTCGGCGTCGTGCACGCCCCCGACCCCGACGATCGGGATGTCCCCGTCGGTGGCCTCATAGAGATAGCGCACGAGCCGGGTGGAACGGGCCGCCAGGGGTGGGCCGCTGAGCCCCCCGTCTCCAATTTCGGCCAGCCGCTCCGCCGACGTACGCAGCCCCTGCCGGTCCGGCGTCGTGTTCGTTGCCACGAAGCCATCGACGCCCCGCGCCGCCGCCACCGCGAGGATCTCTTCTAGGCGCGTGTCGAAAAGCACCTGGTCGCTCGGGGGCGGGCTCAGCTTTACGAGAACGGGCACGGCCAGGCCAGGCACCTCTTGCTCCTGCGCCACCATCTCCAGCAGCGCATCGAGGGCCGCTGGATCCTCAAAGGTGCCTCCGTCTGGGGTGTTCGGACACGAGACGTTGAGGGTGATGTAATCGGCCACAGAAACGAGCGTGCGGAAGCTCGCCCGAAAATCCTCCAGGGCCGCGTCGCCCATGATGTCGGGGGCGTGGGTCTTGGCCAGGTTGATGCCGAGGGGACGGGCGTGCTCCGTGCGGCCGTGCTGCAGGCGCTCCGCGACGGCCTCCGCCCCGTCGTTGTTAAGCCCCAGTCGGTTGATGAGAGCCTGATCTTCCGGCAGTCGAAAGGCCCGAGGCGTGGGGTTGCCGGGGGCGGGCCGGGCGCTTACCGAGCCTACCTCGACGAAGCCAAACCCGAGGGCCTCCCAGAACGGCACGGCACGGGCGTTCTTGTCGGCCCCTGCAGCCAACCCAACAGGATTGGGAAACGTGTGCCCCCAGATCCGCTGCTTGAGCCGTTCGTCCTCGAACTGATACCGGGACGCGACGAAGGACCCGGCCGTGCGCTGAAGCACCTCCGCGGCACGCAGGGCAACGGCGTGGGCCCGCTCGGGACTCATGCGAAACAGTAGCGGCCGGAGAAAGCGGTACATGCGTGGACGGCGGGGATGTCGAAGGGCAAGCTGTTTTCTTGGACCTGCACCCCGCACCCTTCGTTTCCCTTCGCGCTTCGCTTCCGCATTTTCCTTCTCTCGCCCGCCAATGTCTGCCCTGCTTTACCAGGTCGACGCCTTCACCACGACGCCCTTTGCCGGCAACCCGGCCGCCGTCGTTTTGCTCTCCACCCGCCGGCGGGCCGACTGGATGCAGGACGTGGCCGCAGAGATGAAGCTGTCGGAGACGGCGTTTCTTCACCCACAGTCCGACGGGGCGTACCGCCTGCGCTGGTTTACCCCCACCCACGAGGTCGACCTGTGCGGCCACGCCACCCTGGCCAGCGCCCACGTGCTTTACGCCGAAGGCCTGGCCCCCAAGACGGCTCCCCTCCATTTCGAGACCGCAAGCGGCTCGCTCACCGCCCGTACCCGCGACGGTTGGATTCAGATGGACTTCCCGGCCGATCCGGTAGACCCACTCGATGCCCCGCCTCCTCTCCTTCAGGAGGCCCTTTCCGGGGCCACACCCGAGGCTGTAGGGCGGAGCGACCGTGACGGACTGGTGCGCTTGGCAGACCCCGACGCTGTGCGTGCGCTTACGCCGAACCTCTCTGCACTGAAGCGCCTGGACGACCTACGCGGCCTTATTGTAACCGCCGCGGCTCCGGACACCGACTACGACTTCGTGTCACGCTTTTTTGCCCCTCGGGTGGGCGTGCCGGAGGACCCGGTAACCGGCTCGGCGCACTGTGCACTCGGGCCGTACTGGGCCGCCCGAACGGGACGCACCCTCCTGACCGGGCGGCAGGTTTCCGACCGGGGCGGAACGGTGCGCGTCCGTCTCGACGCCCCCGACGCCGAACGCCTTGTCCTGAGCGGCCAGGCCGTCACCGTCGTTCGGGGACGCCTCCACTCTTGAACCTCTTGGACGGCGTTCTCCCACTGCACTTCCTTTCAGAGGAGCGGACTTACCAGCCCGGCCGAAGGATCACCCCGAAGTCCCAGTTCTTGGTGCGCTCGAACGTACGGGCGTAGAAGGCCTCGAAGATAATGGCACCCAATACGTTCACGCGGGCCGACACCCCTGCACTCGTCACCGGCTGCGCCGCCACCGATCCCGAGGTGAGCTCTCCATCCTCCCGGATGGTGCTCGACGAAAACGACAGCTCTCGCAGGTCCTCGCTCGTCCAGGCCACCCCCGCGTCGGCAAACAGCACAAGGTCGGTGGGCAGGTACTGGAAGGTCGAGAGGCTCAACACCTCCGGCCCCAGCAGCGGCACCCGCAGCTCCAGGCTGCCCAGGGCCATCCGGGTTCCGACCAGCCGCCCCACCCTGCAGAGGTTTCGCTGCTGACATTTCGGCTCCTCAAAAATGGAGTTGAAGCTGTATCCACGAACGAAGCCGAGCTGGTACGGGTCGCCAAGCGTCTCGCGCACAAAGGCATCCGTAATTTCGCCTTCGCCGCGCTGATCCAGCGAGCCCGCTCCGTAGTTTCCACGGTGCAGCCCGCGAATGGCAAACGTAACGGGCTCGTAGTAGAAGTAGCGGCGGTAGTCGGCCAGGACCGACACGAAGTTGCGGGATCCGAACTGCGGGGTTACCTGGAAGCGGTAGCGCCCCCCCTGCAGGGGCGACGTGAGGCCGAAGTTGGAAAAGTCGCCAACGTAGGCCAGGCTTGTGCGGGCGAAGTACAGCGGATCACGTCCCCCGCTCGATTCCTGAACCAGTCGCCCAAGTCCGTCAAACTCGCGCGCCGTGATGTCGAATCCGTAGCGCGTCCCGCCTACCCCAAGCTCCAGCCGGTTGGTCTGCGAGAACGGGTAGCTGGCCTGTGCCCCCACCTGGGTCCGGAAGATGCGCTGCACGATCTGGACCAGATTGCCAGTACTCGTGACGCCGACCTGCCCGTAGGCCGACGGCTGATGCGAAATGCCCACCCCATAGTCGACTCGGTTCTCGCGGTTGGAATAGAAGACCCCGCCCCCGATGTCCTGAATGGTGCCGTTGGCCCGCACAAACACGCTCAGGTTCTGGTGGCCCAGGATGTCGCTGAAGCTGAAGCCGACCCCGCCGGCCACCTGCGGCCCGTACACGCCGCCCACCGATGCCCCCACCGAGGGT
>CAZFJR010000137.1:4442-7449 GCA_964519235.1 uncultured Salinivenus sp. | reverse complement strand
TCCCGAAACGCCGCCGCCTGCTCCCTCACGATCGACACCAGGGGCGCGGCCGGGTCCGCCGGGGGAACGGCGGGAGCCGCGGGGCCTGTGGCCGTCGCGGACGGACGTGCGAGCGCCGACGTGTCGACGAGAGCAGTCGCAAGTTGAGCGGGCGTGCGCCCCTGAAACACGCGACGCACCGCCGCGGTGTCGGGACGCAGATGCTGCCGCAGCGCCCCGAGGCGATGCGCGAGCAGGGCCTTCTCCACCGCCGACGGCCGCCGGGACGCGCCGTCCGCAGGAGCCGACGCAGGCGACCGGTCTGCGTCCGCCGGGCGCGCCGCCAGGAGGCGTCGGTACGTTGCGGAGCCGTGCTCCCCCCGCCCGAAGGCCCGGTACGCGGACGCCTGCTGCCGCTTGGCGTCCTGGAGCGCCGCCACGCTGTCCAGCAGTCCTCCGTAGCGCCGTTGAAGCGCCGGGTCGCGGCGCAGCGCTTGCCGGAGGCGGTCGTCGCGGCGTTGTAGGCGAAACTGGACGTAGTCATTTTGGAGCGCCTGCAGGCGGGCCCGCGTGCGCTTGAGGGCGTGGGCCGCGTCGCGCAGTTCTGCCCGGTCCTCGGGAGAGGCCGCGGTGGTATCGAGGTGCGCACGCAGGGCACGGACCCGGACTTGCAGGCGGTCGCGGCGGGCAGCAAGCTCCACGGCGCGCCGAGCGGACAGCTGTTCGGCACTTTTGGCACGGTGGGTGCGCGGGGCACGGCCGGCCGCAAAGACCGGAGCACCGGGACGCACGCCCTGCGCTGCAGGCTCGAAGAAGTGACGGGGCGATACCGGCGTGCCCTCGTCGGTGTAGATCCGGAGCACCGCCACGTTGAGGGCGTGCCGGGGATAGGTCATGGCCGCCCCCACGCCCCCAAACGCACTGACGGCGCGTTCCGGAAGAAACGCAAGGCGCACGTCGGTGTGTCGCCGGTAGGTGTACGCCGTGTACGGCGGGCCGCCCGCGGTGCCGCCCACCGTCACGTGCCGGTTGGCCTCAGCCTCCGCCTGCAGGCGCTGCTCCACGCGCCGCACGGCGTCCGCATTCGTCGTGTCGTTCCGGGCGGCCTGCACTGCGGCCGTCACATCGGTCACGCCCAGAAGCCGATCGGCATGCAGGCCCGGGAGGCGGCGTTCGTTCGAGGGCTGCTCAGCAACGACAGGTCCCTCCGGACGCCCGTCCAGGTGCTGCCGCACACAATTCGCCGTTGTAAGGGCGAGACCCTCGGCAGACACCAGCGCGGCCGTGCACCCCGGCAGCCGGAGCAGCCCTCGGCGCAGGCGTGCAGTCCATGCACTGTCGGGCACCACGTCGTAGCGCGCCGAGAATCGGTCGCGCGGCGGAGCGATGAGGCTCCAGAGGCGCCCTGCCTCCTTCGTGCCCGCCCCAGCTGTGTCGCCCGGCACCGGAGGCCCGAAGCGCGGCGCCCCTCGGTCTTGGGCCTGCGCCGGAGAGCTCGCCAGGAGAGGTCCCGCCAGGAGTCCAAACACAAGAAAACAGGTCCATCCAGGAACCGAACCCGGAAGGCAGTAGCGCATCATGGAGTCGCTGGCCCGTTCGCAAAGAGAAACGGAGATGGGAGCACAGAGTGTTGTGGCGTCTGTACCGCCACCAGTCTCTGCGGATCCCCCGGAACCTCGCCCCCACGTTACGATTCGAGGCTCTGTTCAAGTCCACATCTCCCTTCTCTGCGAACGTGGCGGAATTGGTAGACGCGCGAGATTTAGGATCTCGTGGGGCGTAGCCCCGTGGGGGTTCGAGTCCCTCCGTTCGCACCGCCGTGTCCTCGCTCTGGCCTCCCTGCTGCGCGGATACATTTGCCTGACAGAGGCTCTTTGCGGGGGAGCCCGCGCCAAAACAACAAAAAGCCGACGAAAGCCCGCTGCGACCGAGCGTCCCGCAAACACGCCCCCGCGACCGGAATACACGTAGGTCGACGTGTTTTCTGTCCCCAACTTCTTCTGGCGCTCATGAACCTCCAGGACCCGTCGCAGCAGGATCCCTCCCAGCAGGATCCGTCCCAGCAAACGGCCCTCGCGGAAATCGGCGAGTTCGGGCTGATTGCTATGATGCGCGACACGCTCGGCGACCCGACGGACGACGCCCTTGTGTCCGGCATTGCCGACGATGCGGCTGTATACCGCGTGGACGATGAACGCGTGCACGTGCTCACGACCGATACGCTCGTCGAAGGTGTCCACTTCGACCGTGCATTCATGCCGCTGGAGCACCTTGGCTTCAAGGCCCTCTCCGTCAATGTGAGCGACGTGGTGGCCATGAACGCGACGCCGCGCTACGCCACTGTGTCCATTGGCATTCCGCAGAACATCTCGGTGGAGATGGTGACGACGATCTACGACGGGCTAAAGCAGGCCTGCGACGCCTACGACATGACCATCGTGGGGGGCGACACGAACGCGGCCCACGGGCTGTCGCTCTCCATTTCGGTCGTGGGCGCGGCCAACGAGGACAACGTGGTGTACCGCGAAGGGGCTCAGGTGGGCGACAAAATCTGCGTGACAGGCGACATTGGTTCCTCCTACGCGGGCCTGAAGGTGCTGCTGCGCAACCGCAAGCGGCTGCAAGAGCAGGAAGAGGACTTTGAGCCCAATCTCGACCCCTTTTCGTACGTCATCCGTCGGCACCTGGCCCCACCGGCTCAGCTTAAGCGCATCCAGGAATGGGCCGACGCCGGTGCCCGCCCGCACGCCCTCATTGACATCTCCGACGGCCTGTCCGCCGAGGTGCACCACATTTGCGAGGCGAGCGGCGTGGGCGCACAGCTGTACGAACCGGCCCTTCCCATCGACCCCGAGACGCGCAATACGGCCACCGAGTTCGGCGAGGACGTGACGGTCTACGCCCTGTTTGGCGGCGAAGACTACGAATTGGTATTCACGATGCCGGAGGACGCCCTCGACACCCTAGACCCGCAGACGTACTCGGTGGTGGGTGAGGTGGTCGAGCGCGACGAGACCGACGAGGAGGT
>CAZFJR010000137.1:0-4342 GCA_964519235.1 uncultured Salinivenus sp. | reverse complement strand
GTCTACCGATCCAACTCGTCTTCGCAGGAGGCCTTCAGGGCTCGCAGTGCGCTCCGCAGGCGCTCCACCTCATCTTCCAGCGACTCGAGTGCGGCCTCGGCGTCCGAGAATTCCTCCGCCCGCCCCATCTCCTCGAGCGTTTCGGCAGCCTGACACGTGGGGTCGGCGCGGAGGCTCCCGGCGGCTCCCTTCAGGCCATGGGCCTTCCGCTCCAGCGCCTGGGCATTCTCCGCCTCGACCGCTCTCCTGATGGCCTCCATGTAGTCGGTACAGTCGCCGAGAAACGAGTCGACGATGGTGATGATGAGTTGAGGGTTCCCATCTAGAAGCTCAATGAGGGCATCGCGGTCAAGAGCGGGAGTGGGCATGAAGCGTCTCCTTACGGCAAGATCAGTCAGCAAAGCAGCCAGGGAGCACGGGCTCTCGTGCTTGCCTCATGCACCACAAGAAGCATGCGAGGAATGATGCGTGCGGCTGTCCCTGACTTACTTTCCCGTACAGCGTCAATTTTCCTCAACGGCCGCCCGTCTGCGTCTGTTGCTCCCGGCGCCGGGGAGGCGCTATCGTCTCTTTCAGGGACCGCGCCTCACGGGCGTTGCTGGACGCACATGCGCGGCCCCGGTCTCTGGTGCCGCAGCCAGGACCGGCGCTCGGTGTGGCGGCGCTGATAGGCCGGGGCCGACTGGCCGATGGGTGATCCTGGCGGGGCGTCGACCGACGCGGGCCGGGACGCGGCGTCGGCGGGCCGATCCAGGAAGCGGGCGACGGCCGCCTGCAGGGTGGCCCGGTGGGCCTCAGCCTCGGGCGTGCTCCCGGGGTGGGCGGCCAGCCACGTGCGGAGCGTGCGCAGGTGCTGCTCGAAGCGGGCCTGCACGGCTGGGCTGGTGCGAGCGTCGTGGGCGCGCTCCAGCAGCACATCGGTCCATACCTGCTGCACCGTCCGCTGCAGCTCGGCGCGGTAGGCGTCATCGGGCGCGTCGCGCCTCCACACCGCCTCGGTGATCCGGGCCAGCGTCTGCCGCAGGCCCGGGAGCGTCGCGTCGGTGTCGTGCTGCTCCACGAGCCGCAGGGCCCGCTCAGGCACCGTGAGGGCGTCAAGCACGAGGGTGGCGGCGGCTTCGGCGGGGGCATAGGGGTCGAAGGTGGGGCCGGTTCGTCCGTCAAAAAGCTCCCGGGTGTCGGGGTGGCCGGGCGGGCGCGGCGGAATGCGTTCGCGGGCCGCCTCGGGCAGCGCCAGCGCCGCGGGCGAGAGGGTGGCGAGCAGGGCGTTGAGCGCATCGGACTGCCGGTCGGCGGGCACAGGCTCGGAGAGCGTCGGCGCGTCTTCGCCCCGCACCGCGTACTCGTACGTCTCTCCGCCCACCAGCTTGGCCGTTGCCGCCACCTGGTAGCGGTGCCGCAGGTACAGGGGCACGAGGACCGCCTCCAGGCGGGCCAGGGGCGCGCCGCGCTGCACGACGGCCGCCCCAAAGCGATCGAGCGCGACCTCCCGCACCGCCATCTCGCGCTCAAGCGCCGCCACCATGTCGCGGCCGTTGTCCCACAGGTTGGCGCCAGGGTGCGCCGCCCCCGCCGGCCGCGCATCCGCATCGGTGATGTAGCGGAGCCCCGCCTGCTCGGCGTCTCGCAGGATGCCGTCGAGCAGGTCCGTACTCGTCTGGCCGGGAGCGGGCCGGGCGTAGGCGTAACGCATCGCCACCGTGTCCCATGGCCCCACGCCCGTGTCGTAGGCCTGCGCCAGCGAGATGGAATCGCCCTGCACGCGGGCCAGGGGCGCCGGATAGTCCATCACCGAGGCGCGGTCGTCGGCCGAGGCAGCAAAATTATGGGCGAGGCCGAGGGTGTGCCCCACCTCGTGCGCCGAGAGCTGCCGGATGCGCGCCAGCGCCATTTCCAGCATCGGGTCCTCATCGGCGGGAATGCCATCGGCGCGGGCGCCCTGATACGGCGCCAGCAGCCCTTCGGCCAGCAGGTAGTCCTGCCGCACGCGCTGGGAGCCGAGGGTCACATGCCCTTTCAGGATCTCGCCGGTGCGGGGGTCGGTCACGGAGGCGCCGTAGCTCCAGCCCCGCGTGCGCCGGTGTACCCACTGGATGACATTGTAGCGGACGTCCATGGGGTCGGCGCTGTCGGGGAGCACCTCTACGCGGTAGGCGTCCTCGTAGCCCGCGGCCCGGAACGCCTCGGCCCACCACCGCGCCCCATCGAGCAGGGCGCTGCGCACCGGCTCGGGCGTGCCGGGGTCGAGGTAGTAGACAATCGGCTCGTCCGCCGGGCACAGTCCGTCCGCGCCCGGGGCCTCGGCGCAGTGCAGGCGGTGGCGGTTCACCACGCGCTGCGTCATCGACGCCCCAATGGGGGTGGAGTAATCTTTGTACGACTCGTAGAAAAGCCCGGACCGGGGATCGAAGGGCCGTGGGGTGTAGCCGGCCGTGTCGGGGAGTGCGATGAGCGAGTGGCGGACGCGGAGCGTGAGGGCTTGGGGCGTCGCGGCCGTCTGCCGCACGTACCGGCCGGGGCGCCCGTCCGTGGTAAACGTGAGCCGGGCCGCCAGCTCCGTGTTTTCCGGAAACGCCTTCACGGCAGCCGGGAACGGCACGCTGCGCCCCGCATCGAGCGCGTAGGATCCCTGATCCGTTTGCTTCAGGCGGCGCGCCACACCGTGGGCATCGCGCACCACAAACTCGGTGGCGTTTACCAGCACGTGGCCGTCCGGGCCTTCGGCCGCCACCTCAAAGTCCCAGAGCACCCCCGGCGCGAAGGCCTCGCGCACTGCCGCCCGCTCGGCCGGGATGCGCGTGGAGGCACGATAGTCGAGATTGGGCGCCACGAGAAGCACCGTCGGTCCCGTTCGCTCGAACCGCACGACGCGCCGGGCGCCGAGCTGTCCGCGGTCGAGCCCTACAGGGTTAGAGCCGAGGCCCGTGGGAAGGGACGTCACGTAGAGCACATTGGTAAACCGGGGAATTTCCAGCCAGAGCTGCCCCGTCTGGGCATCCCAGTACACCGGGAAGTAGCCGTCCCGCCGGTTCATGTCCTCTGTTTTTTCGGCGATGGTGGGCAGGGACGACGCCCCGTCCGGTTGGGCAGCGGCGGGGGCGGCCGGAAGCAAAAGGCCGCCGAGCCACAGAAGCGCGGCGGCGATCCGGAAGGAAAAACGCATCATGGGAACGGTGGAGGCAGGGCAAAAAATGGAGCAGGCCACAAAATGGAGTGGGCCGCCGGAACGTGCAGTGCTAGGAAACTTACGAAAATCCACACAGGAAAACCGAATGACCAATGCGGCGAAATTCCTGGATTCTTTGCGCCGCGAACGTGGAATTCTCATCCACCGCGTGCGCAATTCCCCTCAGCGCTCATTACATTTTCGGGCGCGTGTATTTTTGTCGTAGAGGTGCACCCGTCGTAGCGCAGCGCCGGCGGGCCCCGCGGCGTTCCTTCCTCCCTTTCAGCGAACAATCGACCTCTCCCCATGGAAGTAGGAGCCAACGAAGTTCAGGGCAAAATCGTCGAGGTTCTCGGTCCCGTCGTGGACGCCGAGTTCCCGGAGGGTGGCGTGCCTGACATTCTCGACGCCCTCCGGATCGATCGCGAACAGGGGAAGGACCTGATCCTGGAGGTGCAGCAGCACCTTGGGGAGCGGCGCGTGCGGGCCATTGCGATGGACTCGACCGACGGTCTGCAGCGCGGACAAGAGCTTGTGGCAACCAACCAGCCCATCACCGTGCCCATCGGGGAAGAGATCCGGGGCCGTCTCTTCAACGTCGTCGGCCAGCCGATTGACGGCCTTCCGGAGCCGGACGTGGAGGAGCACCGCGCGATTCACCAGGACCCCCCTGACTTCGAGGAGCTGGCCGGCTCGCAGGAAGTTTTGGAAACAGGAATCAAGGTCATGGACCTGATTCAACCCGTGCCGAAAGGCGGCAAGGTGGGCCTCTTCGGCGGCGCCGGCGTGGGCAAAACGGTCCTCATCATGGAGCTCATCAACAACATCGCCAAGGCGCACGAAGGCCTCTCGGTCTTCTCTGGGGTGGGCGAGCGCACGCGTGAGGGCAACGACCTGCTCCGTGAGATGATTGAGGCCGGCGTGATGAGCTACGGTGAGGAGTTTGAGGAGTCGATGGAGGCCGGCGGGTGGGACCTCGACAAGGTCGACTTCGATGTGATGCAGAACGAGAGCAATATTTCGCTTGTCTTCGGCCAGATGAATGAGCCACCCGGCGCCCGGGCTCGCGTGGGGCTTACCGGCCTTACCATCGCCGAGTACTTCCGCGACCTCGGGGGGCGCGACGTGCTCTTCTTCCTCGACAACATCTTCCGCTTCGTCCAGGCGGGCCAGGAG
>CAZFJR010000136.1:0-7470 GCA_964519235.1 uncultured Salinivenus sp. | reverse complement strand
CCGGCAGAATCATGATGTAGACCGCCGGGTGGCTGTAGAACCAGAAGAAGTGCTGAAACAGCACCGGATCGCCCCCGAGCGCAGGGTCAAAAATGCCAATTTGCATGGTCTGCTCCAGAATGAGGAGCATCATCGTAATGCCGATGACCGGTGTTGCCAGCACCTGCACGATGCTCGTGGCGTAGAGGCCCCAGATGAAGAGCGGGAGCCGGTTCCACGTCATTCCGGGTGCCCGCATCTTGTGGACCGTCACGATGAAGTTGATCCCGGTAAAGATGGACGCGAAGCCCGCCACAAAGATGGCCGCCGTCATCCAGAGCACCCCGCCGCCGGTGGTGGAGGAATAGGGGGTGTAGAAGGTCCATCCCGTGTCCACGCCGCCGGTGAGCAGGGCCGTGATGGTGAGGATGGCCCCCGCCATGTAGACGTACCAGGACGCCAGATTTAGCTTGGGGAAGGCCACGTCCTTCGCCCCAATTTGGAGGGGCAGCACGAAGTTGCCCAGGATGGCCGGAATGGACGGCACCAGAAAGAGAAAGACCATCAGGATCCCGTGCATCGTGAAGACCTGGTTGTAGGTCTCGTTTCCCATGATGGTCTCTCCAGGAGCAGACAGCTCCGCCCGCATAAACAGCGCCAAAACGCCGGCCGCGAAAAACACTGCGGCGAGCGAGATGCAGTAGAGAACCCCGATGCGCTTGTGGTCTTTCGTCGTCAACCACGACCAGATGCCGCTTTCGTGGTTGAGGTAGTTGGTGTCCTCCTCGTGGTGAACGTCGTCTTCGACCGGTGCGTCGTGCGTGGTCGTGCTCATGGCGTATCGATCTGATCTGTGACGAGCATGCGCGGCTGGGCGACGCTTTCCCTCACTTGTGTGCAGACTTGTGTGCAGGCGAGGAGGAAGCGCCCGCGGCAGCTAGTTTTTGGGCAGCTCCTTGTCGCTTTGTTCTTTGATGAAGGCGACGAGGCCGGCCACTTCTTTTTCCGAGAGGCTGGCGTAGGAAGGCATTACGTTCTGGTACCCCTGCACAACTTTGTCCCCCGCCTGCAAGATGGACGTGCGCAGGTAGTTCTCATCCGCAGTCACCGTGGACCCGTCAGACATTTCGTGCCCCGTTTTTCCGTAGAGCCCTTTCCAGGTGGGCCCCACCATGTCGGATCCATCCAGGCTGTGGCACCCCTGGCACCCTTGCTGGCTGTAGAGCTGCTCCCCGAGCCGTGGAAGCGGGATGTCCTTCGGGGTCGCGGCCTGCTTGAGCCACTGGTCGAACCGCTCTCGGGACACCACCTTCACCGCCGCGTCCATCTCGGAGTGGTCAAGCCCGCAGTATTCCGTGCAGAAGACGTCGAAGGTTCCTTTCTTCGTGGCCTCAAACCAGACCGAGGAGTAGCGATTCGGCAGCACGTCCTGCTTTACCCGGAAGGCGGGGACGAAGAAACTGTGGAGAACACTGCTGCTGGTCATGGTGGTCTTCACAGGCTCGTTGGCCGGCACGTACATCGTGTCCGAGGTGACCCCGTTCGGGTACTCGAACGACCAACTCCACTGTCGCGCCTGCACGCGAATCTCGTAGGCGTCTGGGGGAATGGTTTTCTGCGTGATAAACGACTTGAACCCCCAGTTGAAGACCAGGAGGACTAGAATCGTGGGAATTACGATCCACGAGATCTCAAGCAGCTTGCTCTCCTCCACGGGAGCGGGACGCTCTCCGGGATTTTGGCGGCGGTACCGGTAGATAAACCACAGCATCGCCGCCACAACGCCGACAAGCAGAATCGTGCTGACGACGGTCACGAAATTGAAGAGGCTGTCGACCTCCGGCGCCATGGTGGACGCCGCTTCGGGAAGCCAAAAGTCACCCATATCGGTCAATCGTTAGTGGCAAAGTACTGCCGCTCGGGCCCTTCGTCCGGTCCCTCCTCGTCTCTCATGGACGCCGAGCAGAGGAGGGTCTTCACCGCCGCTTCTGCCCTCTTACTGCGATTCTTGTGACTGCTTCTGGGCTTCTTCGGTCGCAACAAGATCCATCGCCCGGTCAATCGGGATGCGGTACACCCCCTCTTCTTCGTCGACCACCCCGTACTGCCGAAGCTGGCGCTCGGCCTCCGTCTCGGCCTGGCGGATCTGCTCGTACCGCTGTCGGTCGGCCGCCGCGGTCCGCTCGTCTTGCGTCACCTGCGCGAACCACCCAAAGATAATGGCAACGGCTACGAGGATAACGAGGATAATCGACCCCGAGATCCCCATGATTTGCGTCGCCGCCACCCCTTCGTAAGCGACCCCTTGTTCTTTCTCTTCTTCAAACTGGTCCTCAAAATTAAATGTCTCTACCGCCGCCTCTTGGCGTGCGGCACGAGCCAGTTCAGTAACGGGCTCTACGTCCTCGTCCGGCCTCTGCGCCTCAGCCTCGGCGGCCGTAGTGGCGACGAAGCTTTCGACGGGACTTGCGACGTGCTCGTCGCCCACGGTCGCAACGACCCGCCAGAAGAGCGTTTGTCCGTCGGTGGGGAGCTGGTTGCCCACCGTGACGGCCGTTTCGCGCCCCACGTCCGCATCGACCGCAGCGTCCTGAAACCGCGCCGTGGGAGCAATCTGAAGCCGGTACTGCCGGGCGTCCTCAACAGGCTCCCAGACAAACGTGACCTTGTCCCCGTCCACCGAAATTGCGTCGCTCGGAGCAACGAGCGCCGGGGCGGAGCGGGACGCACTGGAGTCGTCGGCCATGGTAGAAACGGGGGATTGATTATGCGGACATCAGTGAACGCGAGGGGACATGGGAGGGTCGTTTCCCCGGGTGAAAATCACCCGAAAAGCCCCAAGAGCGTCGACACGACCTACGTGTTTTCAAAGTGCAACGACTCGGCGAGGGAGGGATGATTTTGGGGAACCAGCGAGTGCCGACTCAACCGGTATACGAGCCCTCCGACGAAGACGCCCGTCAGTCCCAGCCAGCAGGTAAAGTCGAGCCAGTGGAACCCGGCGCTGTCGCGCAGTACGGGCACCACTACCCAGTGCAGGTCGAACCAGTGCATGCCAATCAGCCAGACTGCCATCCCCCCGAGAACCGGATAGGCCCGTTTCGTGGCCTGCGGTAGCAGCACGAGGAACGGCACGAGAAAGTGGAAAAGCACGAGGAATGCGCTGTGCCACCCCCACCCCGCACGGAGCCGGTGCTGAAACCACACCGTCTCTTCCGGAATGCCGCCGTACCAGTACAGCATGTACTGGCTAAACGCGATGTATGCCCAGAAGACCACAAACCCAAATAGGTACTTGCCGAGGTCGTGGTAGTGCTCCGGCGTCACCACGTTCTGGAGAAGCCCCCCCGTGTGCTGAAGCGTAAGCGTCAGGAACGTGATGGCGGCCACGGCACTGAGGATGCCTCCCGCAAAGAAGTAGATGCCGAAGATGGTCGAAAACCAGTGCGGGTCGGTCGACATCAAGATGTCGTAGCTCGCAAAGGCGGTGGTGACTGCCAAAAGCGGCAGTCCCCAGGCGCTGGTGTTGCGCATTTTCTGCTGGAGCGACGGATCAGGGTCTACGTCTTGCCGCAGCGAGAAGGTGTAGAGGCGGTACGAGACCAGGGTCCACACCGCAAAGTACACCACCATGCGCACGCTCCAGAACTCAACGTTCAGGTAGGCGCGTTTGCCGGCCAGCACCTCGTCGTACTGCGGGCTGTTGGGATCGTAGAGCTCTGCGTGGGTCCAGTGGTACAGGTCGTGCATCCCGAACAAAAGGGGAAGCCCCAACAGAAAGAGCAACGGAAAGGCCCACACCAGCGCTTCGTTGATGCGGTTCACCACCACGCTCCAGTGCGCCCGCGTGAGGTGATTAAACATGAGGAAGAAGAGCCCCCCGAGGGACGTGGTGACCAGAAAAGACCAGCCCGCCAGATAGGCGAAATAGAAATCGGCCGGGCTCTGCCACAGCCCCAGCACGCTAATGGTGAGGAGCGCAATGCCGAGGGCCAGCGGGACGACCCACGCACGGCGGTCTCCGACGAACCGGTAGGCGCGCTCCGCGGCGTCGCGCGTTGGCTGCACGGGGTCTACCAGCCATTTCGAGAAGGAGCTTCGGGGGTGTGAGTCGGCCATGGCGTCGTGGGGATCTTTCAGACCCGCAGGGGTCTAGGTGAGCAATTCGTGCGTGCAGGCGGCGGCCCGATCGATCACTCGGTTGCGCCGCGGCTGGCAGTTGTGCTGGTGCCGTCCACGCCCAGCTGGGCCTGCTGCTCGGGGGGCAGGTCGCCGGGCGAGGCGTTTTGGCTGCGCTGCAAGGCGCGGATGTAGGCCACGATGGCCCAGCGGTCCATTACAGGGATTTTCTGCCCGTAGGCCGGCATGTTGCGCACGCCGTTGTTGATCACGTCGTACAGGTAGCCGTCCGGCGCAGTGCGGAGGCGATCGATGTGGTAGCTGGAGGCGGGGGTGTAGCCGTAGTCCTGACGCATAATCACCCCGTTTCCGGCCCCCGTCTTGCCGTGGCACACCGCGCAGTACACGTCGTAGCGGTCTTGCCCGCGCTCCAGTACCGCCCGGTCAACCGCAATGGGCATCTCGGCCACGTAGTCCCCCCCCTCCGTGCGTCCCTGGTACAGAGCCGCATCGGTGCGCACCGCTCCGCGCGGGACCGTGCCGGGCACCGGGGTGCGCATTGCCGCATTGTCCTCGAAGAAGGGATTGGACTCCTGCGGCCCAAACTTCTGCTGGAAGTCCATGTCCAGATTCAGGTGGATGGGGGGGTTGTCCGACTGGGTCCCGCGGCACCCTACCAAAAGCAGGGACGCGAGGACCACTCCGGCAAAAAGCAAGCGTCGCATTGGTCGTACAAAAAATCTGGGAGCAGGCAGACAAGCACAGGGCACGGCTCCTTACGCGTCCATAGTGCCATCGTCCTTTACGAGTTCAATGTGCTGCGCCCCAATGCGCTGCAGCAGGGCGGCGCTGTCCTCCACGTCGAACTGGTCGTCACTGGCGGCGATGTGCAGGAAGAAGCGGTCGTCGGTTGCGCCCTTGAAGCGCTCGGAGTAAAACAGCGGGTTGTACGGGCGGGGCAGTCCGTTGAGCGCCAGCATGCCCGCCACAGCTCCAAACGCCGCGAACAGGATCGTCAACTCGAACATGATGGGCACCGAGGGCTCGACCGCGAAGAACGGCTTGCCGCTAATGTTGAGCGGGTAGTCCACCGCGGCGGTCCACCACTGCAGGAGGTACGCCACCACGCATCCCGTTACCCCTCCAAAGAAGGCCAGCACGCCGACCCCGGTGGCGTTGCCCAGCCCCATGGCCTCGTCCATCCCGTGAATGGGAAAGGGGCTGTGGGTGTCAAAGTGCTGGTAGCCGTCCTCCCGCACCGCCTCGGCGGCGTGGAGCAGGGCCCCGGGGTCCGAGAACTCCGCCAACAGGCCGTAGACCTGGTCGGCGTCGCTCTCGAAGATCCCCAGTTGGGCCTTTAGGTCTTGAACGAGGGTAGGCATGGCGTCGCGCAATGCACAATCGAATACAGTGGTGAGGGGCGGCCCAGGGCTAGGCCGAAGGCGTCTCCGTGTCTTCGGCCCCGTTGCCGCGGTGGGCCTCCGCCAGGGCCGGTTCCGCCGGCTTGATGTAGGGCTCCCCGTCCCCCTCCGCGTGCCCGTTGCCGCCGTGCTCATGGTAGTGCGGGTCGGCCTGCGGCATCACGCCCTTCACCTCCGCCATCGCCACCATGGGCACGAAGCGCAGGAACAGCAGGAAGAGCGTAAAGAAGAGGCCAAACGAGCCGACGAACGTCCCGATGTCGACCCAGGTGGCCGTGAAGTAGCCCCACGAGCTCGGCAGAAAGTCGCGGTGCAGCGACGTGATCGTAATCACGAACCGCTCGAACCACATCCCGATGTTCACAAAAATCGAGAGCACGAACATGACTGGGATGGAGCGGCGCAGCGTTTTGAACCAGAAGAGCTGCGGCGTGACCAAGTTGCAGGTCATCATGATCCAGTACGCCCAGGCATAGGGCCCAAAGGCCCGGTTGATGAAGGCGTATTGCTCGTACTGCACGCCGGAGTACCACGCCATAAAGAACTCCGTGATGTAGGCGAAGCCCACAATGGTTCCCGTCACCAGAATGATGATGTTCATCTTCTCCAGGTGATCGAGCGTGATGACGTTCTTCAACCCGTAGATCTCGCGCGTGATGACCATGAGCGTCACCACCATCGCGAAGCCGGAAAAAATGGCCCCGGCCACGAAGTAGGGCGGGAAGATGGTGGTGTGCCAGCCCGGAATGACCGACACCGCAAAGTCGAACGACACCACGGAGTGGACCGAGAGGACCAGCGGCGTGGCGAGGCCGGCGAGCAGCAAGTAGGCCTTTTCGTAGTTGCGCCAGTGGCGGTTCGAGCCCGTCCAGCCCAGCGAGAAGAAGGCAAGGATGCGCTGGCGCCAGAAGTTCTTGGCGCGGTCGCGCAGGGTGGCCAGGTCGGGGACGAGGCCCACGTACCAGAAGACGAGCGAGACGAGGAAGTAGCTGGAGACCGCAAACACGTCCCAGAGCAGCGGGCTCTTGAACTGCGGCCACATGGCCATCTGGTTCGGAATCGGGAGCGTCCAGTAGATGGCCCAGACACGCCCGACGTGGAAGGTGGGCCAGATGAGGGCACACATCACCGCGAAGAGCGTCATCGCCTCCGCGGCCCGGTTGATGGCCGTGCGCCAGTGCTGGCGGAAGAGGAAGAGGATGGCCGAAATCAGCGTTCCGGCGTGGCCGATGCCGACCCAGAACACGAAGTTGACGATGGGCCAGCCCCACCCAACGGGCTGGTTGTTGCCCCACACGCCGATGCCGTTCCACACTACGTACGCCAGGAGGCCCAGCAGCAACATGGTGCCGGACAGCGCCACGGAAAAGGCCACGTACCACGCCAGGGGGGCCTTCTTTTCCGCGTGCCGCGACACCATTTCGGTGATGTCGTGGAACGACAGGTTGCCTTTCACCAGGCGGGAGGGCGCACCGTCGCCGGACGGAGAGGGCGCCGGCGCGGACGGGTCGGCGGGAAGTTTTTTGGAGGTCTCCACGAATCTCTGAGAATCGATTCTACGGCTCGTGTAGGGACGGCGTCTCTGCGGCTACGCGCTGGCGGCGGCCGCGTCCGCCGTGGGCTCCGACGACAGCGCCTCTTCCAGGCGGGGGTTTGTGTTTCGCACGCGTCCCAGGTAGGAGAGGCGCGGCTTTGTGTTGAGGTACGAGAGCAGCTCGTACCGGCGTGGGTTCTGCTTCTCGCTTACCACGTCGCTCTCTGGGTTGTTGAGGTCCCCAAAGGTAATGGCGTCGGTGGGACAGGCTTCCTGACAGGCCGTCTCGATCTCGTTCGGGCCCAGGTCGCGGTTCTCATTGTCGGCCTGCTGCTGCCCCTTGCGAATCCGCTGCACGCACCACGTGCACTTCTCCATGACGCCCCGGTTGCGCACCGTGACGTCCGGGTTCTGGGC
>CAZFJR010000135.1:0-7517 GCA_964519235.1 uncultured Salinivenus sp. | reverse complement strand
GCATCTTCCCGCTCACGGACAAGGAGGGCCTGCCGGACATTGCCCGCGACATCGAAGAGGACCTCAATCAGCACTTCAACGTCCGCTACGACGACCGCGGCTCAATGGGCAAGCGCTATCGCCGCCAGGACGAGGCGGGCACCCCGTTCTGCATCACGGTCGACTTCGACACGCTCGACGACCAGACCGTCACCGTCCGCGACCGCGACACGATGGAGCAGGACCGCGTGGCGATCGACCAACTCGCGACCTACATCTTCGATCAGACCCGCACTTGGGAGCCGAACCGGTAGAGGATCGAAGGTCGAGGATTGTGGGGGCTGACGTGAGCGGGTACTTCCAATGCTTTACCGGACGATTATGTCTTCTTTCGCCAGTGCGTCGATCCGCTCGGGGGAGCAGCCGAGTCGCTCTCGGAGGACCGTAGCGGTATGCTCGGCGTAGTGCGGGGGTGGGGCGAGGGAGGGAGAGGCACCGTTCGGATGCGGAAATGCAGCTTGTCGGAGGCTCGACGGATCGTTCTCTGCGTCGAGAATCATGGCCTGGGCAGCGGGCTGGTCAAAGACCGCGGGCACATCGCGGACGAGGCCGGCCGGCACGTGCGCCTCGCGCAGGGCCGTAAGGAGAGCATCGCTCTGGAACTGCCCGACGCACGCGTCCAGTGCGCGGGTGAGCGCGTCGCGGTGAGCAACCCGGTCGGCATTCGTCGAGAACCGCGGGTCCTCGGCCAGATCTGGACGCTCAAGAATCTCGCACAGCGCCGCATACTGGCGGTCGGTGCCCACGGCGAGGACAATCGATTCGTCGTCGGCGGTGGAGTAGGGCGTGCCGTACGGGGCAATGTTGGGGTGGGCCGATCCCATTCGTTGTGGGCTGTGGCCGGCCACGAGCCAGTTGGTGGCCTGGTTGACGAGCCCGCTCACGGCGGCCTGGAAGAGGGAGACCGGCACGTACGATCCGTCGTCGCCCCGCTCGCGGCTGAGCAGCGCCACAAGCAGCCCCTCCTTCAGCTGGTGTGCAGCGAGCACATCCATGAGGGCCACCGGCAGCTTCGTTGGAGGGCTGTCGGCCGCGCCGTTCATGTGCATGAAGCCACTTTCGGCCTGAATCACCGCGTCGTACCCGGCCCGCTCGCGCTCCGGCCCGTAGCCGGTCACGTGGCCGTAAATCAACTCCGGATTCACGACCGATAGCGTCTCATAGTCGGCCCCGAGCGCCCCGGCACTGCCGGGGCGGTAGCTGGCCAGCACCACGTCGGCCTCTGCCGCCAGCGCGTGGAGCATGTCCTGTCCCGCCTCGGTCGACAGGTCGAGCGCGATGGACTGTTTGCCAGAATTGCAGCAGCAGAAGTACGCGGACCGGTCACCGGACGTCTTCTCTTCGTCGGCGTTCGGCGCCCGCCATCGCCGCGTCACGTCCCCGTTCGTCCGCGGATTTTCGACCTTGATCACCGTCGCACCCAGCTCCGCAAAGAACTGCCCCACGCTGGGGCCGGCGAGGACGGAGGCGAGCTCCAAGACGAGGAGGTCGTCGAGCATTGCAGCGGGGAGGCGGCAAAACAATCTGCGTGCAGAGGGGGCATTCCCACGCAGCGACATGGTTTCGAGAAGGCGCTCCCCACGTTCGGGGCCTGTCGCCCGCGAGGGGGCTCCATCCAGGGACGGCAGAGGAGGCCTGGGACGACAGTGGAGGCCGGGGCAGTAGGTGCCGGAGACGGTGCGTCGCTGTGGGGCGACTTCCCGCACGGCCCCGCGCCCACGGCCCTAGCAGGTGCGCGCCGCTAATTGTAGGCGAGCTTGCGGATGGTCGCGATGATCTGTCGCTCCTCCGCGGCAGCCTGCTCAGGGTCGCGAATAATCCGGTTTCCCACCTTCACGACCGTGGCGGTACCGAGCAGGCCATGGAAGGCAATTTCCTCCTTAAAGGGGTGGTACACGGCCTCATTCTCGGTGGAGGGAACGCCCTTCTCGATAAGGAGGGGCTCGTAAAACTGCTCGTCCGAAAGGTTCACGTAGAGGATTGGGATGTCGCTGCCCTGCTGGGCCGTCGGTCGATAGATGAGGTGCAGATCAAGAATGCTGCGCTGGAGCTTGCTGTTTCGCAGTGCGAACCGATACGTGATAAACGCATGAGTGGCACTGCTTAGGGCGAGGCCGTCGTCCGAGAGCGCCGTGCGAATCGTCTCGAGCGTGGTCGCGGTGCTGGCCTCCGGGCTTCTGCGGAGGGAAACATTCTGGGCCTCCACCATCGCAACGATGGAGTCCGTGAGGGCACTGGTGACCTGCCCGTCCTCTACCGGGGCGATCACCTTGACGGTGCGCTGCCACTCGGCCTGCCCGGCCGCGTCCGATGCCGGAAGCCAGCAGAGAGCCAGGGCAAGCAGCACGAGGCGGGAGGGACGGAGCAGCATTGCGCCGATCGTGGGGGAAAGAGCGTCTGTACGCATGGGAGATGAGACTGCTGGTGCTAGGAAAGGACGAATCCAAACGTGCGGCTGTTTTCGCGGAGCGAGACGTCGACCCGCTGGCCGCGGTGGTTGACACGGGCGACGTTGTTGAGCCGAACGATAATCTGATCGCCAGACTCGGCGCCTTGCAGCTCCTGTGTGAGAACCAGGCGGCCGTCGTCGCCGAGGTCAAAGGTCCCAAGTTTTTCACTGGCCATTTGGCCCCGGCGCAGGTACACGGTGGCGCTTCCCGCGGTGTATCGGGCATCCTCGGGGTGCCGGTTTTTAAATTCTCGATCGGCCTCTACCCGGAACCGCAACGAGGCGCGGCGTCGACTGATGGGGTCCCCGCTCGTGAGCTCGCCCCGCGGTGAAAACACGCGGATTTGGGGACGGGGTGGATCGATAACGGAAAACTCACGCTGCCCGAGCAGCAGGTCGTCGGCTCCGCCAGAGCGCTTCAAGTATACGTCGACCGTAACGCGATCGCCCGTGGGGCTGAGGGGAAGGGTGGTCCCGGAAGCAGATCCGCTCGGACCCTCTACGCGCAGCGACTGGTCCTCGATGCCTGGCACCGAGAGTCGAAGTCGGTTCAGGCTACGCCGGTACAAGGCCTGGGCCGTCTCCGTCTTGGCCACAATCTCGGGGCGCCGGACGGTAAAGGACCCGGAGACCGGAAAACGTTGCGTAGTTCCGCTAAGCTGGGGGGCTTCATAGTGGGCCGTGTAAGACACCTGCTTCTGGTCCTCACCCGGCCCCAGCAGATCGTTGGTGTTCATGACCAGCATCGAGTCGCCCCGGGAAGAGAGATCCCCCTCGGGAACGAGGGTGGGCTGAATGCCGCCGTCCTTGCTCTTTTTGGCTGTTGTCAGGCGCTCGGCAGTGAGGAACGTTCGCGCTTTGTAGGGCTGGCCTACCACGACAGTCTGCTCGCCCACGGCGACGCCCCGATAGTCCTTCACGGCATACGTTTCGTCGTCCATGTCGAATGTGCTGACGGAGTACAGGAGGATTGGGAAGTACAGCGCCAGCATCACGTAGTAGCGAAGCTCCTTTGTTTTATTCACGACACTGCGGGGGGTTATTCGGTGGAGGCGGAGGGATGGGCGGGCGTGCTGGCGGGCGGTCCTGCGTCGGCCCGGCCGTTGGAGGAGTGCCCGTTGGAGGAATGACCGCTGGGGGAGGGGCGGCTCGACGCAACCGGCTCATTGAAGCGTTCCAGTCGGCTTGCGGCGCGGGCAAACTGTTCGCGGAGCGCCCGCATTGCCTCCCGGGTTTCTGCGATTTCGTCGCCCAGCCCGCGGGACTGCTCGGCCAGCTCTCCCTGTACCTCTTCGAGCGACTGGGCCACGGAGGTCTGCGCGCTGTGCAGGGACTGCAGGTCCTCCAGGTTGCTTCCCAGAACTTCGGAGTGGGACGACAGGCTGTCGCCGGCATCGCGGAGGTTGTCGCGGAGCGTGCTGAATTGTTCGAGCACGTCGAGCTCCTCGGACAAGCCCTCGCGCACGTCTTGGATCCTCTCGGCGAGCCGTTCGGCCTCCTGCGTAAGCTGGTCCTCGGCCTTCTCCATCTCGGGCGGGAGGGAGGAAGCCTGCGTCGAATCATCGGCGGCAGCGGCGGTGTCGCCGCCCCCGTCTTCGGCGGGAACGTACTGCATCTCCCGCATCATGCCCATGAGAATGAACACGAGCGCCTCTCCCATGAAGCCTACCAAGACAACGGGCTTCCAGGTGAGCACGTACCCGAAAACCTCGGTCTCGAAGGCGAAAATTTTCGCCATGACCCCGAGAATCGCGGTTGCGCCGAAGATGCCGATGAGAAAGTGGGTGAGAGACCATCTTCGTTCGAGTTTGTAGTCCTCTGGAGCGGTCGCTGGCATGATGCAAACAAGCGTCGATGCGAAAGGGCACGGGAAAAGTGCTGTGCAGCAGGGGGCGTGTGGGCCCGACTGGGCGAGGCCCGGATGTAAGGTTCTATTCCTGAATGTCGTTCGGCGTGGAGGCGTTGGGCGCGCTGCCCTCCGCGGCGGCTGCGCTCTCGGAGGTGTTGGCACCCGGGAGGCCGGTGTCGTGGACGAAGTCTTGGACGTCGAGGGCGTGGTTCGCATCTTGGGCGGGGACGTCGCCAGTGTAGTTCGGCGCCCCAGCCCCAGTGCGGACGAAAAACGGAGCCGCGGAACGCAGGAACTGACCCCGGAAACGCACAGGACCGATCAACAAGAAGGCCCGTCCGAGAAGCATCCATCCGCCGAAGATACGCCGTGAACTGACGACTGCCGACACGCTGAACGGAGCCTGTTGAGAGGGCGAAGGAGAAAAACGTGGAATCTGCGATTCGTCTCCTTTGACGGATCAATATCTGTGCCAAAGTGCTCCAAAAGATGATACTGCAGGGGCGTGGCCCCAAAAGGACCGGGCCTGGTGGGGGGTTCTCCTGCCGCACCTGCCGGGCGAAAACAGCTCGGGGGGAGAGAGCTCCACGAAGGAGGACTCAGCGATGCTGAAGAGGGGGTGCGCGGGGACGCACGGGCACGCGGGCGGCCGCTTCAGTGCGTGGTTGGGCCGTTGGGCTCCGCCAATGGGAAGACGCTTCTTTCACGAAGCCGGGCCGGGGGCTCCACAGTTCTACGGCGCTTCCGTAAAGATCACACGCCTCTGGGGCGCTACGTACAACTACGCGGGCTGCGTACAGCCACACGGGAAGGCGGGCGCCCCGATGCCTTGGCCGCGAGACGACGTGCTGCACGGCCCGACTGTGGGAAGGGACGGAGGCGCGGGGACGGACGATCTAGAGGCGCGAGATACGCCGGGCAAGATCAGGCGAGGCGACTGCTGGGAGCGACGCAGCGACGACGTGACGAGACGTTCTCCCTGGTCGCGTCTCCACAGAACGAGTCGGCGTGGGGGGGCCGAGCAAGACCGCGAATGCGAGGCGAACGTCTGGGGGCGACGGAGACGAGGTGTTGGTACAGCCGCGCCCCTTGAGAGAATCCGACTGGGCGGCTTCGGCTGGGCAGGTGCCGGATCGTATACAGGAAAAGGCACGCCTCAGGCTCTTGACCTGCCGCTCCGGGAGGGACCCGGAGATGCGAAGAACAGACATGAACCGCTCCGGTGCTCCCTTCCCCGGAGAGAGATCAAACCGGGTACGTTCCAGAAATGAAGTTTCGGAGCTGAAAGGCCTCCGACTTTGCAGCTTCGGAAATTTGCTGGGCGCAGTCGCGCATGGAGATGATGTCCGTCAGCGCTCCATCTTCATCGACCACCGGAAGGTGACGGCATTCGATCTCTGTCATGAGATCAAGGCATTTCTCGAGCTGGGTGTCTGGTGTGACCGTCACCACGTCGTGCGTCATTACCTCTTGCACCTCCGTTTCCTTCGAGTCTCGGCCCTCGAGCGCGAGGTTGCGCATGTAGTCTCGTTCGGTAAAGATCCCGGCGATCGTTTCTCCGTCCATCACCAGAATGGACCCAAAGTCGTGGGCCGCCATGCGGTCGATGCAGTCGTACACCTGAGTGGCGGGGGCGGCGCTGAGGACCTCCGTCTCCTCGGCGAGTGTTCCTTTTGTGCGAAGGACGTCCTTCACCCGAGTGTCGACGAGTTGCTCTCGTGTGTCCATGGGATCGGTTGGGGGGATGTGCAAGAAGGAGAGACGTGCGTGGTGTGGCCCGCTCGTATGGGCCGCCGCAGACCATTTTGAAAACACGTGCGTACCGCAAAGCAGAAGCAATGCTACTGAGACGTGCGTTCGGATCCCGGTCGAATCGCGTTCCCCTGCGTCCCAAGACGTAACGTCTCCGAAAGAGTTGGGGACGCGTGAGGCAAGGACTTCGAAGCCAAGTACGTTGGCGGACACTCCATGATGAACTGTACTGAGGTGGCACACTGGTGGAATCGCGTTCGGTACCGGGCCTATGCGCCGGTGTACGACTGGCTGGCGTGGCCCATGGAGCGGGGGCGGGAACGGGCGGTGCGGGCACTGGCCCCGGAGGCGGGCGCGCGCATCCTGCTGGTTGGGGGCGGGACCGGGGCCGATCTGCAATACCTTCCTCCAGAGGTCCGCATCACCGTGCTCGATGCAGTGCCGGCCATGGTGCACCGGGCAAAAGCGCGGGCCGATGCGCTGGGGCTGAACGTTGAGGCTCGCGTGGGCGACGCCCGGGCGCTGCCATTCGACGAAAACACATTCGACCTCGCCCTGCTCCACCTTTTTCTGTCGGTCGTTTCGGACCCGGTGGCGGTCCTTCACGAGACAGCACGGGTGCTGCGCCGCGGCGGTCGCGTGTCGATCTACGACAAGTTTGTGCCGCCGGGAACGACGGCCTCCCTGTTCCGGCGGGCCCTGAATCCGTTGGCGCGCATCCTGGTGTCCGACTTCACGCGGCGCCTGGAGCCGATGCTGACCGAGACAGGTTTTGAAAAAGAGGCGCACCGGCAGGTGGGGCGGTGGGGCCTCTACACTGCCACCGTCGCACGGCCGGCTGAACGACACACCCCCCCAGCCGGGCCGAGTCGTGCTGAGACCTTGCAAGACGAAGAGGATTGAGGAGAATCGGGCGCGGACGCGATCGGTACAAATGTGCTCGCTCATGCTGAAGGAATCTCATTGCCATGCCCGCCCGCACCCACATCGTCTGGTACAAGCGCGACCTCCGGGTGGGCGATCATCGCCCGCTTGCCGAGGCCGCCGAGCGGGGCCCGGTGTTGCCCCTGTACGTGGCGGAGCCGTCCATCGCGGCGGGGGACGACTACCGGCCGCGTCACTGGACGCTTATCCGAGAGGCCCTCATCGAGCTCCGGGCCCGTCTGGCGAAGCGAGGCCAGCCGCTCGTGGTGCGGTGTGGCGAGATGCCGGAGGTGTTGGGGACGATTCGGGAACAGGTGGGCCCGGTTCGGCTCTGGGCGCACGAGGAGACGGGCAACCGGCGCACGTTTGCGCGGGACCGGCGCGTCCGCACGTGGGCCGACGAGCACGGGGTGCCCTTTACGGAGATGCCGAGCCGGGGGGTGACTCGGGGGCCGCACGATCGGGACGACTGGGCGGAGCAGTGGGAGGCCTACATGGACCGGC
>CAZFJR010000134.1:0-7568 GCA_964519235.1 uncultured Salinivenus sp. | reverse complement strand
GCCTTGGCTTCGTGACCAATGCCCCGCTGGCGGAGACCGCGGAGCTGCCCTTCACACTTAACGTCATCGAGAACCTGACGATGACGATGGACACGGAGGGCGATCACAACCCGACCGAAGAGTTCTCGATGGACTTCAACGTCGAGAGCCTCAACGACCTGGAGGTCTTCTCCTACCAGATGACGATGAACTTCCCGGCCGACAGCCTCCAGATTCAGGAGGTCGTCACGGAAGGAACGCTCAGCGAGGGCCTCACGCTCGCGTCGAGCATCGACAACGAGAATGGGACCCTGACCATCGCGGCGTCCGACACCGGGACGGAGTCCGAGTCTGATGGTGGATCCGGAAGCGGCGCTGGTCTCTTCGACATCGAGGGCGAAGGCGTCCTCGTGAGCGTCAATGCCCAGGCTGGCAACAAGATTGGCCAGATGGACATGGACATGGAGGAGATGACCTTCAACGAAGGCAATCCGCCGGTCAATGCGCCGGACAAGGTCATGGAGATCGTCCCGCTCCACGGGGACGCGGACCTGAACCTGAGCATCAACACCGCGGATGCGAGCAGCGTGCTCGACTTCGTGGTTGGCAAGACCGACTTCATCGCGGCGCAGGAGACGCAGGGCGACGTATCGGGCGACGGCAACGTGTCGGCCTTTGACGCCTCGCTGATCCTCCAGCGCACGGTGGGCAGCATCCCGTGCTTCCCGGTCGAAGACGGTTGCGAGGCCGGAAACAGCGTCCTCGCGTCCAAGTCGTCGGCTGCCTCGGGCGAGACGGACGCGTCCCTTGCCTGGGGCGAGGTCACGCGACCCAAGCAGCAGACGGTCGGTGAAGACGAGTCGACGATGAAGCTGCCCCTGGTCCTGAACCAGTCGGCCCAGGGCGTCCGCTCCATCGACGTGAGCACGGAGCTCGACCCGGACAAGGTGTCCGTGAAGGACATGGAGGCCCAGCTGCCGAACAGCTGGCGCGCGGTCCACAACGTGTCCGACGACGGGACCCTGAAGATCTCGATGGCCGGCGTCTCGGCGCTGTCCAAGACCGGAAAGGTTGCGACCCTGACGCTCAAGCGGAAGCAAACCGACGCGACGGTGGAGATGGGTGGCAACGTGGCCATTAACGAAGGCTCCGCGAAGGAGCTGCCCACGAAGGCGCTCGTCAACATTCCGGAAGAGTTTGCTCTGGAGGGGGCCTACCCGAACCCCTTCCGGCAGGCCGCAACCCTGAAGATGGACCTGCCGAACAAGGCAAACGTGACCGTTGAGGTCTACGACCTCCTCGGCCGGAAGGTGAAGACGGCCTACAACGGCGAGATGTCGGCCGGTTCGGGCCGTACGGTCCGGATCGACGGATCGGACCTCTCCTCGGGCACCTACTTCTACCGGGCCCGCGTGGAGATGGGCGACAGCCGCCAGACCAAGACCGGCAAGATGACGGTCGTCAAGTAACCGCTGGTTGCGATGCAGCTTCGCGCATCCACCCAGACGCACTTGTAGAAGCCACAGGGGGTTTGAGGAGCGTTGTCTCCTCAAACCCCCTTGGTTTTTGCTCCCCACATTGTAGCTCCAATCAACCCTTGCAGTCCCATGAATGCTCGTCGCCTAACTGTTCTGTCCACACTGCTTGGGCTTGCACTCTTCGCTGCTCTGGGGGCTCTCCCCAGGGCGGCCCAGGCACAGCCCGAGATTGGTGTGACGCTTCCGGAAATTGAGCCGAATCCCGGTCAAACTGTGACCCTCAGCGTTGAGGCGGATCTGGACGGGGCGGAGGTCGATTCGTACTCGGGAATGGAATTTGTCTTCAACAGCTCAGCCCTCACAATTGAGGACGTAAGAGACGGGCGCGATCTGAGCTTCGGGACAAACAATTTCATCAATAACGTCAGTGAGGATACGCTGCGCGTGTCCAATATTGCCAACTCCCCTGTTACAGGGAGCGGAGAGTTCCTCCGGATCGATGTGCAATTGGCAGAGGGGGCCGGGACCCCTCTTTCTCTCGTGCCGAGCAACACGGAAGGGGCGTTTCCGACGAGCGTGTTCGTCGATGCGGATGGAAACAACCTCGAAATCGAAAGCATCGACCAGGGGCGCGTCGGGGAGCTTGCGGAGGCGCAAGTCATCCACAATGCGGCGGACCCCGCAGCTCAAACGGTGGACGTTTATCTTGACGGCGCCCTGGCCGTGGACAATCTGAGCTTTCGGGAGGCCACCCCATTCGTCGATCGCCTCGCGTCCGGCGTGGGAATCGAGGTAGGGGTGGCCCCGGGCACCTCGAACGGGCCAGGCGACATCATCGCCTCGCAGACGGTGACGCTCGCGGCGGGGGACGCGCACACCGTCGTGGCAAACGGGGTTTTGACTCCCGGCGACTTTGCACCGAACCCGGACGGGGCGTCTATCGGGTTCGAATTCTTTGCGGCGGGCGGAGCCGATTCTACGGCGGCCGCGGGCGAGGTGGGCCTCCGGGCCGTACACGGCGCGACCGATGCGCCGACGGTAGACATTGACGAAGAAGGCACCACACTGCTCGACAACCTCGCCTACGGAGACGTGACGACGAACTACCTCTCGGTCGAGGCCGAGGAGAAACTGTTGGCGGTAACCCCAGCCAATTCCGATGCACCCGTGGCGGCGTTTCAGGTAGACCTCTCGGGCCTGGGCGGCACCGCGGCCACGGTCCTGGCCAGCGGCTTCCTCGACCCGGCGGCCAATCAAGGAGGGCCTGGGTTTGCACTCATCGCCGCCCTCCCCAATGGAGACGTGGTCACCTTCCCGCTCACCATCCAGCAGGCGCGCCAGAGTGGTCCCGGCGCCACGGTCACTGTTGAAGGCGTTGTCACGCGCGCCTACGGATCGTACGTGCGTCTCCAAGACGAAAGCGGCCCGACAGGTGCAAGTGCACTTGTGGTTCGCCAGACCTCCGACAACAGCCTCGCAAGCGCCTTCCGCGGTGACATTGCGAGTGGAGACATTGACCAGGGCGTACGCCTCCGACTCTCGGGAACGCTCTCGGAGTCCAACGGGCTTTTGCGAATCAACAATCAGGACCTCACGGACTACGGCATCCAAGTCCAGGAAGGCCTGCCGCCGGCGCAAGACGTGTCTCTGTCGGACCTGCAGGCGCCGGATGGGGAGGACTATGAGAGCGAGCTTCTCCGAATCGAAAACCTCACGTTTGCCAATCCGGACACGACCGGCGGCATGTTCGAGGCCGGTACCACCTATTTCGTCGAGGGGACGAACGGCACCTCCTTTCCCTTCCGTGTAGAGGACGGTGCGGAAACGAATCTCATCGACACCCCTATCCCAACGGGCCCCTTCACGTACGAGGGCGTGCTCGGGCAGAACCAGGGCGCCTACCAGCTGATTCCGGTGCGTCCGTCTACGGCCCTGCCGGTAGAGTGGGCGGGGGTAGAGGCGGTGCAGACCGAGTCGGGGGCGGTTTTGCGCTGGCAGACGGCCGCGGAGACGGGCAACGCCGGGTTTCGGGTGCAGCACCGCGGGCCGGGGGCGGCCCGATGGGCGCGCCTCGGGTTTGTGGAGAGCAAGGCCCCGGGGGGAACCAGCACGGAGGGCCGCCGCTACCGCTTTGCGGTCCGGCGAGCCCTGGCCCCGGGCGTGCACCGGTTTCGGCTTGAGCAGGTGGACCTTGACGGGGGCACCCACCGGAGCGATCCGGTGGTGCTGGAGGTGTCGATGCAAGAGGCCCTGACGGTAAGCGCCCCGTCGCCGAATCCGGCCCGCGGGCAGGCGTCCCTGCGCGTGGCGGTGCGGGAGGAGGCGGAGGTGACGGCAGTGCTGTACAACATGCTCGGGCAGCGGGTACGGACGGTGTACCGGGGCACCCCACAGGCGGGGGAGGCCGAGCGGCTGGTGGTGGAGACGGGGGATCTGTCCAGCGGGGTGTACGTGCTGCAGGTGCGGGCCGGAGGCGAGCGGCGCACCCGCCGCCTCACCGTCGTGCGATAACTTCCCGGCGCCGCCCGATTCTCACACCCCAGACAATTCTCATTACCCAGTCTCAACGCCGAGCCGCAATGCCTGCGCCCTTCCCCCATCGCCTTGTTCTGGCCACAGTTCTAGTTGTGGCGGGAAGCCTCTGCGTCGTCTCTCTGGCACACGCCCAGTTTGATCCCCTCAGCGCAGAGGTCGCCGGGGCTGCGGCGGGCGATGCGGCGTGGGCGGATGTGGACGGCGATGGAGACCAGGATTTGCTGCTCGTAGGCAACGAGTCGGGCAGTACCGACAATGCCCAGCCGTCGGCCACGCTCTACGAGAACGAAGGGGACGGGAGCTTTTCGCCGATGAGCGCAGGGCTTACGGGCGTATCACTCGGGTCGGCAGCGTTTGGAGACTTCGATGGCGACGGGGATCCTGACCTCGCAATCACGGGGAATCAAAGCGGGTTCTCCGCCGAAAACCTGCCGGAAAATTCGGCCCGAATCTATGAGAACGACGGAGCGGGGAACTTCTCGCCGCTGAACGCCGGCATTGAGGGGGTGACGGTCGGCTCTGTGGACTGGGCCGATGTGGACGGCGACGGCGATCTTGATCTCGTTGTCGCAGGGAATGTTGGAGGGGTCGGCAGTCTGTGTCCAGATCTTCCACCAATTCTGACTCCGCCCATATGTGAAGCCCCGAATCCATCCGTTCACATCTATAAGAACGAGGGAAACGGCTCGTTCGTGCAGACGAACGCAGGCATTGAGGAAGGGGTGGCCCTCGGCGCTTCTCAGTTTGGAGACATCGATCAAGACGGCGCTCCGGACCTGGTCGTGGCCGGCGGGCAGGGCAGCTTGGAGAATCCGGTTCCGTACGCTGCCATCTACGAAAACGATGGGAGCGGCACTTTTTCTCCGGTGGATGCCCCCCTTACAGACGTTGCGGGCCGCACCGCCACCTGGGCGGATGTCAATGGTGACGACAGCCTGGATCTGATCCTGGCCGGCATCGAGGCCGACAGTCTCCAGCGAACGCGCCTCTACCTGAACGACGGCGGAGGAGAGTTTGCGGAGGTTGAAACCACCCTGAAAGACGTTGCGGCCGGGGCCGTCGCTCCCGCCGATATAGACCTGGACGGGGACACGGACCTTGCCCTGACGGGACGCGACACCACCGGCAGCCCGGTGGCCATGGTCTATGAGAACGATGGGACAGGGACATTTGCCCCGGTGGAGGCTGTCCTGGCGCCCGTCGAGGGAAGCGCCGCTGCTTGGGGGCACGCGGCGGGGCACGTGGCCCCGGATCTCGTGCTTGCGGGCCGCGATGCAGACTCAGTAGCAACGGCCACCCTCTACGAGAACCAGATCGGCGGCAACGCACAGGCGCAGCTCATCCACAACGCAGCCGATCCGACCGTCGATACGGTGGACGTGTACCTCGGTAAGGAGAAAGTGGTGGACAATTTTGGCTTCCGGTCCGCAACTCCGCTCCTTCCGGTTCCCGCCGGTAGCGAAATCCCGGCTGGGATTGCCCCGGAGGACGCAACAGGCGCCGAAGACATTGTGGCCACACAGCCGGCCGTCTTCGCCGCGAACGAGACACACACGGTGGTGGCCAGCGGCGTGCTCAATCCGTCCGGCTTCGCAGACAACCCGGACGGCGAACCGATCGGGCTTTCGGTGCTCGTAGAGGACGGCGCTCGCACGACCGCCCCACCGGGGCAGGTGGACCTTCGGACCGTGCACGGTGCGACCGACGCTCCCACGGTGGACATCGGGGAGAACGGCACCACGCTCGTTCAGGAGCTCACGTACGGCGATATCACCACGGAATACACCTCCGTCGCTTCCGAGCAGAAGCGGCTGGTCCTCACCGCCAGCGAGGCAGACTCCACGGTGGCCGCCTTTCAGGCGGATCTCTCGGGCCTGGGCGGCACCGCGGCTACGGTCCTGGCCAGCGGCTTCCTCGACCCGGTGGCCAATCAGGGGGGACCGCCCCTTCGGCTGATTGCCGCCCGCCCCAGCGGCGACGTGCTCACCTTTGCCCCCAACCAGCCTCCTGGGGTGGCGGCTCCGCTGCCCAACGACACGCTGCGGATTCCGGGGCCGCCTCTCCAAGTCGCGGGCGTGGCCCAGACCGTCTTCAACGATCCGGAGGGCGATCCGCTCACCGTCTCGGCCACGTCGTCTGCCCCCTCGGTGGTGGCGGCCAGCGGCGACAGCACGCAGGTGACGCTGGAGCCTGGTGCCCCGGGCACCGCCGCCATTACGGTCACGGCCAGCGACGGGGCTCAAGACGCCAGCACCACGTTCGAGGTCACAGTTCAGGAGCGGGACGGAGAGGCGCCCATCGCTCAGGCACTGGCCCTGGTCGACGCGTCCGGAAACGGCCAGGCGTTCGATTTTGGAGCGACCGGCCAAAAAATTGTGCCGCAGGGAGTTGCGGAGACGGGTCGCATCGAGGTGCAGCGGTTCGAGAGTGCCCCCGACAGTGTGGAGGGCATCCCGGAGGGCAACGTGAGCCAGTACCGAACGGTCATCGCTACGATGGGAGGGATCACGCCCGGGGCAGGCACAGAGGTGCGCTTCCCCGTCGACGACTTTCCCGGCATTGAAGCCCCCGGGCAGGTTGCCGCGTACAGCCGCCCTACGCCCGGGGAGGGCGCGTTCAACGCACTGCCCACCTCGGTGGACGACAATGGTACACCCGGCGACACGACCGACGACGAAATTGTGGCGACGACCGCTTCGCTCAGCGAATTCGTTCTGGCGAGCGACACGCAGCCTCTGCCGGTAGAGTGGGCGGGGGCAGAGGCGGTGCAGACCGAGTCGGGGGCGGTTTTGCGCTGGCAGACGGCCGCGGAGACGGGCAACGCCGGGTTTCGGGTGCAGCACCGCGGGCCGGGGGCGGCCCGATGGGCGCGCCTCGGGTTTGTGGAGAGCAAGGCCCCGGGGGGAACCAGCACGGAGGGCCGCCGCTACCGCTTTGCGGTCCGGCGAGCCCTGGCCCCGGGCGTGCACCGGTTTCGGCTTGAGCAGGTGGACCTTGACGGGGGCACCCACCGGAGCGATCCGGTGGTGCTGGAGGTGTCGATGCAAGAGGCCCTGACGGTAAGCGCCCCGTCGCCGAATCCGGCCCGCGGGCAGGCGTCCCTGCGCGTGGCGGTGCGGGAGGAGGCGGAGGTGACGGCAGTGCTGTACAACATGCTCGGGCAGCGGGTACGGACGGTGTACCGGGGCACCCCACAGGCGGGGGAGGCCGAGCGGCTGGTGGTGGAGACGGGGGATCTGTCCAGCGGGGTGTACGTGCTGCAGGTGCGGGCCGGAGGCGAGCGGCGCACCCGCCGCCTCACCGTCGTGCGATAACTCGCCGGTGCCTAAACAGGCAGTGCACTCGCCAGCGTGCTTGAGAAACCACCAGAGACCGGCTGGCACTGCCGCGAGAGCGCCTGCGTGACCATGCCTGCCAGCGATGCACCGGGCCAGTCCCACAGAGGACAGCCGCTGATGCTCGTTCCCTGTGCGCGAATCCCAGACCCTGCGCGCACAGCGTGGCGTTAGGTGGGCGGCTGGCTCACCCGCTTCGCAGGCGACGGCTTCGCGTCAAAGCGGCTGCATGGGGCCTCCA
>CAZFJR010000133.1:3439-7864 GCA_964519235.1 uncultured Salinivenus sp. | reverse complement strand
GTCATGCCCGGAATGGCGCGCTGGACATTGGGCAGCACACGGTCGTTAAGGGTGCTGCTGACCTCGTTGCCGGTGGTGACGGACGGGTCCACATCCGCCGTGAGGGTAACGACGCGGCGTCCGTCTTGGCGGTTGATTTGGGAGGGGGCGTAGCTGATGGAGGCCGTAGCGACCTCCTCGAGGGGCACGGCCGCGCCGCCCAGGGTGCGAATGCGGTATTCGTTCAGGTCCTCAATTGCGTTCCGCTCGTCGTTGGGGAGGCGGGTGTAGACGCGCACCTCGTTTTGGCCGCGCTGCAGGCGGTACGATTCGGAGCCGAAGAAGGCGGCCCGCACCTGCCCCGCCAGGTCGTTGAGCGTGAGCCCGAGCGAGCGGGCGGCGGGCTTCAGCCCCAGTTCCACCTCACGCTTGCCCTGCTCCTGGTCCGATTTGATGTCGAACACGCCGGCGAAGCGACGCAGCGAATCGCGGACGGCGTCGACGGACCGGTTCAGTTTGGCCTCGGTGGGGGCCGATACCTCCACCGACACCGGCTCCCCGACCGACACCACGCTGGCGGTGAAGGACAGGGACCGGGCGCTTGGGATGGAGCCGGTGGCGTCTCGCCACTGCTCCTCGAACTGCGTAGAGGTGACGTCGCGCTCCTCCGGATCAATCATCTCGAAGCTCACCTCGGCCACATTGGCACTGGTGGCGGTAAAGCCAGCCTGGTTGGGCCCGCTGTTGGCGCGCGGCTGCTGGCCTACGGTCACGTACACGTTCTCGACCAGGTCCTGCCCGGCCCGCTCCTCCAGGGCGGCGATGGCCTGGTACCCCGTCTCCTGCAGCCGAGCCGTCATCTCCTCGGTGCGCTCCGGCGTGGTGCCGGCGGGCATCTCCAGCTGGGCCGTCACCAGCTTGCCCTGCACGCTCGGGAAGAAGGAGAAGCTGATGTAGCCGTTGCCCACGAAGCTGAAGGAGATGAGGAGCAGGGCCACGCTGCCGGCAATGGTGACGCCGTAGTGACGCGTGGCGAAGCGCAGGGCCGTGGTGAGGGGCCCGCGGACGAAGCTCCACAGCTGCGCCGCCACCCACCGCCGCACGCGGTTGAGCGTCTGAATGAACAGGGTCGGCGTCTCCTCCTGGGCGGGCCGCTCGGAGAGGTGGTAGGGCAGGATGAGCAGCACCTCCACCAGCGAGAGCAGCAGCACAATGATGACAATGGTGGGGATGTCGCCCAGGAACTTGCCGATGGTGCCGCCCACGAAGAGAAGCGGCGTGAAGGCGGCCACGGTGGTGAGCACCGCAAAGATGACGGGAATGCCTACGCGCTGTGTGCCGCGAATGGAGGCCTGTAGCGGGTCGCCCTTTTTCTCCTGTTCGGCGTACACATTTTCGCCCACCACGATGGCGTCGTCCACCACGATCCCGATCGACAGGATGAAGCCGAAGAGGCTGAGCAGATTGATGGACACGCCCAGGTACTGCATCACGATGAACGTGCCGGTAAACGACAGGAAGATGCCGACCGAGGTCCAGAACGCCAGCCGCGGGGCCAGGAAGAGCGTGAGCGTGAGAACGACGAGAAGGAGGCCGAGGATGCCGTTCTCGATTAACAGGTTGAGGCGGTTGCGCAGGTCCTCGGCGTTGTTCTGCCAGAGGGCAGCGTTGAGGCCGGCTGGGAGGGAGGGGCGCAGCTCGTCGTCGAGATAGGCCTTGACGGTTTCCTCCACCGCCAGCACCTGTTCGTCGCCGGTGCGAAAGACGTTGAGAATGGCGGCGGGCTTGCCGTTGAAGCGCGTAATGAGGTCGGAGTTTTCGGCGAAGCCGTCCTCCACCTGCGCCACGTCCCCGAGCCGCACGTTCGTCCCATCGTCGCGGCTAAGGAGCACAATGTCCTCAAACTCGCGCTGGGTATAGTTTTGCCCCTCCGTGCGCACCGTAATCTCCTCGTCCGCCGTTTCAATGTTGCCGCCGGGAAGATCGAGGCTGCTCTGTCGCACAAGCCCGGACACTTCGCCGAGGGACAGGCCGTACCGGCGCAGGTCCATGCGGGACACCTCCACCGAAATCTCGTAGTCGCGCACGCCGCCAATCTGGATAAACGAGATCTGCGGGTCCTGCGTGAGGTTGTCCTTTGTGCGTTGGGCGAGTTCTTTGAGGGTCCGCTCGCTGGCGTCGCCGTAGAGGGCAATCTGCAGGGCTTGCTGCCGGTTGGACACCTCCGTGACCACCGGCTCCTCGGCCCCCTCGGGGAAGGCCGTGATGCGGTCCACCTCCGACTTGATGTCGGTGCGGGCGCGGCTCAGGTCGGTGCCGCGCTTCAACTCGGCCGTCACCACGCCGATGTTCTCGGTGGCCGTGCCGAGGATGCGATCGATGCCCTCCACGCCCTCAATCCGGTCCTCGATGCGGCGCACGATGGACTGCTCCACCTCTTCGGGCGAGCCGCCGGGGTAGGTGACCTCAATCTGCACCTGGTCGAGGCTGAATTCGGGGAAGACCTCCTGCACGGTCGTAACCGCTGCGGCCCCACCCCCCAGGAGCAGCAGTAGCATCAGCAAGTTGGCCGCCACCCCGTTGCGGGCAAACCAGGAAATCACTTTGTTCATCGGTAGAGCGTTGTCGCGTTAGGGATTAGCACGCTGGAAGTGCAGCCGTTCGTCTCACTCTCGTGTTGAGAGTTGAGGGTTCAGGGTTAGCTGGACTCGACGTCGATTTCGTAGCGGATCTGTCCTTCCTGGACACGAGAGGCGTTTGGCCGAGACTTGAGATAGCGGATGAGGCCGTGGATCTGTCGGGAAGCTGTATCGGCGAGGTCGTACGCCTGATCGAATTCTTCCTGGCTGATGTAGTCCCGGTCGCGGGCCAAGTACAGCTGAGATTGAACTTCAGCGGCGGATCCGCGGGCTCGGCCCAGCAGATCGATGAAAACATTCTGAGTGCGGCTGTTAAAGCCTTCGGCGATATTGCTCATAACGGACACCGCGGCCCGTCGAATCTGATCACGTAGCCCAAAGTCGCTGGCAAAAGGATCCTCGTCGGAGAGATCGTACACGAGATTGCTCAGATCGCGCCCCGTCTGCCAAGCATCCAGCTCCTCAAATCGTGTAATCGTGGCCATCGTCCCTGCAGTTTACTATTCGCATCGAAAGGCGAACTCCCAACCCTCAACTCCCAACCCTCAACTCCCAACCAACTATTGTGCAACGCGGACCTTCATGCTATCCGTCTGCACCCGAAGGTCGGTCGTGATTACCCGGGTGCCGGAATCGAGCGTGGGGGCGAGGTAGGTCTGCTCCTCCACGGTCTGGATGGGCTCGACCGGGCGCTCCACGAGCATCGAGTCGCCGACTGCGGTCCATACCACCGGCGGCTGGTTGGGCGCGCGGGTGTGCACGGCGCGGCGGGGCACGACGTGGTACGAGCCGTCCTGCTGCCCTTCGATGTCGACCTCCGCGTAGGTGCCCACGGCCAGCGGCGGCCGCTCCGGGCCTGACGGTGCGGAGCCCTGCTCCGGCATCCGCGACTGCACCGTCAGAGAGCGGTTGTAGGGCTCGGGCACGCGCACCACCACGTCGACGGTGCGAGTGCGCTCACTAATGGCGCCCTCCACGCGGTGCACGCGCCCCCGCCACGCAAACTCGTTGCCGCCGTACTGGGTGGTGATCGTCGCCGGCAGGTCGGTGCCGGCCTCCATGGTGTCCCACAGGTTGCGGATGAGGGCCGCTTTGCGGGAGGGGAGCGAGACCACAATTTCCACCGCTTCGGTCCCGTAGACGGTGGCCACCGAGGTGCCGGGCGAGACGTACGCCCCGAGGTCGGCCTGCTTCTGGCGCACCATGCCGTCGAACGGCACCTGCAGCCGCGTGCGCTTTAGGTTGACCTGGGCCGTTTCCAGCGAGGCCTTTGCGCTCTGCAGGTTGGCCTCAGCCTGTGCCACCTGCGGTTCGTTGAAAACGAGCCGCCCCAGTTCCGTGCTGTCCGGCTCAGGGGCCTCGCCGGTCCGGTCCCGGATCCGCTCGTAGTCCTGCCGCGCAGCCCCGGCCTGCTCCCGCGCCTGAATGAGCTGGAATCGGGCCTGGGTCACCTGCGCCTCGGCCTGCCGCACCGCATTTCGGTAGTCGGACGGGTCGATGCGGGCCAGCGTCTCCCCCGCCTCGAACCGCCCCCCGCTCACAAGCGCCTCGGACACGTCCACGAGCCGCCCGCCCACCTGTGCGGTCAGCTCAATCTCGCGCACCGGGCGCACCGTGCCGGTGCCATGCACCAGCAGGCTTCCCGCCCGCACCTCCACGGGCGTCGTCGACACGAGGGGCGACTGGGGCGGGGGCTCGCTCGTCTCGGGCTGCGGCGCAAACACGCCGAGCAGCCACACAATGAGGGCGGCCCCTGCAAGGAGGCCGCCGCCGATGAAGTACCACTTGTAGTCCGTATCAGCCATGG
>CAZFJR010000133.1:0-3339 GCA_964519235.1 uncultured Salinivenus sp. | reverse complement strand
GCGTCGAGCAGGGACAGCACGTCGCCGATGCCGCGCTCGTAGCGATCCCGTTGCGTCTGAAACGCGTCCTCGGCCGTCTCCACCTGCTGCTGCACCTCCCGGTAGCGCCGTCGCTGTTTGTTGTAGGCCACCAGCGCGGCCTTCACCTCTTGAAAGGCCGTAAGGACCGTTTGCTCGTAGCGGGCGGCCTGCTGTTTGTAGCGTGCCTCAGCGGCGCTGAGGTTGGCCCGCAGGCGCCCGCCCTGGAAGAGGGGCGCCGTGAGCTGTCCCACAAAGTTGGCGAAGACCTGGCCGGGGTCGACGAGATCGGCCAACTCGCTGCTTTGGGTGCCGCCCGTGCCGGTAAGCGACACACTGGGGAGTAACTCGGCCCGTGCCGCCCCCATTTGCTGCCGCGCTGCTTCCAGCCGCCGCGCCGCCGCCCGCACGTCGGGCCGCTGCATGAGCAGGTCCGAGGGGAGACCCGCGGGGACCGGCTCCGGAGCAAGCGGAACGGTCACGGAATCGGGGAGAAGGGCACGCTGTTCTCCGGCGAAGCGGCCGAGAATTGTGGCGAGGCGGCTCTGCGCATCGTAGAGCTGGCTCTCCAAGTCGGGCTGCTCCGCCTGGGCCGCTTGGAGGCTCTGCCGCACCGTGTACAGTTGAAAGGACGGGAGGAGGCCGCGGGCGTACCGGTCTTCGGTGATTTCCGCGCGCTGCTGCAAGAGGTCAACGGTGCGTTGCCCAAGGCTCACCTGCCGCCGCAGTGCAGCAATCTGCGCGTACGTCGAGATCGTTTGACTGATGACCGAGAGGCGGGCCGTCTGCAGGTCCGCCGCCGTGGCGAAGTACTGGTTCAGCGCGGCCTTGCGCTGGCTGCGGATTCGTCCCCAAAAGTCGAGCTCGTACGAAAGGCCGAGCGTGGCCTGGTAGTCGGTAAATTCGAAGCGGTCGGGCCCCTGCCCGCCCCCGATGGCGCCCCCGATGCCGGTGTTGGCAGGCTGGTTCTGGTAGCTGCCCTGGGCATTGGCCGTGACGCTGGGGAAGAGGGGCGCCCGGGCAATGCGGAACTGCGCCGCCAGTTCGTCGAGCCGGGCGCGGGCCACGCTCAGGTCCAGGTTGGCCGCGAGGGCCGTGTCCACAAGGGCCGTAAGGGCTGGGTTGTCGTACGCCGTCCACCAGCGGGTGGGATTGTAGCGCGCCGTGTCGGTGGCCGTGGCCGGCAGGGTCGTGTCGCCGGGCGCGGCCTCGAACCGATCGGGCAACTCCTGCTCCGCCTCCGGCGCGGGCATCGATGGCGTGAGCGAGCACCCGGACAGGGCGAGCCCCCCGATCAGGAGGCTGAGAAGCAAGAAGCGAGAGAATGTCATCGAAAAAACGTCTGAGCGTTGAACGTTTGTCCGTTAGCCGCTACTCACGGGGGGCAAGGCCGTGGTAGATCAAATCGAACAGATGATCTTTGCGGGCCTCCACGAAGGCCTCCCAGTCCTCCTCCGCTGGGGGGTGCATAATCTGAACCGTGGGCTGGGCGACAAAAAAGTAGAGGCAGGTGGAGATGACCGAGAGCACAGTGTGGTCGGGGTCCACCGGGCGAATTTCGCCCGCCTGTACGGCGTCCGCGATGGTGTCCACGAGAATCGTCGGCGGCGCGTCGCCCGAGTCCGTGGCTTTCCGCATCTGCTTGCCGAGCAGCGTGCCCCCGGCCAGATTCTCCTGCACCATCAGCCGCATGCACGCTTCGTTGGAGCGCACGAAGTCGACGTATCCGTCAATGAACACGCGGAGCGTCTCGGCAAAGGTGGGGGCTTCCTTCAGCGAGGCGTCGAACGACGCCATGAACTGGCAGGTGGTATACGTGAACACCTCTTCGTAGAGCGTTGCCTTGTCGCGGAAGTAGTAATGCAGCATCGCCTTGTTGATGTCGGCGGCATCGGCGATGGCCTGCATCCGGGCCCCACGGCGCCCCTCCCGGGCAAATACCCGGAGCGCCGCGTCAAAAATCTGGCGCTCCGTCTCGGAATACTCGGAAAGAGAGGCGGAAGGGGACATGTGGAGGGAGGTCGTTGCAAAAGCAGGCGCTCCAACCGAAGGGGCAACTGCCTGGTTCAACCAAATGGTTAAAAAGGTGTAATCCGAGGGGTTCTGGTGCGCAAAAATTAACGAAAGAGCCGCGGGGCAAGGCACCCCACCAAGATGCCCATCCTCCATCCCGGAAGAAAGTAGCCGCCCTACCCGCGTTCCTGCTCGCTTGCTTTAAAAACGGCTGGAAAAAAGGATGGCCGTGCCCGTGGGGCTACGGACAGAGGCCAAACGAAACACCACGTCCGGACCACCGTCGGACAGGCGCACTCGCGACTGTTCTTTCTCCGATTGCTTCCCCCTTCTATGGCCGATCATCCGCAGTGGGACCATCCCCCCGACCTCCAGATCGACACGGACGCCGTCTACGAGGCGACCCTGGAGACCAGCAAGGGCACAATTGAAGTTGAGCTCTATCCCGAGCACGCCCCCAACACCGTCAACAACTTCGCCTTTCTTGCCGACGAGGGCTTTTACGACGGCATCGCGTTTCACCGTGTCATTGAGGGGTTTATGGTGCAGGGGGGCGATCCCACGGGCACGGGGCGCGGCGGGCCCGGTTATGAGTTCGACGACGAGATCGAGGGCAACCCGCTCACGCACGAGACGGGCGTCCTCTCGATGGCCAACGCCGGCCCCAATACGAACGGCAGTCAGTTCTTCATCACGCGGGCGCCGCAGTCGCACCTGGACGGCGACCACACGGTGTTTGGCGACGTGACGAGTGGGCAGGACGTGGTCGACGCGATTGAGGAAGGGGATATGCTGAAGCAGGTGACCGTCGAGAAGCAGTAGAGTCCGTCACGGCTTCTTCACAGCCGGTGGATTGACATCGGCGATGGCAGCGCGTACTGTTGTGCGTAGTTGACATACTGGCTAGTACCGAATTCATCCAGAAGGGTGGAGGGAGCAGGCCCTTTGAAGCCCTGGCAACCGCCCCGACTCGCGTCGGGGAAAGGTGCCCCGTCCTGCCCCGACAAGCTGTCGGGGAAAGATGAGATGGGAGCCCTAACCCCTCTGGGTATTGAATCCCCATCCGCTTTCCTCGCGGCTGGGGATTTTTTATTGGGTCCCCGGTCGCGCGCCGGTCCGGTCGGCACGGCCTTCGTGCTCGCTCGGCTCTTCTGGATGAGCACGCCCTTCTCTTCATCCAGAGCGCCGACCTTGCCATGAGCACCGAGAACGGACAGCACGACCCGGAGTCGCCCCGCTACGAGACCCTCCAGCTCCACGCGGGGCAGGAGCCGGACCCGGCCACCAACGCCCGGGCCGTGCCCATCT
>CAZFJR010000132.1:0-7864 GCA_964519235.1 uncultured Salinivenus sp. | reverse complement strand
CCGTCGCCACGCGCTGGCGCTGCCCCCCCGACAGCTCGTTGGGGCGGTGGTCCAGCCGGTCGCCCAGCCCCACGTTGCGGAGCGCCTCGGCCGCCCGCTCGCGCCGGTCGGCCTTCGACATGCCGGCGTAGATGAGCGGCAGTTCGGCGTTGCGTAGGCAATTGACGCGTGGAAGCAGGTTGAAGGTCTGGAAGACGAAGCCGATTTCGTGGTTGCGAATCTCCGCCAGCTCGTCGTCGGAGAAGGTGCTCACGTCTTCGCCCCGCAGGAAGTAGGTGCCGCTGGTGGGCGTGTCGAGGCAGCCGAGCATGTTCATGAACGTCGACTTCCCAGAGCCAGACGGGCCCATGACGGCCACGTACTCGCCTTCCTCGATGGAGAGGCTGATGCCGTCGAGCGCCCAGACCTCCTCGCTGCCCATCATGTACCGCTTCTTCAGATCGCGCACCTCAATGAGCGCGCGGTCGGAGGCGTCGGTTGGGGTGCCGTTAGCAGAGATTGCTTCCATGGCGGTTGGGAAAGTGTGCGGGGAAAGAGGCAGTGCGGGCGGGCCCACAATGGAGCGATGCGCGGCCGGGTGCTACTGCGCGGAGGCGATCGAATCGCCACCGTCCTCGCCCTGCTCCGTGCGGATGGAGGCGCCAGGCTCCAGCTCGCGGCTCACGGCGCTGTAGGGGCCGGTGATGACCCGCTCGCCGCCCTCCAGCCCCGAGCGAATTTGCATGTACGTGTCGTCGGCAATGCCGGTGGTCACCTCCACCATGCGGGCCGAGTCGCCCTGGGCCACAAACACAACCTTGCGCAGGTCCTCCTCGGTTGCGTCTCCCGACCGAGTGCTGTCCGCCTGCGGGCCCACCTCGTTGAAGTCGCGCACGGTGACGGCCTGGATGGGCACCGCGACGGTGTTGTTCACGGTTTCGGTGTAGATGTCGACCGAGCCGCTCATCCCTGGCCGGATGACGCCGCCCTCCGCGGCCGACGCGGGGCGCTCCGGGCGGGCCAGCCCGCCTTCTTCGCGGGTGGTGGCCGGGCCGGTATTGGGGTTGCCCAGAATGCGAATGGTGACGGGGAAGTTGGTCACCTCGTTCTGGCTGCCCTCGTTCTGGATGCGGGCCGAATTGGCGATTTCCGTCACCGTTCCCTGGAAGGTGCGGTCCGAATACGCGTCGAACTCCACGCGGGCCGAATCCTCCCCCGCTACGTTCACCACGTCATTCTCGTTGACGTCCACCTCCAGCTCCATGCGGTCGAGCTGGGCAATGTTCATCATCTCCGTGCCGGCGCGCTGGCGAGTGCCCACCACGCGCTCGCCCACCTCCACCGTGAGCTTGCTCACCGTGCCGTCCATGGGGGCGTAGAGGCGCGTTTTCTGGAGCTGCTCGCGGGCGTCGCGCAGGCTCGCCCGGGCACTTTCGACCTGGAAACGGGCCGCCTCGAGCTGGGCAACCGCCTGCCGGTAGGTAGACTGAGCATTCTCGAACTCGCTTTCCGGAATGACGCCCTTCTCGTACAGCTGCTGCTTGCGCTCGAACGTCTGGCGGGCCTGCACCGAGTCGGCCCGCCGACGGGCCAGGTTGGCCTTTTGCTGTGCCACCCGCGCCTCCCGCTCTTCCAGCTGCGCGCGGTAGTCGTCCGGCTTGAGGCGGGCCAGCAGGTCGCCCTGCTCCACCACGTCGCCCTCCTGCACCGGCAGCTCCACAATCTCGCCCGAGACGTCAGGGCTGATTGTGACCTCCACCTCGGGCTGCGCGCGGCCAAAGGCCGTAACGACCTCCGTAACGGTGCGCGTCTCGGCCGTCTCCGTGTCGACCGACACGCCCGCCGGGCCGCCCCCGAACCAGCCGAGGCCCCACCCGAGGCCGCCGACGACCAGAAGCACGGCCAGGAGGCCGCCGCCTGCGTACAGCATGCGATTGGAGGTGCTACTTGCGGATGCCATGGCAAACAGAACTGTGGTTGTGCGGGAGAAGACGGAAAAAGCGGTGTTCTAGCGCGCGGTCGACGCGCCGGTGAGGGGCGCCGAAGGATTCAGGTCGCCGATGTTGTATTCAATGCGCTTGCGCTGAAAGATCACCTGGTAGCGGGCCTGCACCTGGTCGCTGGCTGCGCTTACAAAGTCGCGCCGGGCGTTTTGCAGCTCCACGATCGACGCCGAGCCCAGGTTGTACCGCTCCAGGGTGGCGTCGCGGCTCTGGCGGGCGGCACGCAATCGCTTGTTGGCCACGTCCAGCTGCTTCATGGCGTTGCGGTAGTCGAGGTACGCCTGCCGCACCTGCAGGGCCACCTGCTGGCGCTGGTCCTGCAGCGCGTAGCGGGCGTTCTGGGCCTGCACCTGGGCCTGCTCCACCTGAGTCGAGCGGTTCAAGTTGTTAAAGATGGGAATGTTGAGCGAGAGCGATACCGAGCCGCCCCGGTTAATGTCCAGCTGATTCCCAAAGCTGTTGTCGGTCGTCTCGCCCGGCAGCCCCCGGCTCGACCAGTCGGTGCCGTAGTTGCCGTTGAGCGAAATGCTTGGGTAGTAAGACGAGCGGGCCGCCCGCACGCCCGTCTCGGCGGCGCGCTGCTCGGCCCGGGCCACCTCCAGGTCGAGGCGCTGCTGGAAGGCCTGGTCGATAAGCGACGACAGGTCGTAGGACTGGGCGCGCACGCTGTCGTCGCGGAGCCCCGGTTCCTGAAAGGCGTAGGCCTTGCGCGGGCTCAGCTGCAGGGTCTGGATGAGGCGCGTCTTGTTCACCTCTCGCTCCCGCTCGGCCTGCAGCAGCTGCTGCTCCGCGTCGGCCACGTCGGCCTGCTGCGTGTACAGGTCCGACACTGGCCGCGACCCCGCATCCACAAAGGCCCGAATCTGCTTCAGCTGCTGGCGGCGGGTCTCCAGCTCTTCGCGCCGCACGCGCACCAGTTCGCGGCTTTCCACCAGCGCGATAAACTGGTCCACCACGTTAAACACCACGTCCTGGCGGGCCTGTCCCAGGTTCATCCGGTCCGCCTCCGACTGGGTGCGGGCCTGGTTCAGAGAGGCGGTGTTCTCGAATCCGTTGAACAGCGTAATGCTGGAGCTTCCGTTCAGGTTGAAGAAGTCGGTGGAGCGCGTCGTAAAGCCCCCGGTGACCTGACTGAAGTTGCGGCCGTAGCGCCGGGACATGCTGGAGCGCACGCTGGCGTCGGGCAGAAAGTCCATCCACTCGGACTGCACCTGCAGGTTGGACTGCCGGGCGGTGGCCTGCGCGCGCTTCACGTCGGTGTTCTGGTCGAGAGCAATGCGCACCGCCTCCCCAAACGCGATGCGGGTGGTGTCCTGCGGCCCCGGCTGCGCGCGGCCCGCCTGCAGCGAGGCCCCGAGCAGGAGCACGGCGGCGAGCCCGGCGGTGGACGCCAGGACGGAAAGAACGGACGATCGTGGGTGCTGCGAAGGCATGGTGGAGTGCGGTCGGTCTGTAAAAAGGGGAAGCGGGACGGGGGAGGCTACTCGTAGCGAAGGGATTCGATGGGATCGAGGCGGGCGGCCTTGTAGGCGGGGTATCCGCCAAAGACAACGGCCAGCAGGGTGACACCGCCCACGGCCACGGCGGCCCACATCCACGGGAAAGAGGGACGGATGTCCCAGTAGAGGGCCGCCACATTGCCGCCCAGCCCCCCGAGGACGATGCCAATCAGGCCCCCAATCTGACAAAGGATAATGGCCTCCAGCAAAAACTGCCACAGGATATTGCGCCACTTGGCCCCCACGGCCTTGCGGATTCCAATTTCGCGGGTGCGCTCGGTGACGGAGACGAGCATGATGTTCATGATGCCTACGCCGGCGGCCAGCAGCGAGATGAGCCCGACGAGCGCGCCCCCCGTGGTGAGGGTGCGGGTAAACTGCGCGAAGGTGCTGCGGAGGAAGTCGCTCGACTCGATGTTGAACGTGCTCGGGGCGCCGGGCTCTACCTGCCGGATGACGCGCAGATTGCTGCGCACCGCGTCTTTGGCGTCCGGCAGGCGCGCATCCGATGCCGCCCGCACCCGCACGTCATCCATGCTGCGCCCCCCGCCCCCGTAGGTGGCAAACAGATGCGTGATGGGGGCGTAGACCCGCGTGTTTGGATCGCGAAAGAGCCCGGCCTTTTCTTCCAGTACGCCCACCACCTGCAGCTGCACGCGGCCCACCTGCACGTCTTTGCCGAGCGGGCTGGAGGCGGGAAAGAGCGCCTCGGCCACCTTCGACCCGAGCAGGGCCACCGGCCGCCCGTTCTGCACGTCCTGTGCGGCAAGGGGGCGCCCCGCCCGCATCTCGTACCCAAAGTTGCCCAGAAACGCCGCGTCGGTGCCGTAGAGCCCGATGTTGGGATTCGTCTCGTGACGGGCCGACTGCGCCTTCACCCTCCGGTCAAACTGCTCGCTCACGCTTACGGCAACGCCCCCGCCCGTCCGTGCCTTCAGCCGCTGCACCTGGGTGTGCGTAAGCGGCGGATGGTAGCGCTCGGGCCCGTCGCCGCCCACGTAGTCGTAGCGCTCCACGGAGAAGGTGGAGGCCCCGAGCCCCTGAATGGAGCTCTTGAAGTAGAGGTCGATCACGTCCACGGCCGTGACGGCCGCAATTACGGCAAACACGCCAATCACGATGCCCAACAGGGTGAGGGCGGAGCGCAATTTATTGGCCCGAAGCGCCTGCAGCGCCTCGCGCACCGTCTCAAATCCGCGCATGGAGAGCCAAACGGCAACTGATTCGGGGAGAACGTCCTACGCAGCCTGCTGCTCCTGCACCACAACCCAGCTCCGGGCCCCCACAAAGAGCACTGCGACGCCCACGCCACCGCCTACCGTGAGGAGCGCGGGCGCGCCCAGTACGGCCGCCCCCGTGATGGCGCCCACCAGAAGCAGCGCGCCACACACATCGCACGGGCCGTGCCGCGTGCCGGGGGGCCGGCCGAAGAGCGCCCGGAGGCGACGGCGCACCCCCCGCATCAGAGACACGAGGGGCCGCAGGAGCCAGGGGGCCGGTCCGGAAGGCATCTGGGCGGATTTCATGGGCGGGGAGCGTGGCTGAGTGGGGCGTGGCTGAGTGGAGTGTAACGGGGAAGAAGGGCCATGAGGGCGCGGCGGCGCCCGCGTCTACTCGTACCGGAGCGCCTCGATGGGGTCGGCCGTGGCGGCCTGCCAGGCCGGGGCGATGCCGAACAGGACGCCCACCCCCACACAGATGCCGAAGGCGAGGGCCACTGTCTGTGCCGGCAGGGTGGCCGTAAACCCGAGGGCCCGCACCCCCATCGCCCCCAGTGCCGACACCCCAAGCCCAATCAGCCCCCCAATCAGACACACGATCACGGCCTCCACCAAAAACTGGAACAGGATGGTGCGCTGCTTGGCCCCCACGGCCTTCCGAATGCCAATCTCCTTCGTGCGCTCGCGCACCGACACGAACATGATGTTCATGACCCCGATGCCGCCCACCACCAGCGCCAGGCCCGTCAGGAACAGCCCCACGCCGTAGATGGCAATCCGCGTGCTGGCAAAGCTGGCGCGCACCTGCTGCTGATCGTTAATCGCAAAGTTGTTTCGCTCGCCCGGCGACACGTCGCGGGCCGTGCGCAAAATGCCCGTAAGCTCCTCCTCGGCACGCGTCATGGAGGCGGCATCGCGCACCTTTACCATGACCTCTACCCCCCAGCGTCGGCTCACGCCAAACGCTTCGTCGTAGGTGCGAAACGGCATCAGGATGCGCTCGTCGGGCGAGCCCGGACCGCCCAGCATGCTGTCCCCCTTTTTCTTCTGCACCCCCACCACGGTGCAAGGCACGTTGCCCAGTTTGATTTCCTTTCCGAGCGGGCTCACCGCCGGAAAGAGCTCCGTGGCAATCGTCGCCCCAATCACGCAGACGTTCCGCCCGCTGCGCTCCTCGGCCTGGGTGTAAAAGCGCCCCTGTGCCAGCCGCACGCTCCGGATGCGCCCGTACTGCGGGGGCGACCCAACCACCTCGCCCTCCACCTCCTGGCCCCGGTACGTCACGCGGCGGTCTTCATCGGCCATCGGGGCCACGGCGTCGGCGTAGCGCGAGCGCTCCCGGATGGTCTGGGCGAGGGCCGGCTGAATGGCCGGGCGGTTGCGCAGGCGCCACCACTCCCGGTCGGTGTTCTGGCCCCATGGAAACTGGTCGACGTACAGCACGTCGGTCCCGAGCTGCGAGAGCGCCTTGTCAAACTCCTGGTTGAGGCCGTTGATGACGGTGGCCATGAGCGTCACCGCCGCAATGCCGATGATGACGCCCAGCGTGGTGAGCGTCGACCGCATTTTGTTGGCCCAGATGGCCTGGCCGGCAATGCGAACTCCCTCAACAACTTCAAAGAGAAAACGGCGCATGGATGGTCAAAACCGTTCGAGTGCGATGCGACGCCGACGCCCTGTCGCCGTTAGCGGACCGTCCCTGCGAAGGAAACAGCCTGGTTGGCGTACGGGGTGCCGGCGAAATCAGAATCGGGTACAGTTTCCAACGATGTGCCCCCGCGCATGATGCCTCCCGATCGACGAACCGTGAGATGTGCCCGACGAGTCGACGGGTTTGCCTCACGAACTGCGCGCGGTTCCCCCCGGTCCTGCATCGCTCGCCGCAGCCGCCCGCGCTCCACGGCAAACTGGGCGTGCACAACCGGCCCGTCGCGCTCCACGGTCACCTCGCGAAGCAGGCCGGCCCATCCGCTCTCGGACGCGTCTCCGGAGAGCCGCAGGGCCGCCATCGCCCCCTTCGACAGATCCACCACGTTTGCGGCACTGGTCTCATCCCGCATCGTGAGGTAGGCCTCCCCCTCCAGGGCTTGGTCGGTCAGGGTTACCGAAAGGGCTTGCTCGCGGACCTGGCTCGTCAGGCGCTTCATTTTGCGCCCGGCCTGTCCCTCCAGGGCCGCCCCGTCGTCCGGCATGTCCAGGCCGCCGTCCGGCACCCCCAGCATGCGGTCGGCCCAGGCGCTGAGCAGCTGCTGCACCCCGGCTCCGCTCATCGCCGAGGCGCCGCGGGCCGGCTCCCCCGGGCGCTCGGCGGCCTCGCCCGCGGAGTCACGGAGGGCGGTTTGCAGCACGTCGCGCCCCACGAGCCACGCGGTGCTGCCGTGCCCCACCCGCTCTACGAGGGTCATGTACGGCTCGTTTTCTCGGAAGCCTCCCGCCTCGTCCTTATGACGGTCCACCATTGCCCGGACGAGGGCGCCCGTCGTGGCCGTCGCGATCATGCCGCTTCGCACGAAGCCTACGGACAGGGTGTCCGGAGCGGCCTTGCCAGGCGCCGCGTCGTTAGAGGCAGGGCCGAGCGCAAGGTGATAGATGGGGACCCCACGATAGGTGGTGGCTCGGCCAGCCGTTGCGGGCGCCCGGTCGAGGTAGCGTCCTGCCTGGGCGGGCGCAAGGTCGGCGAAGACCACGGCACTGAACGCGCCGCCCTCGCCCACGGCCCCGTACACGGCCTTCAGGTCCGTCTGCAGATCCAGTTCGGTCGCGCTCAGAAAGGCCTGCAGGCGCGAGCTGTCGGCGTTCCGGAGGCTGTCGGCCAGGCTAAACTGTTTGCCCCCGAGTCGGTCCACCTGGCCGATCATCGTCTCCAGGTCCACCATCCCGGCGTACCGGGGCGCGGCAGGGAGCAGGGCCGTCGCCTCACGCGTCTGTGAGGGGACGCGGTCGGTCAGGCTCATGTAGGGCTCGCAGCCGGCAAGCGCGAGCGCAGACAACAGAAGGGCAGCAATCCACGGAGACGACCGGCGGACAATCATGGCGGCGGGGCGCAGTGCAAAAGGCAGCACGACGGGGACGAGTCCCATCGCGGTGCCGTCCTACCGCCGCGGCCTTGCAGAGATGCCGGAGGTGCGATGAGCCGGCCGCCTCGTGCGACGAGCCGTCGGGC
>CAZFJR010000131.1:0-7881 GCA_964519235.1 uncultured Salinivenus sp. | reverse complement strand
CCCGTGATGCCTTGCTCCTTCAGGTGGTCGAACAGCGCGTCGGGCGCGTCCGGCTCCACGGTGACGATGCCGCTGGCGTGGGCCGGTGCGTCGGTGCCGTAGCGGGGCAGGCCACGAGCCGCCAGTTCGTCGGCGAGGGTCGCAGAGAGATCCAGCACATGCTCCTCGCACCACTCCGGGCCCGCGTCCAGGTACAGACCGAGGGCCGCGTGCAGGGCCGCCACGCCCACGCTGTTGAGGGTGCCGGTGCGGAAGCGGCGCGCGTCGTCGTGGAACGTGAGCTCGTAGTCGTCCAGGTGCTCCCAGTCGACCGGCCCGTGGAGCCAGCCGGTGGGCGGCCGGAGGTGGTCCTGAAGCGCCTCGTCGCAGTAGAGCACCCCGATGCCCTGCGCGGCCATCAGCCACTTGTGCCCGCCGGCGGTCAAAAAGTCGATGCCCGCCGCCTCCACGTCCACCTGCAAGGCCCCGAGCCCCTGAATGGCATCCACACAGAACACCACGTCGTGCTCCTCACAGAGCGCACCGAGCGCCTCCAGATCCGCCCGGAACCCCGACAGGAAATGCACCCAGGAGACACTGAGGAGCCGCGTGTCGGGCCGCAGAGTGTCGGCTACGTCCTCAACGGTGTACGCCCCCTCCTCCGTCGGCACGAAATCGACCGTCACACCCTGCGCCTCCAGGTTCAGGAACGGGTAGACATTGGTGGGAAAGGCGCCGTCGGGCACAGCGATGCGGTCGCCCGCCTCCCAGCCGAGCCCACGGGCCAGCACGTTGAGGCCGGCCGAGGTGTTGAGAACGAACTCGATGCGCCCCGAATCGGTGCCGAGCACCGTCGCGGCCCGCTCCTTCGTCTCCGCCATCACCGGCATGAACGCCTCGAAGTTTTCGATGGGCGCCTCCGGATCGGCCCCGTGCCGTTCGCCAACGTACGCATCGATGGCCTCGCGCACCGGCCGGCTCATGGGGCTCACCGCCGCGTGGTTGAGGTACGTCTGGTGCTTGGTGTGGGGAAATTGGCTACGGAGGTCATTGAAGGTCATGGAGAACGAGATCAATCACAAAAGCACCGCCGTTCTCACGCATCATGCTCGCCAGCGTTCGCCAGCCATGACGGCAGCACTGTGGCCGGCGTCTCTGTAACCGACTCAATTCTCGACATTGAGGTGCCAACCGGCGCGATCTTCGACCCGGACGCATGGCGCATCACTCACTCCTCACGCACCCCTCTTCACGCATCACGCCCACCTTCACGACCGGCGAAACTGCTTGCCAGCCAGTTGGCGCACGAGCCCTTCAAACTCCAACTCGAGCAGGGTGGGGAGGGCTGAGGACGGCGACAAGCCCGTTTTTTCGCAGAGCGCATCCACGTGGACGGGCGTATCCGAGAGGGCGTCGTACAGGGTCCTCGCCTCGCCGGACAGGTCGTCGGGGACGGGGCGGCTCCCGGTCACGGTATCGGCGTCGAGGTCTTCGGGGGTCTCGACGGTGATGTTCGGAAGTTCCTCCAACAGGTCGTCCACGTCCATCACCAGCTTGGCGTGGCCGCGCTGAATGAGGCGGTTGGTGCCCCGGCTGGTCGCTTTCGTGATGCGGCCCGGCACGGCGAACACCTCTCGGTTTTGCTCCAGCGCGAAACGGGCCGTGATGAGCGACCCGCCCTCCGAATACGATTCGACCACGAGCGTTCCGAGCGAGAGCCCGCTCAGGATGCGGTTGCGCTCGGGAAAGTTGGGCGCGTCGGGCTTGGCGTCGAGCCCGTACTCGGAGAGCACGGCGCCGCTTTTGGCGATGCGGCGGGCCAGCCCAGTGTGTTTTTGTGGGTAGATGCGCCCCACGCCAGACCCCAGCACGGCGAGCGTGCGCCCGCCGGCGTCGAGCGCTCCCTTGTGCGCAGCCGCGTCGACGCCGTACGCCAGGCCGCTCACGACCGTGAACCCACGGCGCACCAGCTCGGCACTCAGATGATGGGCCTGCGCGCGGCCATAGTCGGTGCAGCGGCGGGTGCCCACCACCGTAATCATCGGGGCGTCGGTGGACGGGAGCGTGCCCCGCATCCACAGGTAGGCTGGCGGGTCGTAAATCTCGCGGAGGCGGTCGGGGAAGCGGTCGTCCCAGGGCGAAACGAGCGTAGCGCCCAGTTCTTCAGCCCGCGTCAACTCTTGCTCCACCGCCGCCCGGTCATCGAACGCAAGAATGGCCTCAGCGGTCTGTGGCCCCACGCCGTCCACCTTCGTGAGGGCGGTGCGCAAGGCCCGAAAGACCGCACTGGGCGCCTCGAAGGCCGCCAGGAGCGCCCGCAGGCGCTGCGGCCCTACGCCCGCCACAAGCGACAGCCCGATGAGGGCACGCCGTTCGACGCTCGGGTCCCGATGATTCGTCGTGTCGTCGTGGAGGGGCAGTCTCATACGCCAGGGGGGCTCGTGCGCTAGGGAGGGCATGCGTCAAAGAGACTCACGCGTCAAGGGACGCCGCGCCGCGCGCAGCCGATACCGTGTCGTAGAGCATGTACTTGAGACGGTCGAGCCCAAGGCCGGCCACCGCACTGATGGGTAGGAGTGGAACCTCGTCCGGAAACTCGTCGGCCACCACGTCGGGGAGGAGCTCTCGCTCATCGGGCGCCAGGATGTCGATCTTGGACAGGGCCACGATTCGCGGCTTGTCCACCAAATCGGCCTCGTGCGCCTCCAGTTCATGCATCAGCTGGCGGTACTCCTCGCCCAGGTCCGGCGCCGTAATCGGAATCACGAACAGCAGCACCGACGTGCGCTCGATGTGGCGCAGAAACTGCAGCCCCAGGCCCTTGCCCTGGTGCGCATCCTCAATGATGCCCGGAATGTCCGCCATCACGAAGGTTTCGTACTCGCTCACGTACACCATTCCGAGCTGCGGCGTGAGGGTGGTGAACGGATAGTCGGCCACCTCCGGCTCCGCCGCGGAGACGGACGAGACGAGTGTGCTCTTCCCGGCGTTGGGAAAGCCCACGAGCCCCACGTCAGCGATCAGTTTCAGCTCAAAGACCAGTTCGCGGTCTTCCCCCGGCTCGCCGGGCTCGGCGTGACGGGGCGCCTGATTGGTGCTCGACTTGAACTGGGCATTCCCGCGGCCGCCCTCTCCGCCCTCCGCCACGCACATTCGCTGGCCCGGCTCCACCACCTCCCCGACAATGCGGCCTGTGCGCTCGTCTTTCACGACCGTCCCCGGCGGCACGCGAATGACCTTGTCCTCGCCCGCCGCGCCTGCCTGTTTGCGGCGCCCGCCCGGTTCCCCGTCGCCGGCGTAGACGTGTTTGTTGTGGCTCAGGTCCATCAGCGTGTAGAGGTTCTCGTCGGCCTCCACGTACACCGATCCGCCGTCGCCACCGTCGCCGCCAGAGGGCCCTCCCTTCGGCACAAATTTTTCGCGGCGCCAGGCCACGATGCCCTTCCCCCCGTCGCCACTGCTGACCTTGAGATCGACTTGATCGAGAAACTTCATGTGCTCGGACGTAATGTGCTCGGACGTGTGCGGCGCAAAACCAGTTCACAGGCGATATGCAACGCCTGTTTGTGGAGAAATGTCTGTACGGAGTTAGGGGTACGCCGGCTCAGGGCGCAAGGTTTTCACTCGGCTTTTTCGACGACGGCCTGGAACTGCCTCCCGCAGCGACGTACGTTGCGGAGCGGTACATTTCCTCCCGACTCTCTTCCCCCTTCCATGACGGACGTGACCATCTACACCGACGGCGCCTGCAGCGGAAACCCTGGGCCGGGCGGCTGGGCCGCCCTTCTCATTCCAGACGACGACCCGGACGCATACGAAGAATTGACCGGCGGCGAGCCCCACACCACCAACAACCGAATGGAGTTGACCGCCGCCCTCGAGGCGCTTCGAGCCCTTGACGCCCCTGCCCGCGTCAAGCTCCACACGGACAGCGAGTACCTCTCAAAGGCGTTTAACGAAGGGTGGCTGGAAAGCTGGCAGGACAACGACTGGCAAACCTCCTCGAACAACGACGTCAAGAATCAGGGGCTCTGGAAGGCCCTTCTGGAAGCATCGGAGCGGCACGACGTGGAATGGATCTGGGTGCGCGGCCACGCGGACGACGATCTCAACATCATGGCCGACGAGTTGGCCGTGGCGGCGATGGAACAGTTTAAGTAGGCATGCGGCGCGAGAGTGCGAGCACGGCGGAAAGGGGCTACCGACCCTCAGTTCCTTACGCTTGCCCCTCGTCCTGCTTCTTCTCGCTACCGATCTGCAACACGTCGCCCTGATCGGAGAGCGCATTCGTAAAGGCGTCAACGAACGCCTCCACCTCCGACCGCCGCACCCCCACGGTGAGGGTCGTTACGTCCGTACAGTTGCTGTCCTGCACCTCCGTGTCGAAGCGCCGGAGGACCCGCTGGGCGGGCGACGTGTCGTCGTAGGCGAAGCGGAGCCGGACCGGCGTGCGCACGGTGCGCTCCACGAGCGTGACGTGATCCAGGGCGGCCGCGGCCGCGTCGCCATAGGCCCGCATGAGGCCTCCTGTCCCCAGCTTGGTGCCTCCGAAGTAGCGGACGACCACGACGAGCGTATTCGTGAGGGTGCGCGCGTCGATCTGGCGAAGGATCGGTTGCCCCGCCGTGCCACTCGGCTCCCCATCGTCGTCGTAGTGGACGTCTGCGCCGTCGCGGCCCAGGCGGTAGGCCGAGCAGTGGTGCGTGGCCTTGGGCTCTCGCTCCTGCACGGCCTCCAGGCGCGCCTCGACCGCGCTCCGACTCTCGACCGGAAACGCCCTCGCCAAAAACCGAGATCCTTCTATCCGCTGCTCCGCCCGAGCCGATGCCTGCAGGGTTCGGTACGTGTCGTTCATCGCGTGCTCAGTGGAGATGCAGTTGTGTTCGAAAAAAGACTTCGGGGCCGCCGCGCGCTGCGCAAGCCGCAACTCTGAGCGGCCGCCCCGAAAAGCCAGGCGCCAGAGTCAGGCCGCCCGGGACCGCCCGCCCCTCAAGGCCCGCAGCAGCACGGTGTGATTGGGCCGCTTTTGCGTGCAGTTGATCGCCTCCCTGGAAACCTGCTCCACAGCATACGGTCCGCACATCCCTTGTTGGCCTGCTGGATTCGCACTCGGCAGCGCTTCCACCAACCGCAACAATGCTGTCATTCTCCCCCGCGAGAGACACATTGCCCGTCCGGAATCGTTTCGCCTCTCCTTCTTTTCTGCCCTGCTCACACGTTCACGATGTCCCGGTTCCTTCCCGTTTTTCTCTCTGGCCTTCTTGTGCTTAGCGCCTGCGGCGGCTCGTCCGGCGAGGGCGAGCAGCGCCGCGGTCGGCGCGGCGGAGAGGCGTCGACCCCCTCCGTGGAGGCAGTGCAGGCCCGCTACGGCTCGCTGCCACTGGAGGAGCAGATGAGCGGCACGGTGGAGGCAAAGAACCAGGTCGCCATTTCTCCCCAGATCCAGGCCCCGGTGGAGGCGGTGCTGGCCCAGAACGGCGACTTTGTGCAGCAGGGCGCCCCGCTCGTTCGCCTCCAGGACGACCAGTACCGCGAGCGGGTGCGGCAGGCCGAGGCGTCGCTCCGCATTTCCGAGGCCGACGCCAAGAGTGCTCGTGCCAATTTGCAGGAGCTCCAGGCACAACTGAAGCGCACCCAGCGCCTGGCCGAGCAGAACTTTGAGAGCGAGCAGCGGCTCGAAACGCTGCGCGCGCAGGTGGCGCAGGCCGAGGCCCAGGTGGAGCGGGCCGAAGCGCAGGTGGCGCAGGCCCAGGCCACGCTCGATGAGCGCCGGGCGGACCTTCGGCGTACGGTGGTGCGCGCGCCCATCAGCGGCCAGGTCGGCAACCGCAACGTGCAGGTGGGGCAGCGCGTGGGCCCGAACACGCAGCTCTACACCATGGGCACCCTCGACTCGGTGCGCGTGGAGGTCGGCGTGACAGATCGCATGCTCGGGCGCATTCAGCCGGGGCAGACCGCCCGCATCGCCGTCCCCTCCAGCGACACAGTCGTCACCGCCGAGGTCTCGCGCCTCTCTCCGTTCATCAGCAGCGAAAGCTACAGCGCCGAGGCCGAGATCGACGTGCCCAACCCCGACGGCCTTCTCAAGGCGGGCATGTTTGTGAAGGTGGACGTGGCCTACGCCGAGAGCCAGAAGGCCACGCTTGTGCCTCTAAGTGCCATCTACGAAGACCCATCCACCGGCACACGCGGCGTCTTTGTGGCGCCCACGCTGGGCACCGAGCTGCCCGTAGAGACGCCCGACTCGTACGACCCCACCGATCCGCCCCCGCTCACCCAACCCACGCCTACGCGCTTCCGCGACGTTGAAATTCTGGCCGAGGGGCAGCAGCTGGCGGGCGTCCGCGGGGTGGAGCCCGGCGACTGGGTGGTAACGGTGGGGCAAAACCTGCTGAGCACCAGCGCCGAGGAACGAGTGGACGCCCGCGTGCGCCCTCTTCCGTGGTCGCGCCTCCTGGCCCTGCAGCGCCTGCAAGACACCGACCTGCTCCGCCGCATCCTGGAGCGCCAACAGCGCATGGCCGAGCGCCGCTTTGGAACCGCCCCGGATACCAGCCGCGCCGACACCACACAGTCCTCCGCCGCTGACGGCTCCGCCTCCAACGGCTTCCCCCTCAACGGCCCCACCACGGCCGCCCGGTAGCCCTCTCCGCCTCACTGCCCCCGCCACAGCCCGTTTCTCCCCGATGGCTCTGTACGACACCTCCATCCGCCGGCCCGTCGCGACCGCGATGACGTTTTTGGCCATCATCGTCGTGGGGTCGGTCAGCTTCTACTACCTCCCGGTCGATCTTCTGCCGGAGATCGAATACCCCCGCGTGACGGTCTACACCAACTACGGCAACGTGGGGCCGGAGGAGATGGAAAAGATCATCACCGACCCCATTGCCAACGCCGTCTCCGGTGTGCCGAACGTGGAGCGCATCACCTCCAACTCCGACGAGGGCGGCAGCCGCGTCAATCTGGAGTTCGCGCAGGGCACCGACCTCAACGCGGCGGCAAACGACGTGCGCGCTGCGCTCGACCGCATTCGCGACGACCTGCCGGTGGAGGCCGAGCCGCCCGGCATCTGGAAATTTGACCCCAACAGCCAGGAAATCGTCTCCATCGCGGTGGAGTCGAGCCGCACCCTGGAGTCGCTCACGCGGCTGCTGGAGCGGGACCTGAGCCGCCGCTTCGAGCAGATCCCTGGCGTGGGCACCCTCAACATTCGCGGCGGCATCTACCGGCAAATCCGCGTCAACCTGGACCGCGACCGCCTGCGGGCCTACGACATGTCGGCCGCGCAGGTGCGGCAGGCCATCGGCAGCGCCAACGCCGCCCTGCCCGGCGGCAACGTGAAGGAGGGCCTGAAGGACCTCTACGTGCGGACGCAGGGCGAGTACCAGTCGCTCCGCGAGATCCGGCAGACGGTGGTTGCCACCGTCGACGGAGCGCCCGTGCAGGTGCAGGACGTGGCCAAGGTGGTGGACGGCTACGAGGACCTGCAGCGCGTCTCGGAGCTGAACGGCATCCCCGTGGTGCGCCTCCAGATTCAGAAGCAGAGCGGCGCCAACACCGTGTCGGTGGCCGAGCGCATCCGCGCGGAGGTGGACCGCATCAACAAGACGCGGGCCGACGTGGCGCTCACCGTGGTCAGCGACCAGAGCGAGTTTATCCGCAAGTCGATCAACAACGTCCAGAACTCGGCCATCTGGGGCTCGCTCCTGGCCATTCTGGTGCTGTACCTCTTCCTCCGCAACGGATCGACGACGTTCATCATCGCGCTGTCGATCCCGATTTCCATCATCGCCACGTTCGCGCTTCTCTACTTCAACGACCTCACGCTGAACCAGATGACGTTCGGCGGGCTGGCGCTGGGCGTGGGGCTCATTGTGGACAACGCAATCGTGGTGTTGGAGA
>CAZFJR010000130.1:0-8040 GCA_964519235.1 uncultured Salinivenus sp. | reverse complement strand
TCGAGCGCGATGTGCTCGTCCTTCGAGTAGCGCTTGATCTTGCGGACGTGGGGCACCGTGCCCTTCTGCGTCTCGCCCAGGTAGTAGAGCGCCGCCCCGGCCGCCACCACGCCTAGGTCCATGTCGTCCACCCCGAACCCCTTCAGCGAGTGCGTCTCGAAGTGCTCCAGCAGCGTCTGGTAGGCAAAGTCGTACTTGAAGACCCAGTCCTCCTGCTCGGTGACCGTAAATGGGATTTCGCGGAGGTGCGCCTGCAGGCGGTCCGTGCGCCGCTTGTCGACGATGACCTCGGAGGGGGCGACCGTCTGGATGAGGTCTTGCACCTGGCCGCCTCCGGCCTCGGTCACGCTAAACTCGCCGGTCGTAGCGTCGATAAAGGAAAACCCGACTCGGTCCTTGTCCCGCCCCGTGCCGAAGTGGATGGCGGCCAGGAAGTTGGACTGCTTCGGGTTCAGCAATTGATCATGGAAGGAGACCCCTGGCGTGACGACCTCCACGACGTCGCGGTCTACCACCTTGCCACTCGATTCGTCGGCGTCCTCCACCTGCTCACAGATCGCCACGCGCAGCCCCGACCGAATCAGTTTCGGGAGGTGGCTGTCGAGGGCGTGGTGCGGAAACCCCGCCATCGGCACGTCGTCGGCGTCGCCGTTGTTGCGCTCCGTGAGCGTGATGCCGAGCAGGCGGCTTACGGTCTGGGCGTCCTCGTCGAACGACTCGTAGAAGTCCCCCATGCGAAACAGCAAGAGCGCCTTGGGGTGGCGGTCTTTGATCTTGTAATACTGTCGCATGAGCGGGGTGCGCCCGCGCTGCGTGGTGGACTGCGCCATGGAGGGAGGGTGGGAAGCCGGTTTGGCGAAGGAAAGCAGGCGAGGAAACGATCGGGGAGCGCTCTCGGAACAGCCCGTCCCCGAAACAGCTCGTCCCCAAAACGGCCCGTCTTGGGGCGGGCGGGCCAGTGTTGGGCGGACCAGCGTAGGGGCGACACAATGTAGCCGTTCACGCCCCGAAACACAACGCCCCGGGCGTCGGGCAGTGCGCGTTCTGAAACGAGCTAGAACCGGGCCTGCCGGCGATGCTGTAGCGCCCGCAACCGTTCTTTCAGGGCGTGCTTCCGGGCCTGCACGACCGCCTCCACGTCTGCCTCCCCGGCCTCCGCCACAGCCTGGTGGACATCGGACGCCCGGAGGCGCTCGATCTCGGTGCCGAGCCGCGACACGGCCCGGTGGAGGGCCGATGCGTCTTGTCCCCCACCCTCATCGGACGGGGCCCGCGGGAAGCCCCACTCGTCAAGATCCGCGGCGATGGCGCGAACGGCCTCCGCATCGTCGGCGTCGTAGGCCGACTCCAGGGCCCGGAACGTGGCCGCGGCCTCCTCTTGGTACGCGTCGGGAACCGCGTCGGGGTGGCAGCGCTTGGTCGCACGGCGGTAGGTGGCCTTCAGGTCGGTCTTGGTGGAGGCCGAGGCCGAGGGCGCGGCGGCGCGTCGCTCTCGAAATGCCTCGTAGGCCTCCTGTGCGTCGTGATAGGCATTGCGCAGGCGGGCACTTCGCATCCGTGCCTGGGCTGCCGCCTTCAGGTGCTCCATCTGCAGGCGCAGCACCTCTTCCTGCAGCGGCACCACCTCGGCCTCCAGGCGCGACTGCACCGCCCGCACCTGCTGCTCCAGCTCGGCTTTGTCCTGAAGACGCCGCGCGAGAATGCGGCGCAGCTCTTCAATCTCGGGCGTTGGCATGGCACGTAGGCAATCGGAGATCCCCTAGCTTTTCTCTTTTCCGTTTAAATGCTACACTACGACTGTGGGATCCAGCCTCTTCTCCGGCCCTGGGCCCTGCGTTCTCTTCGCCAATGCACCCTGATTGCCCCGTCCCGGCATGTACGATACAATTCTGATTCCTGTAGATCTGTCCAGTACCAACGAGCATGTCCTCGATACTGCCCGGCAGCTTGGGGCCCCCGATCGTACGCAGATTCAGCTCCTTCACGTCATTGAGACGCTCCAGGACGAAGAGCCGGGCGAGATGGACGACTTTTACGCCGAGCTGCGACAGGACGCCGAGGACAAGATGCAATCCTGGGCTGCGGCGGTGGCCGAACACGGCTTTGCGGTGCAGTCTACCATCGAGTACGGCGAGCGCGGGCCCACCGTTACGGAGGTGGCGGCCGAGGCAGAGGCAGATCTCATCGTTATGCGGTCGCACACCATGGACCAGGACGGCCCCAACTCGAATGTGGGAACGGTCAGCCACCAAGTGGCCGTGTTTGCCCCCTGCTCCGTGTACCTGGTGCGGCCGCAGTAGACCGTTCTCGTTTCCCGGCACAGCGGCGGATGCCTCAGGGCGCCCTCGGAACGTTCTCCTCGGCCCGCCACTATTTTTCTCTTCGTCCATCGTTCTTTCTTCGTCCACCGTTTTTCAGGAGACGCTCTTTCCTCACCTGCGCCCCCCCATGGTCTACGGCATCACCGGAAACCCGACCAAAGACTCTCTCTGGTCGCCCCTCTCGGAACTGGTCCATCGCCTGCACGACGACCGCCTAGACTACTGGATCCACGAGCCCCTGGCCACAGGCTTGATGGAACGAGACCTGGTTGCTCCGGCGCTGTGCCGCGAGCACGCCGTCGAGAACATTGTGGAGGCCGGAGACCTAGTGCTCTCGTTCGGGGGCGACGGCACGCTGCTCCGGAGCGCTCACCTCACGGGCCCCAACGACACGCCCCTGCTGGGCGTCAACATTGGCCGCCTGGGCTTCCTGGCCGACATTGAGATCGAGCAAATTCACGAGGCCATCGACGCTCTGGAAGCGGGCAACTACCGGGTGGAAGAGCGGCTCGTGCTAGAGGCCCACCTGGACTCGCACGCCGCCTTCGACAACGAATGGGCGCTCAACGAATTTGTGGTGGACCGCAGCGGCGCCGCCGGGCTCATCCAGATCGAGGTGACTGTCAATGGGACGCACCTGAACACCTACTGGGCAGACGGCCTCATCATGAGCACGCCGACCGGCTCCACCGCCTACTCCCTTTCCACCGGCGGGCCCATCCTCGCTCCCGGTGTGGAGGCGGTCGTGCTCACCCCCATCGCGCCCCACACGCTCACGGTACGGCCCATGGTCCTGCCGGCCAACGCCACTATTACCTGCCAGGTTCTCCAGAACGACCAGCCGTACGTGTTTGCGGCCGATGGGCGCAGTACCATGTTCGACGAGCACGGGCTTGAGTTCTCGGTGGAACGCGCCCCGCACACCGTAAACCTCGTCAAGCTCCCTGGCCAACACTTTTTCCACACCCTGCGCTCGAAACTGATGTGGGGCGCACGCCGTTCGCGAGACTCCGATGAGGACGTCTCATCCAGCACAGATGAGCCCCCCCGGTGAATGGGCCGTGAAACCCCACGGGGGATCGTTGACAGGCGGGGGCCCGACCGATACGTTTCATGCGCGATTGCGGAGCCGCATCGCCGCTGGCGGCCAGGTAGCTCAGGTGGTAGAGCAACGGCCTGAAAAGCCGTGTGTCGACGGTTCGAATCCGTCCCTGGCCACATTCCCCACCGCTCTCCCCAGAGAGGCGGTGGGATTTTTGTTTTTGTTCGTCTTCGCGAGTCCTCCACGACACCCTCCCTGTGGGATTTCATCGTGGGGACGGGACAACACGCACCCGCGGCCCCGACACCACCACGCGACGCCCGCGGTCCTGTGGAAATGCGAATCGACCCTCGTACACGCCCGGCGCCTTTGGAAGTCGAAGCGTTCCGTCGAACGAGCGCCGTCGCGTCTCCAGGGCTTTCCCCAGCGGTGCATCTACGGATGCAAAGGCGTATGCAACGGGTGGGCCAGACGCCTCTACGGGCTTTATGGCTACAGAGAGTGAGTCCCCTGTCCCGTGCGTCCAGGGCAGCGGCTCTTGGGCGTAGGCCCACACAGTCGCAAAAACCTGCGTGGCCTTAGCTCGTGCATGGCCCTGCGTGACGCAGGTGCCAAGGTGGGTAAACTGGGGCCGCAAAACGTTCTCTCGGTGCCCGGAGCTATTCATCCACCCGTTAAGGGCCCGCTGCGCCCACGTCTTGGCCCGCGATGCCTCGGCTCCACGCGGCGGAGCAGCGGCGCCGTAGACATTTTCCCCCACCGAACCCACGAGGCGTCGATGTTCGCGTGCCAACCGATCGCTGGGAAGGCGTCCCTCCGCGTCTTCGTGGCCGAGATATTGGTGGGCGAGCATGTCTTGATTGTGATGGCAGGCAATACGGCGGAGGACCGGGTCGGTCTGGAGGGCGCCCCGGCGCCGAGTCGTGCGCGCCCGGTTGGTCAGCGCGGCAACGAGTCGTCCAATCTGAGGCCGCCGGTCTCCTGTTTCGGCGTGCTCGTCGGCCTGGGGCGGCCGGAGCGTCAGGGCTGCAGGGGCTGCGTCGGCGGGAGACGGCTCGGGAGGCGTTCCGATTTGGTCTGTCATGTCGCCGCTACACCCGGCAACAAGTAACAGTGCGAGGCCGATCTGAGCTGCGCGAGCGCCCGGCGTGGGCGCAACAAAAACTGGCATGTACAGGGGAAGGAAGAGCTGGTGAGGAAGCGTCGTGCATCACGTGCGCCGTGGCTCCTGTGCGTCGTGGCCCGCTGTTCGTGCACCGCAGCCCGCTGGGGCCCGCAGGGCGCTGCGGGAAGCCTTCTTTTTCTGCGTGCGGCCCGGAGCAGGACCGAGGGGGGCCGGTGTCGTTTCGTCTGCTCTCGTGCACGAGAACAAGAGTCGTGCCGCGCCTCCTGTGCACGACTGCGCGGGGCGAAGGAGACAGATACCACGGACAACAACGGTATTTTTGCACGTACACCTCGCCGCGTGCACACAGCGGCCAGCGTGCATGCTCAGCTCCAGGCAGGTCTTGTGGTGGAGTTGGAGTCCCCCACACGGGCAGCCCTGTCTTTGGGACTGGGTCATCTTGGGGACTGGGTCGAAGGCGACTGGGCCAGGCTACAGCGGGCGCTCTCCAGGAGGGCGGCCCGGCCGGGCTGTCTCACCGGGTCTCAGTTTTCCGCGGACTGCCCTACGACGGATACGAGGGTGCCGGCATCAGCAAACCATAATCCAGCGCGGGACACGGGAGCGTCTTGCACGGACCGCCAATCTTCGGCGTAGGCCTTCATCTGCTGCCGGTAGGGATGTTTGTCGGGGAGTTGGGGCCCCGACGCTTCGGACACGCGGTCGCTCTTGTAGTCGACCAGGACCCAGCCGTCATCGAGCCGATATGCGAGGTCGATAACGCCTCGTCGGACAGTGGGAGCTGGTCCTTCATCGTCGACGCAGACCAGTGGGTATTCGGGGAGGACCGGAGCCGCGGACTGCACCTCTGTCCACACCGTGCTGTCCAGAAACCGCTGGATCATGCGCCGCAGCCTTCGCACTGCCTCCTCGGTGGGGTCGGCTCCCTGCTGCGCCAGCGCCGCCTGGAGGGTCGCCTCGCCCGGGGGCGGGGCGTCCTGGTGCCGGGCCTGCACCACCTGCTCCAGCAGCGCATGGAGCGCCGTGCCGAACGCCTCTCCGTATCCGTCGTGTCCGGGCTCGGGGGAGAGTGCCGGGGCGGACGGCTCGGGCGCGGCCCCCGTCACCGTTTCTGTGCGGTACGACGGGCGGGCAGCGGCGTCCACCTGTGCGCGGCGGCGGTCGCGGTGCGCCTCCAGGTTGGGGGCGGGAGCCGCAGCGTCGGGCCCAGGCTGCGCCTCTCCCTCGGCCGCAGGAACCGGCAGGGCCGGCGCGTCCGCCGCGTCGAGGTGCGGATAGAGCGGCGCCCAGGGGCCGTCGGTGGGCTTTGCGGGATAGGTCGACACCACGAGTTGCTTTTCCGCACGGGTGGCCGCCACGTACAGCAGCCGTCGCTCCTCGGCCGCCGCGTGCCGCTCCTCCCGCGCCCGAAACCCCTCCTCCTGGCCCGCCGTGGGGGCGTTCCACCCCAGCGGTGGATGCGTGACCGTGGCCCGGTAGCCGCGGCCCTGCACGATGGGCGCCACCAGCTCGCCCGCGTCGCGGCGGAGGTGGTACTGCGTGGGCGGCCCGCTGCCCCGCGCGTATGGATCGGCCAGAAACACAACGGGCGCCTCCAGGCCCTTCGCCTGGTGCACGTTCATCACGCGCACGGCATCCTCCCTTCCCGTATCCAGCGTCATGCCGTCCACGTCCTCCTCCCCCTCCACCACGCGCTCCAGCTCGTCCAGGACCTCGGCCCAGCCCAGCCCCTGCGCCGCCAGCGACTGGACGAGCGTGATCGTGCGGAGCACCCGCCCGGCCCGGAGCGATCCCTCAGTGGGAGCGGGCGGATGGGCGGCCCCGGCAAGCAGGCCGAAGGTGTCGACAATCTGCTCGACGGCCACGCCGGGGCGCTCTTCGCGAAGGCGCGTGCGGGCCGTCCGCAGCCGCTCGAAGGCCCCCACAAAGCGACGCCGCGTCTCGGGCGGAAGGGCAGACGTGACGTCGGGCGCGAGCGGCGCGTGCATCTGATCGAACACGCCCCCCGCCTCCCGAAACCGGTACAGGTCGTCATCACTGGCGCCCACGAGCGGTCCTTTCAGGTACGCCACGCCCGCCACCGGATCGTCCGGGCGGAGCGCGCAGGTCAGCAGATCGACGAGCGCTTTCAGCTCCTCGGCCTCGCCCAGGTCTTCGCTCCCAGTCACAGTGTAGGGAATGCCGCGCTCGGCCAAGGCCTCAGCGTAGATCGACAGGCGCGTCTTGGTGCGCGTCAGGAGGAGAAAGTCGGAGTAGCGGGCCCCCTCGGCGGCCGCCTCCTCACAGTCCTGGCGGGCGGGCAGGGCGCCGGACTGCGCCGCGTCGATGTAGCGCGCAATCTGTTCCGCGTCCGCCGCGGCAATGTCGCGTCCCCAGTTGCCGCGCACCTTGTCGATGTCGAGTCGCCGCACGCCCCCCGTGTCTCCCGCCGTTGTGCGCTGCGGATCGAACGGCGTGTAGGGCGCCTGCAGGTCCTGCAGCGCCGGGTCGTCGAAAATATCGCTGAACGCCGCGTCGCACCAGTCGCAGATCACGTCCCACGACCGGAAGTTTTTGGTGAGGGTCACGGCCTCGCCGCCGCTTTTGTCGATGAGGCGACCCACGGACGCAAAGACCTCCATGTCCGCCCGCCGAAAGCGGTAGATCGACTGCTTATCGTCGCCCACGATGAAGAGGCTGCCAGGCTCGGGCTCGCACGCGGTCCACTCCGTCTCGGTGGGATCTTGGCTGGTGAGATAGAACAGCAACTCGGCCTGCAAGGGGTCCGTGTCCTGGAATTCGTCGACCAGCAGGCGGGGGTGTCGCTGCTGGAGGGTGGTGCGGAGGCGCGGGTGGTCGCGCAGCAGGTCGCGGGTGCAGGCCAGCAGGTCGTGAAACGTGAGGCGTCCCTCCTCGCGGCGGAGCGTGGCGAAGTGCGCCACGGCCGGGCGGACGAACGCCACCACCTCGCGGTGCACGTAGGCGCGCCACTGCCGGAGGGCCGGGCGCACGGTGTCCCGAAACAGAGCGGGAAGGTGCTCGTCGCGCAGGTCGCGTGCCCAGTCGTACGCATCGGTCTGCGGCCCGCGCCAGCACTTGAGGGTAACGCTGCCCGATTCCTCGTCCGACACCTCGGCGAACACCTCCAGAAAGGCGGCCTTCTGGGCGGGCGCATCGAGGGACAGATGGGTGCGCATCTTGTCCGCCGTGTCGAAGGCCTGCATCGCGTCGTCTCGGCCTTCGGGCGCCGCGTCGGGGCGGCGGGCCTGCCAGGCGTCCAGGCGGTCCTGGACTGTCGCCACCGCCGCGGAGAGGTCGGGGACGGTGTCGGGGGCATTGACGTAGGGGTCGAGCTCGGGATGCGCGCACAGCCGCTCGAAGTACTGCTCCAGGTCGTTGGGCTCAACGTCGAGCCGTGCAAGCGCCTCGATGCGCCCAGGGTGCTGCTCGCGGACCCGCGCCAGGTGCTGCCGCCAGGCCCGCTCACGCAGTTCCCGCGCCTCCCGGTCGTCGAGCCCCGCCACAAAGTCGGGCGGCAGGTTCGCCGCAATGGGCCGCTCGCGCAGCAGGCG
>CAZFJR010000129.1:0-8040 GCA_964519235.1 uncultured Salinivenus sp. | reverse complement strand
TCACGAAGAAGGAGGCCACCGAGACGATGCCGCTCGGGTCGTCGGCCCGGCGGAGGCCGTCGAGGTACGCGTGGGCCACCTTCTCGTAGTGGTCGAGCGAAAACATGAGGGTGACGTTGACATTGATCCCCTCGCTCAGCAGCTGCGAGATGGCGGGGATCCCCTCGTCGGTGGCCGGCACCTTGATCATGAGGTTGGGCCGGCTGACGGCCTCCCAGAGGCGCCGCGCCTCTTCGATGGTGCCCTCGGTGTCGTGGGCGAGGTGGGGGGAGACCTCCAGGCTCACGACGCCGTCGTAACCCGTCTCGTCGTAGACGGGGCGCAGGATGTCGGCGGCGCGCCGGATGTCCTCGATGGCCAGCCGCTCGTAGATGTCATTGGCCTCCATCGTCGGGTCTTCTTCCAGGAAGGCCGCGATGGCGTCGTCGTACTCGTCGCTCCCGCCGATGGCCTTCTGGAAGATGGCGGGATTGGAGGTGAGGCCGCGCAGGGCGTCCTCGTCGACGAGGCGCTGGAGCTGGCCGCTGTCCATCAGGCTGCGGCGGATGTAGTCGAGCCAGAGAGACTGGCCCTGATCGCGGAGGGCGAGGGTTGGGGATTGGGCGGTTTGTGCTTCGGGCATAGGACTGGAGGCGTTTCGGCGTGAGGGCATGTGTGCATGCCGGAACGGGAGCAGATGTGGCGACGCGAGCAAGAGACGCTTCCGAACCGGCAGCAGTTAAAAACAACGTCTGGCATACGGTCCGGGTTCTTTAAACCCTGCACGGAAGGCCGTGTGGCGAGGACTCGCGAGCACAGGCTGGGGAGTCCCTGATACACAGCTGGCCTCCTCGCCGTCCGCGGGGCGGCTCGTTTGTTGAGTGCACCGGCATGGGATGAGGGGCAGCGGGAGAGCGAAAGTGGGAGATCACTGGCATACCGCCCGGATGGTGAGATCTCCGTTCGCGATGAACTGGCGGCGTTACACCCGAACGCTGATTGATGAACAAGAAGCCCCCCGAGCGAAGCGACCGGCGGGTCCTCGACATCGATCCAGGCCCTCCTCGTGCCCGCGCCACTGGAGTTCTTCGTCGAACCACACGGGGGAAAGGGCGCTCACGAACGGATCTTGCTCGAGATCGGTACGGAGCGCCGTGGGGGCGGCCCGGAGCAGGGCGGTACGTCACGACGAGTACGGACGGCGACAGCAGAAGGAGCCCCAGCAGAATCGCCTGCCCCAGGTACGGAGAAATGAGATACTGCTCGGCCAGCCACTGCATGAGCTCGAACAGGGTCCACGTGACCCCGAGATAAGCGGCCAGGACCGGCGGGACACGTCGGTACAGAAGCTCGTCGAGAAACGAGCCGGTGCGGATCTCCTTCGGATTGACGGACATCTTCCCGGGCCAGTTCGCCTTCATTAGCGGACGCGCCGTCTGGCCGAGACTGATCGTCGGGGAAGGCAGAGCTGGACACATCCGGTTCGGTCTCCGTGGGCCTTGGATGCAAGGCCCTGAATTCGAGACGGACGCAGGCATTTTTGTTCAAGTCCAATCGACGGGAATCTATCCCGAGCAGTTGACCCCCGCATGCTCCTCCGGGAGGAGAGCGAATTCAGACGACACGGTCCTGGTCGAGAAGGGTGCGGCGCACGGCCCTCCACGCCCCCAGCACCTGCGCCACGCCCCAGGCCTGCGCCGGCGTGCCCCGGGGTGTGAAGGGCGGGTCGCCGTCAAAGATCTCACTGATGCTGCCGACGCCGTGGGCGTCGAGGTGGCGACGGAGCGGCGCGAGATAGGAGCGGGCGGTCGCCGGGTCGTCGTACACCCGCAGGTGTGCCTTCACGAAGGGTCCGATGAGCCAGCTCCAAACAGTGCCCTGGTGGTACGCTCCGTCCCGGTGCTCGCGGTCGCCCTGATACGTGCCCACATAGTCCGGGTGCTCGGGCGATAGGCTGCGGAGGCCGTGGGGTGTGTAGAGATGGGCGGCGCACGTGTCGACGACGGCTTTCTGCTGTGCCGTAGTGAGCGGACTGTGCGGGAGCGACACGGCAACAACTTGGTTCGGGTGCAGGCTCGGATCGTCGCCGTCCGGTCCGTCAATCACGTCGCGGAGGTGCCCGCGCTCGTCGTCCCAGAAGCGGTCGAAGTGCGATTCGGCCTGATCGGCCCGCTCGGCGAACGCATCGGCCGACTCACCCAGCGTCTCCGCGAAGGCTTCCAGGCTCCGCAGCGCGTTGTACCAGAGCGCGTTGACCTCCACCGGTTTGCCGATGCGGGGCGTCACGACCCAGTCGCCGACCTTCGCGTCCATCCACGTAAGCTGCACGCCCGGTTCGCCTGCGCGGAGCAGCCCGTCGTCGGGGTCTACCTGGATGCCGTACCGCGTGCCCTGCTCGTGCCACTCGACGATCTCCCGCAGCGTCGGAAACAGGTCGCGGAGCAGCTCCGTGTCGCCCGTCGCGTCGATGGTTGCGCGGATGGCCTCCACGTACCACAGCGTGGCGTCGACGGTGTTGTACTCGGGCGTGTCGCCCTGATCGGGGAAGCGGTTCGGGATCATGCCCCGGTCCACGTGGCGGGCGTAGGTGCGCAGGATCGTCTCGGCCACGTCGGGCCGCCCAGTCGCGAGCGTGAGGCCGGGCAGGGCGATCATCGTGTCGCGCCCCCAGTCGCCAAACCACGGGTAGCCGGCGATGATGGATGTCCCGTCCGGGTCCTCCGCCGTGGCACGGTCGACGACGAACTGATCCGCGGCGCGGGCGAGGTGCTGCACGTCGGCGGGGGCGTCGCCCAAGCCGGCCTGCGTCACCAACTGCTCGTCGCGCTCCTGCCGACGGGCGAGTGCCGCGTCGCCGTCGAGGGACGCGTCGGACTCCGTGCTGAACGTGAGCGTGAACGAGTCCTCCGGGGCGAGCGGGGCCTCGACCGTGGCGGCGTGGAGCAGGTCCTCGCGGTCCGGCAGGCCGCGGTCCGTCTCGACGGGCAGCGCGTAGTCGCGGTACCAGGTATGAGCAGGGGCAAATCCGGCGTCGGCACTGCGGAGGAAAATGGGCGCGGCGCCGTCGTAGGCATCTATGCCGATGCCGTCGTCGATCGCCGACACGTCCATGTGCCAATTGCCGGCCCGGGTCGGGGCGTGGTGGTCGCGGTGGGTGACGAACGCCTTGGCGCGGAGCGTGACGGGCGCTCGTGCCCTGGGCAGCCGATACTGCACGTACGTCGTGTTCGCCCCCGGCTCCATCCACACCCGCTTCTCCAGGAGCGCATCGCCGACCGCATACGTCCACACCGGCACGGTGCCGTCCAGGCGGAAGCGGTCGAGGTGCACCACGCCGTGGGGCGCCACGGTGCCGTCGCCCCAGCGGTGGGTGGCCAGGTCGTAGTCCCGCCCGTCGTATTCAACTGTCTCGTCGACGTGCGAGACGAGCAGTGTGCGGCCAAGGGGCGGGTCGAGCGCCGCGACGAGCAGCCCGTGGTAGCATCGGGTGCGCGGGCCGCCGACGGTGCCCATCGCGTAGCCGCCGAGGCCGTTGGTGACGAGCCACTCACGGGCCTGGGCACTCTCCAGGGTGCTGCAGATGTCGCGGCCGAAATCAACCATCGTCGGTGGGGGGCAGCGAGAAAAACGGCGGAGGCAAAGAGGGCCTGACATCCATCACCCCCTCTGATTCATTCACAACACGGCCAGCTCAGTCGGATCCGTCGGGGGGATGCGCCGAAAGTCCCGTCCGTTGAAGGTGCGCAGCTCGGCGGCCGATGCTTTCTCCGCACACTGCACGTGCAATCCGTCGTACACAGTTCCGCTTTGGAGTCCCAGATCGGACATGCGCTGGAGGACGTCGAGGTAGTCGTCCGCTTCGATGGGGACGATGGTCTCTGCGGTTGAGGCGACGTTTTCCTCAATGAGGCGGCGGGCCTGTCCGGGCGCAATTTTGGGACTGAGCGGGAGGGCGGTGAGGGACGCATAGCACTCTGCCAGGGCGTGGGGACTGATCACCAAGTCTATCTCTCCACGCACGGCGGCTTCCAGGTGTGGAGCCGCCTTTTCGTGCTGCGGAAGGGCCGGAACGAGAGCGGGCACAAGCACAGACGTGTCCAGAAGGACTTTCACGGACGGCGGGCGTTGTTTTTAGAGGGATAACGAGAAAGGGCGACCACCTGTGAGGGATCGCTGTGCGTCTATTCGCGGCGGGCGTGACGCTGGGCCCGCTCCTCTCGCTGTTCTCGTAGCTGTTGGACAACGTCGAAGTCGGTGTCCGTGAGGCGGCCAGTATGCACCAAGAGATCCCCCTTCCGCCGAAGCGCAGGCTCCTGGTCGCGTGGACGAAGCGTGATGGCTTCTGCTCCTCGTTCTTCGGAGGCGACGTCCAGTTCGAGGGAGGAGCCGGATTCAAGTCCGAGTCGGTCCCGGATGGGTTTCGGAATTACGATGCGACCGTAGTCGTCAACAGTGACCTCCATGGCGGTCTCTCTTCGTGGTTGGTACTATTGCCAATAGAAAATGGGAAATGGCAATTAGAGTTTCAGGGTCGGCGCACAAGTGGGAAGCCGTGTGGGGTCCCCCATCAGCCTTGCGCTACTCCGCAGAGACGCCGCCGCTCTGCTGGAGGAGCTTCGCCACGAGGGCCGTCCAGCCGGTCTGGTGACTCGCGCCGAGGCCCGCCCCGTTGTCGCCGTGGAAGTACTCGTAGAAGAGCGGGTAGTCCTGCCAGTGCGGGTCCTCCCGGAACAGGTCTTCGCCGCCGAAGACCGGGCGCTCGCCGGTCTCGTCCTTCCGGAAGAGGCGGGTGAGGCGACGGGAGAGGTGGGTCGCCACGTCCCAGAGCGGCTCGGGGCCGTCGGCCTCCGGCATCTCCACCGTCAGGTCGTCGCCGTAGTAGTAATCGTACTTCTGCAGCGACTCGATCATGAGGTAGTTCACCGGAAACCACACCGGCCCCCTCCAATTCGAGTTGCCGCCGAAGAGGCCGGTCCGCGACTCCGCCGGTTCGTACCGCACAGAGAACTGCTGCCCGTCGGCGTGGAAGGTGAAGGGGTTCTCCTCATGCTCCTTCGAGAGCGAGCGCAGGCCGTAGGGGGAGAGGAACTGCTCGGGATCCAGCATGCGATCCAGGATCTGCCGGAGCCGGTCCTCGTCGACCAGCGAGAGTAGCATGCGCGGTTTTTCCTCCCCGCCCGGATCGAGCGTGAGGTGCTCCATGAGCTCCGGGCGGTTGTCGATGAACCACCGCATGCGCCGCCGGAAGTCGGGCAGGTCGTCGAGCTGTTCTTTGTCGAGCGTCTCGACGGCGAACAGCGGAATGAGTCCCACGAACGAGCGGATTTCGAGCGGAATCATGTCGCCACTGGGACAGTGGATCGTGTCGTAGTAGAACCCGTCCTCTTCGTCCCACAGACCGGTGTCCCCGCACTTGGTATTGATGGAGTTGGCGATGTAGACGAAGTGCTCGAAGAATTTCGTCGCCACGTCCTCGTAGGCGGGCTTCGTCTTGGCCAGCTCCAGGGCCATCGCCAGCATGTTGAGGCAGAACATGCCCATCCACGCCGTCCCGTCGGCCTGCTCCAGGTGCCCGCCCGTGGGGAGCTCCTGGCTGCGGTCGAACACGCCGATGTTGTCGAGCCCCAGAAAACCGCCCTGGAAGACGTTGTCGCCGTCGCGGTCCTTGCGATTCACCCACCAGGTGAAATTGAGCAGCATCTTGTGGAAGACCTTCTCCAGGAACTCGGTGTCCCCCTCCCCCTGCTGCTTGCGGTCGATCTGATAGACGCGCCAGGCGGCCCAGGCGTGCACGGGCGGGTTCACGTCGTCGAAGGCCCACTCGTAGGCGGGCATCTGGCCGTTGGGGTGCATGTACCACTCGCGGGTGAGGAGCACCATCTGCCGCTTGGCCCACTCCGCATCGATGAGCGCGACCGGAATCATGTGGAAGGCCAGGTCCCACGCGGCGTACCAGGGGTACTCCCACGGGTCGGGCATCGAGACCACGTCGCTGTTGTGGAGGTGCGTCCAGTCGCGGTTGCGCCAACGCCCTTCCGGCGGGTCGGGCTGGGCGGGGTCGCCCTCCAGCCACTGGTCCACGTCGTAGTGGTAGAACTGCTTCGTCCACATCAGCCCGGCGAAGGCCTGCCGCTGGATGCGGGTCTCGTCCTCGGAGAGGTCGTCGCGCTGCACCGCGTCGTAGAAGGCGTCGGCCTCCTCGCGCCGGTCGTCGATCATCCGGTCGCAGTGCACGAAGGGACGCTGCTTGCGCTCGGGGGTAAAGCGGACCTCTACCGTGCGGGCCGCCCCGGCGGGAATCTCGAAACGGACGTGCGCGGCGGCCTTTGTCCCGCGCTGCTCGGGGTGTACGGCGTCTGGGGCGTCCTTCACGACGTGATCGTTAATGCCGTCCTTGACGTACGGACTCGGGTTGGCCGCGTCGTAGAGGCGTGCCCGGTTCGTCTCGTTGTGGGTAAAGAGCAGGTCCACCGCCGTCCCCTCCGGCGCGGAGGCGTACCACCAGCGCTCGCCGAGGGCCTCCTGTTGAAGCCGAATTTCACGGTCGCCCGTGGCCTCCATCTGCGGGCGCTCCGCCTCGTGCGCCCACGACCATGTGTTGCGAAACCAGACGTGCGGCAGCAGGTGGAGCGGCGCGGCGTCGGGACCCCGGTTGTGCGCCGTAATGCGGCACAGAAGGTCCTCCTCGTCCGCCTTTGCGTACTCCACGAACACGTCGAAGTAGCGGCCCGCAGCCAGCGCGTCGCCGATCGCATCGACGAGCTCGTACTCCGAGGCCTCTTTGCCCCGCCGCTCGTTTTCGTGCACGAGGTCGGCGTACGGGTACGCACCCTGCGGGTACTTGTAGAGCATCCGGGCGTAGGAGTGGGTCGGCGTGGAGTTGAGGTAGTAGTAATACTCCTTCACGTCCTCGCCGTGGTTGCCCTGCGTGCCAGTGACCCCAAAGAGACGTTCCTTGAGGATGGGATCCTGCTCGTTCCAGAGCCCGAGGCCAAGGCAGACGGTCTGGTCGCGGTCGCAGAAACCCGCCAGGCCGTCCTCGTTCCACCGGTAGGCGCGGCTGCGGGCGTGGTCGTGCGGAAAGTGTTCCCAGGCCTCGCCGGTGGCGCTGTAGTCTTCGCGGACGGTGCCCCACGCACGCTCGGCGAGGTAGGGGCCCCATTTTTTCCAGTCGGCGTGTCGGGCCTCCGAAGCGGCGAGTCGGTCGTGCTCAGCGGTCATGTTCGCGTTTTGGGTTGTGGGTTTTGAGTTGTGGGTTCGACTGCTCCAAAGTGAGAGAGCGGTAAGGCAGAGTGCGGGGTTAGAGAAAGATCTCAGTGGGCAAAACCATCGTCTATCACGAGGGGCACCATAACACTCAACGCACAACCCGAACCCCTCAACGCTCTCCATCCAGCGTGCGGTCGAGGTTGTAGGCGGCACTGATGAGGGCCAGGTGCGTGAACGCCTGCGGAAAGTTGCCCAGTGCCTCGCCGTGGGTCCCCGTCTCCTCCGCGTAGAGGCCCAGGTGATTCGAGTAGCCGAGCATCTGCTCAAAGATAAGACGCGCGTCCTCCAGCCGCTCCGGCTGGGTTTGACTCGCCCGTGTGAGCGCCTCCACGAGCCAGAACGTACAGATGTTGAACGTGCCCTCTTCGCCTTCGAGCCCGTCGTGCGTCTCACCCAGGTTGTAGCGGTAGACGAGTCCGTTGGAGACGAGCCCGCCCTGGTCGGGCGACCGGAGCGTTGCGTCGAGTGTCTTTAGCAGTCGCTGGTCGCCCGGCGAGATGAAGCGTACGAGCGGCATGATCAAATTGGAGGCGTCGAGCGTGTCGCCCCCGAACTGCTGGGTGAAGGCCTGTCGCTCGTCGCTCCAGCCCTCCTCCATGATCGCCTCGTAGATTGCGTCGCGGCACTGCTGCCACTCGGCCTCCGGGGCCGGGAGGGACCGCTTGCGCGAGAGGCGCAGCGCCCGGTCCACCGCCACCCAGCACATGAGCTTCGAGTAGACGAACTGCTGTTGACCCCCGCGCACCTCCCACACGCCCTCGTCGGCTCGGCGCCAGTGGTCGCAGACCCAGT
>CAZFJR010000128.1:0-8092 GCA_964519235.1 uncultured Salinivenus sp. | reverse complement strand
CGTTGAAGTACGCCGGCACGGTGATCACCGCGTCGGTGACCTCCTGGCCCAGGTACTCCTCGGCGGTCTGCTTCAGCTTCTGCAGCACCACGGCCGAGATCTCCTGCGGCGTGTACTCGCGGTCGCCAATCTTGACGCGCGCCGTGTCGTTGTCGCCGCGGACGATTGTGTACGGGACCTCTTCAATCTCGTCCTCCACTTCATCGTAGAAGCGGCCCATAAACCGCTTGATCGAAGACACGGTGCGCTCGGGGTTCGTGATCGCCTGGCGCTTGGCCGGGGCGCCCACGAGGCGCTCGCCATCGTCCTTGTAGGCCACGACGGAGGGCGTGGTGCGCGAGCCTTCCGCGTTCTCGATGACGTCGGGCTCGTCCCCCTCCATCACCGCCACGACCGAGTTCGTCGTGCCGAGGTCAATTCCTATAACTTTACCCATGAGTTTCGTCTCTGCGTTGGTTCGAAGCGTCTCGAAGTGTCCAAGGCAAGTCATTGAGGGCGCCAGTCCATCGGCACTCCTCAGCGCTCTACATCGCCATTTGGCCGTACTCTCAAGAACGATGCCGTGGCGCCGCCGGGCCGTGTCAGTCCGTCACAATGACAGGTCTGGAGAAGAAGGGCGCCTCGCGAGGCCCTCCGACCCGTCATAGGTGGCGCAGCAGGACTGTCCCTCTGAAAACTTTGCAGGTCTCGCCGCGGTGCCCGCCGCCAGGGCCCAGAGGCCCTCGCTGCAACCCCGCGTTGCTTCGTCCGTGCAAATTTTCGCCAATACCGTGTGGAGGGCGGGACATCCCGCGGGCTCGTGGTTACCATCATAGTGTCATGTACACTTCAGCAGTCCTCCGCCACATCCCCAACCTCCTGACGGTCGGGCGCATCCTGGTGACGCCGCTGCTGCTTCTGCTGCTGTCGGTGCCGAGCCAGGCCGGCCAGATGAGTGCGGTGTGTCTGTTCGTGCTGGCGTCCCTGTCGGACTACTACGACGGAGTGCTAGCCCGCCGACTCGGCGTGCGGTCGCGCCTAGGGCAGTATCTGGATCCGCTGGCCGACAAGGTGCTGGTCCTTGGCACGTTTATCGCGCTGGCCCTGGAGGCGCCGGACTTGGTGCCCTGGTGGGCGGTCATTGCCATTGCGCTGCGCGACGTAGCGGTCACGGGCCTCCGCTCCTGGGCCGAAGCCCACGGCCAGACGCTCCACACCTACCGCGTGGCCAAGGCGAAGACCATGATTCAGGTCGCCTTCCTGTTCGGCGTGCTCGTGCTTCGCGCAGCCACGTACCTCTCCCCGCCGTTTCGGGGCGGGGCGGAGTGGATCCTCTACGACAGCGGCCTCCCTGGGCTGGCCCTCATCGGGGTCGTGGGCTTTACGCTGGCCACCGGGGCGCTCTACCTGGTGGCGCCCGTCGAAGAAAACATGGACCTGGAGTAGCACCGGTCCGGAGGACATCGATCTGACGCCGTCGCGCTGCCCCCGGGCGGTCGCTGCCGGGGGCGGCGATCCGTCGCACGCTTCCGGACCGACTTCCTTCTGCATCCCTCGCCGTTCCCATGCCCGTCCCGTCTTCCTCTTCCGCACGCCCGGCCCGGCGGCTGGCCCACGCGCTCCTGGAGATTGGGGCCGTGTCGCTTCGTCCGCACGAGCCGTTTGCGTGGTCCTCGGGCCTGCGGGCGCCGATTTACTGCGACAACCGCCGCACGCTCGCTCACCCGCGGGTGCGCACGCTCATCGCGGATGCGTTCGCGGAGGCCGTGCGGGCACAGGGCGGAGACACGCCCACTGTGGCGGGCACGGCGACGGCAGGAATTCCGCACGCGGCCTGGCTGGCCGAGCGGCTGGATGCGCCCATGGCCTACGTGCGCTCCGCGGCGAAGGCCCACGGGCAGGGGCGGCGCATTGAAGGGGCCCGGCTGTCGTCCGGCCACGTGGCGGTGGTGGTGGAAGACCTCCTCTCCACGGGCGGATCGGCGCTGGAGGCGGTGTCGGCGGTGCGGGAGACGGGCGCCGCCGTCCAGGGCGTGCTCGCCATTTTCTCGTACGGGCTGGATGTGGCCAAGACGGCCTTTGCGGAGGCCGGCGTAAAGCGCCACGTGCTCACCACGTTCCCCATCCTTTTGGAGGTGGCGCACCGCGACCACGGCCTCTCGGACGAAGCCCGGGCCTTGCTCGAGGACTGGCGCGCCGACCCGGAGGCGTGGTCGCGTGCACACGGGACATGAGGGCGGGCGCCCGCAGGCCCATTCAGTGCCTCTATGCAGGCATGCTCGTACGGAAGATGCGTGCTGCGCACGGCGCGCCGAGGTCCCCACACGTCCTCCATATCCTCGACGATCAATCCCCACCCAGAACACCGCACCATCATGAAAGCAGAGCTTCTTACCATTGGGGATGAACTCCTCATCGGGCAGACCATCAACACCAACGCGGCGTGGCTGGGGCGGCGCCTGAGCGCGCTTGGCGTGCGCGTGGGCCGCACCGTCACGGTCAGCGACACGAGGGCGGCCATTCAGCAGGCGCTGGACCGGGCGTACGCGGAGGCGCAGCTTGTGGTGTGCACCGGCGGGCTGGGCCCGACGCACGACGACATCACGCGGGAGGTCGTCGGGGCGTACTTCGATGCGCCGCTGGAGACCAACGAGGACCTGCTTGCCCGCGTCCGCCGCTACTACACGCGGCGTGGCCGCGACATGCCGGACACGGCTCCCCGCCTCGCCCAGGTGCCGGACGGCTTTGAGCCCCTCGAAAACTCGGTGGGGGCGGCCGTGGGGCTGTGGCACGAGGCCGACGACGGACGGCTAATTGCGCTTCTGCCGGGCATTCCGGACGAGATGACATCCATTTTCGACGCGTCGGTGGAGCCCCGTCTGGAGGCGCAGCCCGGCATCGGAGAGGTGCACCACCGGACGCTCGTAACGGCTGGCATCGCGGAGACGCAACTGCAGGAGCGCCTCGGCGACTTGTCTGACGCCCTGGGCCATGACGTGCACCTGGCCTACCTGCCATCCACCAGCGGCGTGCGCCTCCGCCTCTCGGCCGACGCGACGGAGACCGACGCCCAGGCCCGCCTCGATGCGGTAGAGGGGGTCCTCCGCGAGCGGGCTGGGGCCTACATCATCGGGACGGGCGACGTGACGCTCGAAGACGTGTTGGGCGACCTGCTCCGAGCGCGTGACGCGACCCTTGCCACGGCCGAAAGTGCGACGGGGGGACTCATTGGGCACCGCCTTACGGGCGTGTCCGGCTCGTCGGACTACTTTCTGGGAAGCATTGTCGCGTACGCCAATGCGGTGAAGCAGGACGTGCTGGGAGTGGAGGACGAGGCGCTTCGTGCTCACGGGGCCGTGAGCGAAGCGGTGGCGAAACAGATGGCGGCGGGCGCTCGCGCAGTGGTGGGCGCCACGCACGGCATTTCCACCACCGGCATCGCGGGGCCTACGGGGGGCACGGAGGAGAAGCCGGTGGGCACGGTGTGGGTGGGCTATGCGGACGAGGCGGGGGCTCAGGCCCGGCGCTTCCAGTTCGTGGAAGACCGTACGCTCAACAAAGAGCTCTTTGCCTCCGCGGCCCTGGAGCGCGCCCGTCGCGGCCTGCTATGACGCGAATCGCCCCGGCGCAGGCCCGCCCCTTCCCCCCGATCTGTGCGCGCAGATCCGCTACCCCGTCGTGCCCAGGCCGTTGGCGATGGCGTTGACGGTCAACAGAAGGGGCCGAAGTACGTCCTCGGCCGCGTCGTCCGGACTGCTTCGCCACTTTTCAAGCAGCGCGATCTGCTGATGGTGTAGCGTTTTTAGTCCCTGCTGACGAAGATCCAGAACGTGCTGGACGTTGGGGCGCTGTTCGGCCAAGGGCCCCGAATAAATGTGCTCGAGCATGTGCTGCGTTCGATCGTACTCGGCCGCAATGTGGTCCATGAAGCGGGAGCGCACATCGCGATCTGGGACCAAGTCGGCGTAGGCTTGCATGATGTCCGGATCGGCGGTGGCCAGGCTCGTCGCCACGTTGCTGATGACGTAGTGCAGCGGCGACCACACGAAGTTCTGCTCCTTCACCGTCTCGAAGGTGGAGGGCTGCTCGCTCCGGAGCCACTGCAGCGCCGTGCCGGCGCCGTACCAGCCGGAGAGGTAAAACCGCGCCTGGCTCCAGCTGAAGACCCAGGGGATGGCCCGCAGATCGGCAAGGGTTGGGTCACCGGTGCGACGCGCCGGGCGCGACCCAATGCGGCTGGCCTCGATGGCATCGATCGGGGTGGCCTGGCGAAAGAAGCGGACAAAGCCATCCGTATCCAGAAGCTGTTGGTACGCGGCCCGACTTTTCTGAGCGAGCGTATCCATCGTCGGCTCCAGCGGATGCGCGTCGTTCTCGGTATGGCGGTGCCGGCAGGTGGCGCCGGTCGTTCCGGCCATCAGCAGCTCCAGGTTGTAGGCCGCGTTCAGCCGGTTGGCGTATTTTTGGGCAATGGTTTCGCCCTGTTCAGTCAGCCGCAGGTCGCCCTGCAGCGACGAATGCGGCAGGGCGTTGATAAACCGGTGGGTGGGCCCGGCGCCCCGGCTGATCGTGCCCCCACGTCCGTGGAAGAAGCGCACCCGCACGTCGTGCTCGCGGCCCACATCTGCCAGCGCGTCCTGCCCCCGGTAGAGATTCCACAGGCTTGCAATGATGCCGCCGTCCTTGTTGCTGTCGCTGTAGCCGATCATCACCTGTTGGATCGGGGCGTCCTCCCCGCGACGCTCCTGCAGGTACGACAGGCTTCGCTGGGTCATCGGGTGGGCAAGGAACGCGTCGAGCACCTCCGGGGCGTGGTGGAGGTCGTCGATGGTCTCGAACAGGGGGACGACCGGCAGCTTGCAGACCAGCCCGTCGTCGGTCAGCGTCGTCAGTCCTGTTTCCCGCGCCAGCAGGTAGACCACCAGGAGGTCCGAGAGGCTGCGGGTCATGCTAATGATGATCGCCCCGAGTCCGTCGGCGCCGTGCGTCTTGATGTGGTCCGCCACCGTCTTAAAGCAGCTCACGACTGCCTCGGCCTTGTCCCCGAGGTCCGCCTCGGGATGCGTAAACGGTCGGGGCGAGGACAGCTCCTCGTTCAGAAATTCGAGGCGCTGCGTCTCGTCCCATTCCAGGAACTGGTTCCCGTCCATGCCGGCCGCCGACATCAACTGGGCCACCGCCTCGTCGTGAAACTGGCTGTTTTGGCGGATGTCTAGGGCGGCCAGGTGAAAGCCGAAGGTCTGCACGGTGCGGAGGACCGGGTCGAGGTCCTGGGTGGCAATCCGGTCGGCGTCCACCGCCATGAGGTGCCGCCGAAGGAACTGCAGGTCGTCCAGGAGGGCGTCGGACGTCGTGTAGCGCTGGGGGCCGCTGGCAAGCCGGTCCTCGTCGATGGGCAGCCGGGCCATCATCAGGTTCACGAACTGCCGCCAGGGCTCGTCGGGATTCCGCTCGAGCGCCCGCCGGCCCGCCTCGCCGAGCGCCTCCGCGTCGGCCTCGATGCGGTCGAGCAGCGGCTCGGGCGGGGCCTGCAAGAACTCGGACAGGCTCAGCCGTCGGGTCAAGTCCGTAAGCTGCTCGCGGAGCAGTTGAAGCGCATTTGTTCGAAGCTTGGCCAAGGTCTCTTCGGTGACCTCGGCCGTGACGAGCGGATGCCCGTCCCGGTCGCCGCCGACCCAGTTGCCGAACCGGAGGGTGGGCAGGCGATCCGGCGAGAGGAGGGAGGCGTCAAAGTCCATCGCGTCCCACGCCACGCGCAGCCGCCGGTCCAATTCCGGCAGCACGTCGGGAAAAACGTCGCGCAGGTAGTGGATGACGTTCCGCCGCTCCGAGGCCAGGTCCGGCTTCTCCAGGTAGATCTCCCCGGTGCGCCACAGCCGCTCCAGCTCCGCCTTGATCGCCGCCCGAATCTCTTTCCGTTCCGACGGCGTCCACATCGTGTTTTCGCGGTCCACGAGCAACAGGTAGATCCGGCGGTGTTGCTCCAGTACGGTGGCGCGTTTGGCCTCCGTGGGGTGGGCCGTCAAGACAGGCTCCACGCGGACCTCCGCCAGCGTCTCCGCGATCTGCTCCTCCGACAGCCCGCGTTCCTTGAGCCGCTTCAAATTTTGCTGCCACAGCCCGGAGATATCGGCCAGCGTGCCGTCGCGCTCCGATTGGCGCCGCAGTTGAACGGCCGCATTCTCCTCGACCATGCTCAGCAGCTGGAAGGCAATCGAATAGCCCTGGGCCGTGTGCTGAGGGGTCTCGGTCGCCCCGACGGGAGAGGCCTCCTCGCCCCAGGGAAGCTGGTTGGCGAGGTCCTCTTCGCCAAGCTCCCGCAGGACCTCCCGGAAGCAGTTCATTACGAACGTAAGGTCCTGATGAACCTTGTCCAGGGTTTCGTCGGCCAGCGTGCTGGGAATCATTGTTACGCGTTGTGCGATGTATCAAAAAAGCATACTCTCCTGTCCAAGCGTCGAAAGTCTCTAAACGCCAGAACAGAGCGACGGATGTGGGGGCTTCCAGAGGGAGTCGTCTTCCGGGGATGTACACATGGTTTGCGCAATCACACGGGCCGTGTTGCCATTCGTCTTGGAGGTCTCTTAAAAATATATGCATCCACAGAACATAATATCTTCTCATTTTCGATAAAGCAAACAGCACGGCGCAGATCGTTCCGGGGCGTCTGTGCCAGTAGGGTTGAGAGCGGCCCGAACCGACGAAAATCCGCGCCCGTGTGCAATTCGGGCCCGTGTGTCTAGCTCGTCCCGGACGCTGACGCTACAGATGAACGCATGTGCATGTGTGGTCTTTTTCACCTGGGGAACCAGGGGGCACGTGCGGCGATTGATCCTGCGGATTTGCACTGACGCCACCCTGGTCTATGCCTCAGCGCCGTTCCATTCTGGCGAGCTTCTTGCTCCTGGCGTTCGCCGTTGGGGGGGTGGCCGGGCCGAGCCTTCACCGGGTCCATCACGGGGAAGCGCAGGAAAGAGAGCGGGACGAGGAGGCCTGCCACGCGCCCGGCGTTCACAACGCTGATACGGCGGTATGGACGAGGGCGACCGAGGATGGCATCGTGCCGGAGTGCGTGCTGTGTACGACGCGCCTTCTGGTGCTGCCGCCGGCGCCGGTGCGTCCCGCTTCGCCTCGCGTCGCAGGGATCGAGGGGCGCCGTCCAGGGCCGGACCGCATCGCGACTCTGGCCGTCTCCCACCAATTCATTCGAGGGCCTCCGGGGGCGTCGGAGGCCCGTCTGGCGTAGCCGCCGTGTTGCCGTCCGCCGCGGACCGCTGCTGAACCGGCCGCCCACGATCCACTGGGTGGGCGCGCAGCCGTAGCTCCGGCGGCCCTCCGTGCGACCGCTGCGCGGACCGGGTCTCTTCCTCTTTTCTCTCCCCGTAGCAAGTCGGGGACCCCGCTCCGCGTCGTTGCACCACACCCCCTCTGTCCCTCATGACTCTTCGTACGGTTCTTTCGAGCCTTCTTCTCATTGCGTTTTCTGTAACGATCGCCTCGGCCCAGCAGTCTGGCCGCGGCGTGGTCGCTGGCACCGTAACGGGCCCGGATGGCGCGCCCCTGCCGGGCGTGCAGGTCGTCGACCCGGCCTTCCAGCGCGGCACCACCACCGGCGCCGACGGCCAGTACCGCCTCGACAACCTGCCTCTCGGCGAGCACACCCTCGAGTTTCGCTTTGTCGGCTACCAGACCGCCGTTCGCACCGTGACGCTTGAGGCGGGCGAGACGGCGACCGTCGACGTGTCGCTGCAGACGCGCGTGCTGGAGACCGACGGCGTGACTGTGACCGGCACCGCCCGCGCCCGCAGTACGCTCCGCGCCCCGCAGGACGTGGACGTGATGGATGCGCAGGACATCCAGGGCACCAGCAGCGCCGCGCTCGGCGAATTGCTGCAGGAAAACGTGGACGGCGTGTCGTCCGTCCAAACGGGCTCGCAGGCCGGCAAGCCGGTGCTGCGCGGCCTGAGCGGCAACCGCGTCGTGCTGTTGAAGGACGGCATCGCGCAGGAGTACTACCAGTTCGGCGTGCGGCACTTCCCCACCACCAACGCCAGCGAAGCCGAGCGCGTGGAGGTGGTGCGCGGGGCCAGCAGCATCCTCTACGGCTCCGACG
>CAZFJR010000127.1:0-8180 GCA_964519235.1 uncultured Salinivenus sp. | reverse complement strand
AACGCCCCCTCTACGCCCGGCACGACCTCCCGGAATACTGGATTGTCAATCTCGTCGACCGGCAGTTGGAGGTGCATCGAGTCCCCACGGAGGACTCGTACGCCGAGATCACGGTGCATTCCCCCGACGACACCGTGTCTCTACGAGACCAATTGATTGCGGTGGCGGACCTCTTGCCATAGGGAGGCGCCGTTCTACTTCTTCGGAGAGCCCCGTCGCTCCAAGAAGAGTCTCGCAGTTTTCAGAAACCGAGTTCGGGAACCGGACGTGTGGGGGGCAGCGTGAGTCGCCAGTGCGCTCCCCTCGTCCTCTCATCGTTCCCCTCTGATTCGGTGCGCGTCCCCCTCAGCCCCTACCCGCTCCGCGAATTTGTGCCCATGGTGTGGCGGCGCTTCACCGGCCCGTCGCCCCGTCCCCCTTGCCTTGACAGGAATCTCCGCATTCGAGACGCGACGCCCACTCAGACGATCGGCTTCGTCGGCGACATCTGCCCGCTCTTTGGGCGGGACGCGCAGTTTGGGGACGGCGTGCACCGTTTTCTGACGGGCTGCAACGTGGTCGTGGGCAACTTCGAGGGCGTCTTCTCGGACCGCGCCTGGAAGCCGTTCTTGATGAAGCACGCACCGGACATCTTCCCGGCCCTCGCGCAACTGCGGCCGCTGGACCGCTGGGTCGTCTCCATCGCCAACAACCACGCGACGGACTACGGCCCCGACGCCCTGCGGCGCACCCTGCGGCGGCTGGAGGACCACGGCCTGCGCTGGGTCGGCACCACCGGGCGCCCCCGCCTCCCCATCGACGACAACATTACGGTAACGGCCTGGACCTGGTGGCTCAACAGGGGCGGCACGGGGGTGGCCCGCCGCGATCCGGGCGCGCCCGCTGCCCCCGGCCTCCACATCGCCCTGCCGCACTGGGGCTACGAGCACGAGCGCCGGCCCCGCCCCGAACAAACGCCCCCGGCGGGATACACGCTCACCACCGGGCACCACACCCACCTTCCCCAACCATTCAAGAAGCTCGACACCGGGCAACTCGTGGCCTACTCCCTGGGCAACTTCGTCACCGGCAAGCAACTCCCCGTGCTCGGCGAAGGCGCCATGCTGAAAGTGGACCTCACCCGCAACGACGCAGGCCTCCCGCAAATCACCCGCGCTCGCTTCCGCGAGCTCACCCTCGACCGCAATCGTGACCGCTGCCGCGTCACCCTCCGCCACCCCGAACCACCAGAGTCACAGCACGTTGCCCCCACCGACGATTTCTGAAAATTGCCCCCTCTCTTTCCTCTTCCGACCTCCCTCTTCCGACTTCCCTCTTCCCCCACTCGCAAATCATCTGCCATTCCCCCGGCTGGCCCTTAGCTTGGGCCGTGGACGCTGATCCCCACCAATCGATTGCTTTCTTCGATGCTGATCTACGAAGTGACTCTGACCGTCGACGGCGACGTGGCCACCCGCTACAGCTCGTGGCTCCGCGAGCACATCCGCGAAATCCTGGAGCTGGACGGGTTCGAGGCTGCCGTCTGGTACGCCACCACCGAGGACGGCGACACCGTGCCCGCGCCGGACGAGCCCACGGGCGACCGCGCCTGGACCGTGCAGTACCAGGTGCGCGACCGGCCCGCGCTTCAAGCCTACTTCGACGAGCATGCCGCGGAGATGCGCCGGCGGGGCGCACAGCAGTTTGGCGACGCCGTGACGGCCGACCGCCGCATTCTCGAGCAGAAACGGCTCTTTCAGGGGCGGCGGAAGGAAGACACGGGGCCCGTGTAGCCGTCCCCAGCACGCGTGCAAACCCGAACCGTGGGAGTTTCTCCGCGGGCTCCCTCAGTCATACAACGGCGGTCCACTTCCATCTCTTTCACCGCCACCGCCGCCACAATCGAGGCAGGGGAGGAAAGCGTCGGGCCCGATGCCGAAGATCGTCCCAAGGGCGATCGTCCCGAGGGCGTCCGGCTCCGGCATCGGCACGTTCCCGTCCAGACTGTGGGCACGAACTGTAGGCACGAGGAGCCTGCTCGTAAGTGCCTCCCTTCCGCTGCTGCATCGTCGCCGAGCCGTCCGTACTCGACGTTTCGCCTCGCCCCTGTCCGTGGCGCTGCCCTCAGATACCACCAGAAGTAGGTCTGCTGTCTCAGACTGTCCCCCTGGCCGTGCACCGGGGACAAGAATCCAGTTCTACCCAAAAACCCGCGAAGGTGTAGCCACCTGCGTGTAAAACCGGGATTTCTTTGGCATAGCCGGGGGCGAAAAGAAAATTATTGCGTGAACATTCAGAGAAAGCGAGATCCTAAAACCGCTTCCGATCGCTTTTCCACGCCCATGACGGATGCTGGGGCTTGACTTTCAGTGAATGCGGCGTTAAATCGGTGTCAGTATTTGTCCACCCCAAGGGGACATCGCGTCAACACCCTCTATCTTACGTTTTTGTGATGAAAATACGTCCGTTACAGACCTCCTTCGTCCTCGCCACGGTCTTTCTTTGCCTGTTCGCCGCCGGGCCCGTTCATGCCCAAGAGATCACGGTGACGGGGACGGTGACCGATGCCGGGGCCCAGTCTCCGCTGCCCGGCGCCACCGTTACCATTCAAGGCACCAGCCGCGGCACGGCCACCGATGCAGACGGCACCTACGAGTTGGAGGCGCCCTCCAGCGGCACCCTGGTCTTTTCCTTCGTGGGGTACGCATCTAAAGAAGTACCAATCAACGGCCGCACCACGATTGACGTCGCCCTCGCCCCGGCGGAGCAGGCCCTCGACGAAGTCGTCGTGGTCGGGTTTGGACAGCAGGAGGAGGCCTCGGTAACGGGAAGCATCGCGCAGGTTTCTGCCGATGACATCCAAGCTGCCGAGGTAAGCAGCTTCGAGGAGGCGCTACAGGGCCGAATGCCCGGCGTTCGCATCACCAACTCCAGCGGAAAGCTGGGACAGGGCATCCGGGTGCGCATCCGCGGCAGCTCGTCCGTCACCGGCGACAACCAGCCGCTGTACGTGGTAGACGGCACCCCGCTCAACAGCCAAAACCTGTCGGACAATGGCGCGCCCGCAAATCCGCTCTCGCAGCTGAACGCAAACGACATCGAGTCGATCGAGGTGCTGAAAGACGCCTCCGCGACCGCCATTTATGGCGCCCGCGCCTCCAACGGCGTCGTGCTCATTACCACCAAGCAGGGCGTGTCCGGCGGCTCGCAGTTCTCGTTCAGCCTGAAGCGGGGCTGGAGCGGCCCCACCGGCAACGTGGACATGATGAACGCTAGCCAGTACGTCGACTACTACCTGGAGGCCGCTGAAAATTCAAATCCGCTCTTTCCGTTCGACACCGAAGCCTTTATTCGCAGTTCGTTTGACGACTTGGCTGCCGGCACCGACTGGACGCAGGCGATTGGCGAGAATGCCACCCCGGTGGTCGACACCGACTGGACCGAAGAGCCGTTCGCCGACAACCCGACCAGCTTCGAGGCCAGCCTCAGCGCCCGCGGCGGCGACGAGAACACGACGTTCTACATCTCCGGCCTCTACAACCAGACGGACGGCATCCTCTTTCGGAATGCCCTCGAAAAGATTTCCGGGCGCGCCAACGTCACCCACTCGTTCTCCGACAAGTTCGAGGTGGGCACACGCCTGAACCTGAACCGCGTGGTGAACGACCGCGTCCCGAACGACAATCAGTTCTCGACGCCGATCCAGCTGATCGCACAAACGCCGATCTCTCCGGTTTACACCCCGCAGACCGAAGGCATCCCGACAAACGACAACGGCCTGCTCGGCGAGTACCAGCCGACGGACGAACTCTTTAATCAGACGCTTTACTTCAACAACCTGCTGTACGAGGACAACGTCCGCCACAACGTAACCACGTTCCGGACGCTCGGAAACGCCTACGCGGAGTACGACCTCCTGAGCAGCCTGTCGGTTCGGGGCGAGTTTGGGCTCGACCTCCGCACCCGCAACGCCGACCGCTACTGGAACAGCAAGGTCTTCCAGAATGTGGGGACGGACGAGGGCATCGGGCGCCAGGTCTGGAACCGCATCGAGAACTACAATGTGGATGCCTTCCTGAACTACAACGACACCTTCCTAGGCCTTCACACCGTCTCCGGCACCGCAGGGATGCAGCTGCAGTCGTCAACCACCAACAGCGCGGTGGTCGAGGCCGAGAGCTTCCCGAACGACAGCTTCCAGCAGATCAATAGCGGGTCGGACATCGTGGCCGGCGGCGGGTCGGAAACGACCTACCGGTTCCTTGCCTACTTCGGCCGCCTCAACTACGACTACGACGGGCGCTACTTCCTGAAGCTCAGCGGCCGGTACGAGGGATCTTCCCGCTTTGGCGAAGACAACCGCTACGGCTTCTTCCCCGCCATCTCGGGGGGATGGGTTCTCACGGAAGAGGACTTCCTCCCCTCCGGCGACCTGCTCAACCGCCTGAAGCTGCGCACCAGCTACGGCATCACGGGCAACGCCGGCATCGGCAACTTTCCGGCCCGCGGCCTCTGGGGCGCCTCCTCCTACGCCGGCGCCTCGGGCATCTCGCCCATCCAGACCCCCAACCCCGCCCTGCAATGGGAGCAGACGCGGGAGGTGACCGTGGGGCTGGACTACGACCTGCTCGGCAACCGCGTCAGTGGGAGCATCGACTACTACCGCAAGACCACCAACGACCTGCTCTTGGACCTGAACGTGCCGGGCACCACCGGCTTCCTGGCCCAGACCCGCAACGTGGGGGAGGTGAAAAACAACGGCCTCGAGTTCCTGCTCGAGACGCGAAACCTCACGGGCGACTTCAGCTGGTCCTCCAACTTCAACATCTCGTTCAACCGCAACGAGGTCACGGACATCCGGGGCCAGGTGCTCACCGGCGGCTACATCAATCAGGCCCGCGAGGGCGAGCCGCTGGGCGTCTACTACGCCCTGGAGTACGCCGGGGTGGACCCCGAGAACGGCGACGCGCTCTACTACATCAATGAGCAGGACGAGAACGGCAACATCATCAACCCGGACGCCACCACCAACGACCCGAACGCGGCCAACCGGACGGTCCTCGGCAATCCGCAGCCCGACTTCACCGGTGGCTTTGGCAATACCTTCGCGTACGGCGGGGTGCAGCTCCGGGTGCTCTTCTCGTTCAGCTACGGCAACAAGCTGTACGACGGCGGCGGCGCCTTCAAGACGGCCAACGGTCGCTTCCGCGACAACCAGCACGTCAGCCAACTCGACGCCTGGAGCGAGCCGGGCGACCAGACCGACGTACCGGAGCCGCGCCTCTTCATCAACAATGGCGCCGCGGAGTCGAGCCGGTACCTCTACGACGCCTCGTACATACGCCTCAAAAACGTGCGGCTCTCCTACAGCCTGCCGCCCCGCCTCCTACAGCAGCTGTCCCTCAACAAGGCCACGATCTTCGTGACCGGGCAGAATCTGCTCACCTTCACAGACTACCGGTGGTGGGACCCCGAGGCCAACGCCGACTACATCACGGGCAATATTGGGTTTGGCAATGAGTTCTACACGGCGCCGCAGGCTCGCTCGGTGACTGGGGGCGTCCAGTTCTCGTTCTAACCCGTGCCCTGCCTGGGTCCCTCCTCCCTCCCCCTCCCTTTTGCCCTCTTGTTTTATGCTTCCCTTTCGGACGCGCACCGTTTGGCCTTCTTTTTCCCTCGCCCTCGCTCTCGCTGCCGCCCTGGCACTCACCGGCTGCGACTTTCTCGAGGTCGAGCCCAAGCAATCCATTAGCTCCAACCAAGCCCTCACGTCTGAGCAAAACGTGACGGCTGCCCTCAACGGCGCCTACAACGACCTCAGCGACGCCGACCTCTACGGCGGGCAGTACATGATGTCGCCGGACCTGCTGGCCGACGCAGGCGATGTGCAGTGGGTCGGCACCTTCGAGCAGCCGGACGCCATCATTCGCAAGAACATCTTCCCCAACAATAGCTTCGTGGAATCGCAGTGGACGGATGCATACGAGACAATTAATGCCGCCAACAATGTCTTGAGCGCGCTCGACCAGATTGGGGACCCGGCGGAGCGGGAACGCATCGAGGGCGAGGCGCGCCTCATCCGGGGCATGCTGTATTTTGAGCTGGTGCGTCTCTTTGCAAAGCCCTGGAACGCGGTGGACCCGGCGTCGGCCCCGGGCGTGCCGCTCATCCTGGAGCCGACGCGCTCCATTACGGAAGACGACAACGTCACCCGCAACACGGTACAGGAGGTGTACGCACAGGCGATTGCGGACCTGACCACGGCGCGTGACTTGCTGCCCGGCTCAAATGGCGTGTACGCCGACACGTACGTGGCCAGCGCGCTGCTCTCGCGGGTCTACCTCATGCAGGGAGACGACCAGAAAGCGGCTGAGGCCGCCGACCGCGTCCTGCAGTCGGATGCGTTCAGCCTCGCTCCCACCTTCGCGGACGCGTTCAATAATGCCTCGGACATCGGAGAGTACATCTTCGCGATCCAGGTCAACTCGCAGGACGGCACGAACGACCTGAATACGTTCTACGCGGCCTCGACCGACGGCGGACGGGGAGACATCAACATCCAGCCCCAGCACCTGAACCGCTACGACTCCACCGATGCTCGCGGCGACTTCTTCTACACCGATCCCAGCACGGGCGAGGTGCGCACAAAGAAGTGGCAAGACGATGAGTCGGACGGCGCCAATATTCCGGTTCTCCGTCTCGCGGAGATGTACCTGACCCGCGCCGAAGCCAACCTTCGGAATGGCAGCACCATCGGCGCCCCCCCCGTGGACGACGTAAATGCTGTCCGCGAGCGCGCCGGCGTGTCGCCCCTCTCCAGCGTAACGGTGGACGATGTGCTGCGCGAGCGCCGCCTGGAGCTTTCGTTCGAGGGCAACCTCCTGCACGACCTGAAGCGGACGGAGCGCTCGGTTGGCCCCCTGCCCTTCGACGCTGACGACCTGGTGTACCCCATTCCGCAGCGGGAATGCGACGCCAACCCGGAAATCTCGCAAAATCCGGGCTACTCCTGCTGACGGCTCTGTGCAACAGGGCTCCTCCACTGCTCACGACTGCTCTCGCCGCCCCGTTTCTCCGTCCCTGGGGAAACGGGGCGGTGCGGTTGTGTCTCCGTTTTGTCTGCTCCAGCCGCTTTTCGCGCCATGATTCGGTCCCTCCTTCTGGCCACCCTCCTCCTTCTGAGCGCGGGCCGTCCCGCCGGGGCCCAGTCGCCTGCCCCCTGCCGCTCCGCCCACGACGCCCGCCAGGCCGCAGGCCTCTGCGAGGGCGAATCGTTCGACTTCTATGCCTTCGGCCCGTACGAGGCCGAAATTCCCACGCCTCGTGCCGTGCTGGGCGCTCCCCTTGGCGCCACCCTCACGCCCTACGGCCGCATGGAAGACTACGTGGATGCCCTCACCGACGCCGCGCCCCAGCACGTGCGCGACATCGTCTACGGCGAAAGCGTGGAAGGGCACGATTTGCACCTCCTCGCGATTGGCTCGACGGAGACGATCCGCCAGCTCAACTCGATTCGAGGCACCCTTCAGCGACTCGCTGACCCGACAGCGACGTCCGCGGCCACCGCAAACGACCTCGCCGCCGACATGCCGGTGACGGTGTGGGTCAATTCGGCGAACGACGGCAACGAAACGGCGGCGTTCGAGTCGGTGCTGCAGCTGGCCTACCAGCTGGTGGCCGGACAGAGCGACCGGACGCAGCGCATCCGCGAGAATGCGCTCGTTCTCCTCAACATGGCCCACAACCCCGAGAGCCACGAGCGCTTCGTGGCCTGGTACAACGCGTTTGGGATGGGCGACGCTGCCCCGAAGGGCTACGAGCACGACGCCCCCTGGGGCGTAAACACGAACAACAACCATTTCCAGATCGATCTGAACCGCGACGGTGCGGGCCTCACGCAGACGGAAAGCCGCGCGGTGAGCACGGCCCTGCAGCGGTGGCGCCCACAGGTGTTCGTGGACCTGCACGGCCAAACCACACAGTACTTCTTTCCGCCCAACGCTGCCCCCACCAACCCGCTCTTCCCCGACCAGCTTACGGCCTGGATCGACACCATCGGGCAGGCCAACGCAGAGGCGTTCGACGGGTACGGCTGGAGCTACTACACCCGCGATGTTTTTGACCTCCACTATCCGGGCTACTGGGACTCGTACCCCAGCCTGCACGGCGCCACCGGGCTGACCTACGAAACGGACGGCGGG
>CAZFJR010000126.1:0-8394 GCA_964519235.1 uncultured Salinivenus sp. | reverse complement strand
CGCATCTCGGACGGCACCATCCGATCGGTGTACTCGGCGCCGGTGCCGAATGAACAGGTGCACGCCCTTGAGCGAGACGAGGCCGGTCAGTGGTGGGTGGGGACCGGCCGAAGCGGGGTGGTGCGGCTCCGTCCGCGGCTGGTCTGGCCCATCGGCAAGGAGATGGGGACCCGCCTGAGTGCACAGGGGGTGTTCGCGGACGGCCGGGGCTCCGTTTGGGTCGGATCCACCTCTCAGGGCCTCTGCGCGTTTGCGGACACGACTCGGACCTGCTACGGGCCGGCGGATGGGCTTCCGGCGGCGCAGGTTCACAGCATCCAGAACGACGGAACCGGTGCCCTCTGGGTCGGGACGAAAGATGGAGTGGTCCGCCGCCGGGAGCAGCAATTTGAGACAGTACGGAGGCCCAACGGCCGTCCGTTCGGGGATTGGGCCGCGCTGCACGGGGGCGCGGCGGGCACCGTGTGGATTGCAAGCCGGGAGGGGCTCTTCCGGCATCGGGACGGGACGATCGAGCGGCTCCTTCCGGCCAGCCGCATGCCGTCGCTGGTGCTTTCGGTCCATCGCGGGCAGGAGGGGGCGGTATGGATTGGCACCCGGGGACGTGGGCTCGCGCGGTACGAGGAGGGGACGCTCCGGTGGTTTGACCGGGACGACGGGGTTCCGTACAAAAACGTCCGCGACATTTACGAGACCGATGACGGCACGATCTGGATCGGGACCTACGGCGGGGGCATTGCGCGCTTCGAGGGCGAGAGATTTACGCCGGTCACGTCCGAGCACGGCCTCCCGTCCGGCACCATCCACGCGATTCGCGAAGCCCCAAGGGGCGTCTTCTGGATGACTTCCAACGACGGCCTCTTCCGCGTGCCGCGCGCGCAGGCGGAGGCCGTGGCCGACGGGCGGCGGGACCGCCTCTACGCACAGAGCTTCGGCCCCGCCGACGGAATGGCGGCCCGGGAGTGCAACGGCGCCATGCATCCGGCCATGACGCAGGACCGGAGGGGTCGGCTGTGGTTCTCGACGGTAAAGGGGGTGGCGGCCGTCGATCCGCACGCCCCGGCGCTTGCCGTCCCTGATTTGATCCCCCTCCGCGTCATGGGCCTCCGCACCGACGGCGCGGCCCAGCCGCTCGACTCGCTTGCGCTTACGCCCGCCACCTACCGCGTGGCGCTCGACTTTTCGGCCACCACCCTCCGCCACGCCGACGACCTCTCGTTCCGGTACCGCCTGGACGGGGAGGCGTGGACCCCGGCCCACGGGCGCCGCACCGCCGAGTTTACGAGCCTCGACGCCGGACCCCACCGCTTCGAGGTGCAGGCCACGATCGACGGGGAGACATGGTACACGCTCGACGCGCCCCTCCGCTTCACCATGCTCCCCCGTTTTTACGAGACGTGGTGGTTCACGCTGCTGGTTGGGGTCGGCCTCCTCGGGCTGGGCATCGCCGCGTACCGGTGGCGCGTGCGCCGGCTGCAGCGGCGTCAGGAGGCGCTGGAGGCGGCAGTCGAGACGCGAACGGAGGAACTGGCTCGCCAAAAGGAAAAGACCGAGCGGCAGGCCGAGCGCCTTCAAGAGCTGGACGAGGCGAAGAGTCGCTTCTTCGCCCGCGTGAGCCACGAGTTCCGAACGCCCCTCTCGCTGATGTTTGGTCCCCTCCGCGACGCCGCCCGGGGGGACGAAGGCCTCGACCCTGAGCAGGTAGAGCGCATGCTTCCCAGCGCCGAGCGCCTGCGCCGCCTCATCGACCGCCTGCTGGACCTGGCGAGCCTGGAGGCCGGGGGCACGGAACTGGAGCGGACGCCCGGCGACCTCGCCGCCCTCGTCGAGCGCACCGCCGAGGCGTTCCGGTCGGAGGCCGAGCAGGACGGCATCGCCCTGACCGTGGAGCGCCCGGACACGGACCTCCCGACGCAGCTCGACGCCGAGAAGGTGGAAACGATCGTCTCGAACCTCCTCGCCAATGCCCTGAAACACACGCCCGAAGGTGGATCCGTCACCGTACGCCTCCACCGCGGCACGGCCCCGGACCTGATCGACACAACCGACGAGACCGCCGCCTGCATCGAAGTGAGCGACACCGGCCCCGGCATTCCGGAAGGCGAGCAGGAGCGCATCTTCGACCGGTTTGCGCAGGCAGAGGGGAGCGAGGATGGGGCCGACGAGCCCCTGAGCGACGGACTGGGGCTGGGCCTCGCCCTGACCCAGGAACTGGCCGAATTGCACGGCGGAACCATCGACCTGGAGTCTGTGCCCGGCGAGGGGAGCACCTTCCGCGTGTGGCTGCCCCTGATCCCGGTCGACGCGGACGAAGTGGTGGAGATGGACGACGCCGCCCGAATCGACGGCGCGCTCGTTGAGGAGCCTGAGGAGAACAGGTCGCTGCCGGAAGATGCGGGCACCCCGGCCGTGAATGGGAACGTGCCGTCAGTGCGCACTGACGGGGCGGAGGTGCTCATCGTGGAGGACAACGACCGGATGCGTACGGTCCTCCGCGAGCAGCTCTCCACGCACTGGAGGATCCGGACGGCATCCGCTGGCGAGGAGGCGTGGGCCGAGGTGCAGGAAACCCCCCCGGATCTCGTTCTTAGCGACGTGATGATGCCGGAGACCGGCGGCTTTGAGCTCTGCAAGAGAATCAAATCCGACCCCGACCACCGAGCGCTTCCGGTGGTGCTCCTCACCGCGCGGACCGCGGACGCGGACACCCTGCAGGGACTGGACTGCGGCGCCGACGACTACGTGACCAAGCCGTTCGATCCCGCCGAGTTGGTGCGCCGCCTCGACAACCACCTCGCTGCCCGGGAGCACCTGCGGGAGCGACACCGAACCGAGGTGCGCATGGAGCCGATCGAGACGGTGATCGACGAGGACGATCTCCCGTTCGTCGAAGAAGTCATCGAGGCGGTGGAGGCGCGTCTGAGCGACCCGGGCCTGACGGTGAGCCAAATTGCCGATGCCGTGGCGCTGAGCCGCCGCCAGCTGACGCGCCGCCTGAAGGACGCGGTGGGGGAAACGCCGGCCGCCTTTCTGCGGGAGCGCCGCATCGAGCGGGCGAAAGAGCTGCTGGCGGAGGCCCCGAAGACGATCGCGGAGGTGGCCTACGCAGTGGGCTTCCGCTCCCCCTCTGCCTTCACAAAGACGTTCCGCGAGGAGACCGGCCACACCCCCACCGAGTACGTCGAGGAGCACGGCGCCTGACACCACAAGACCCGACTGGCGCATCGCCCACGTCGGGACCGTGGATCTTCTGCACAGTGGCCGATGCTGTGGGCGCGGGCGGACGGGACTCCGGAAACGAGCACCGGGAGAGGGTCCTATGTCGGCGTGTGGGCGTTCTGTAGAGAGACAGATCCGCGCCCGCCACCTCTGTTGTTCTACCCGTCCTTTCTCCCATTCCCCCTCCCCTTTCCCACACGCTCTCCCTCTTCTCCACTCCCACACGCCCGTCCACAATCCGACTCGCCGGAGAGAGGCCTTCCGTTCGCCACTCGGACGACGGCCCCCAACCCGAAAGGCCTCCACCAAGCCCGACAAATCCTGTCGCGTGTGAGACACGTCTCGTGAAGGCAAGGATTTGTCCCACATTCGACAGCGACAATCCGTTTCCTTTGGGGCCCAGATGCACTTTCGCCTCGGGGACCGTGCCCGAGCGACTCGTTGCCCTGCGTCTCCCCGTTCCGGCCCCATGTCGCGGTCGCCCCCCATCGTCCTTATCGTCACCGACCCGGCCGACCTCCAGTCGGCTCTCGGCGAGGAGGACTCCTATCGCGTCCTCGACGCACGTCGTCTCGGGGAGGACGCCGCGGGCGCCCCGCCGCCGCACGACGCCCCACCCGACCTGGAGGGCGGCCCGGACCTCGTGATCAGTCCCCTCCGCCCCGCCGACCGTGCTCTGGCCCTCTACCGCCGGGTCCGCTCGGACCCGCAGATCCCGGCCGTCCCGGCGCTGCTGCTCGCCCCAAGCGTGCCAGGCGAGATTCCCGGGGGCTCCCCCAGCGGCGACGCGTCCCCCTCTGTGCTCAACCTGCCGGGGCTCACCCCCGCGGAGCGAACGGCGCTCCGGGCCCTGGTGGCTCACCGCCTGGCCGTCTGCAAGTCGGGCGCCGCGGCGGCCTCGGGACCGCCCCCTGCCCCCGACGCGTCGTTTCCCGACCGGGTCAAGGCCGTCGTGGAGCGCAACCTCGACGCGTCTCAGTTCGCCGTCGGCGACCTGGCCAGCGCCCTCGGGATGAGCCGCCGCCACCTCACGCGCCGGATGAACGAGGCGTTTGGCACTGCGCCCGCCGCCTACATCCGCGCCCGCCGCCTGGAGCGGGCGCGGGCCCTGCTGGCCGACGCCCCGCCGTCCGTGGCCGCCGTCGCCGAGGCGGTGGGCTTCCAGTCGGCCTCCGCCTTTACCAACGCCTTTCGGCGAGCCACCGGCCGGGTGCCTACAGAATTCGCCCGCGAGCACGAGTGAGCCTCTCTGCGAGCGCCCCTGATGGCCTGTTCCTGTTGGGACAAATCGTGTCGTTGCTGCGACATGTCTCATCCACGACAGGATTTGTCCCACATTCGACATCGCCGGTCCTGTTGTTGGCCGCTGTACACTGGGCTTCGTGGCATGCGCGACGCTCATGTTAGAGCACGGCAGGCCTTCGGAGGCACCATTCTGAAGGCAATCTCAATCACCATTTTTTCGTAACCAAACTCCCGAAGTACATGACCTACACTACGTTCACCCGACTCGCGAGTCGTGAGTTCTCGCTGCTTCTCATTCCGATCGTTGCGCTCGCCTTGTCCGGTTGTTATTCCGCGCAGGTGACGACCGACAAGCAGCCCTCCGGAGAGGTTATTGAGAAGAAGTGGGCAACCGGTTTTGTGGCCGGCCTTGCGACCCCTGGAGCAAAGATTGACGCTGCGCAGCAATGCTCGAACGGCGTGGCCATGGTCGAAACGCAGGTGAGCTTCCTCAACCAGCTGGCCACGTTCGTGACCTTTAATCTTTACTCACCCATGAGCGTGACAGTGACGTGTGCGGCCGGAGGCTCGATGTCAAGCCTCATGCCGGCGCCGGAATTTATGGTGCCCTCGGAGGCGGAGGATGCTGAGGCAGCCGACGTTTTACAAGCCGCCGCACTCAAGTCCGCAAAAACGGCCGAACCCATCCGGGTGAAGATGGACTGACGGGCCTACGGTGTCCCGACGGGGCGCGCGTTTCGTGACGCCCCTCGTTCAACGCGTTCACCTCATCGAATGAGAGGCGCTCCGCCGGTCCCGGCGGGGCGACCTCACATTCGATTGTTGCCAAAGTTCTCATGGAGTCCGACGTCCTCGGCCTGAGCCGCCGCCACCTTACGCGCCGAATGAACGAGGCGTTTGGCACTGCGCCCGCCGCCTACGTCCGGGAGCAGGATTGACCACTGCCGTGAGCGACCCCCGTGAGCGCCGCCTGCGGCCTGTTCCTGTTGGGACAAATCGTGTCGCTGAGGGGACATGTCGCAGCACAGCAAGGAATTGTCCCAACATCGACATCGCCGGGCTGCACGTTACGGGGCGCAGGAGCCGCTCTCCCCTGCGGACGCCCGGCGGCCTTTGCTCTCTTCGCATCTCACAGGTTCAACACGCCATGCAGTTTGCTTCTCGACCCACCTCAACGCTCACTCGAACGTTCGCCTCTCTATTGAATGGAACTGCGCACCTATGCGCGGGGACGTTGAGTCTGGTTCTCATCTTGGGACTCGGGTTGGAGCACCACGCGCGAGCTCAGGTTCCCCAGGAGGTAATTACGGCCTGCGAGACATGCGGTCCACAGGCTGTCCACGCCGCTGATGTAGATGGAGACGGAGACAGCGACGTTCTTTCAGCCTCCGAGGAAGACAATAAGATTACGTGGCACGAGAATGACGGAGGGGATCCGCCGAGCTTCACAGTTCACACGGTCACAAGTGGGACCCAGGGTGCCGAAGACGTTTATGCGGCGGACATAGATGGGGACGGCGACATCGATCTCCTCTCAGCCGCTACGGGCGAGGATGACGAAATCAAGTGGTACGAAAACGATGGGAACGCGGACCCAAGTTTCACCCCTCATACGATTACTACCAGTCCAAATGAAGCCGCAAGCGTCCACGCCGCTGATGTAGACGGAGACGGTGACATCGACATTGTTTCTGCTTCCCGGGGTGATGATTCCGTTTGGTGGCACGAGAACAATGGGGACGACGACCCGAGCTTTACCACGCATATAATCACCTTCGAGGCCAGCAGCCCCAGAAGCGTCTATGCAACCGATCTGGACGGAGACTCCGACACCGACATTCTCTACGCCTCTGGATTCGACGATAAAGTTGCGTGGTTTGAGAACGATGGAAATGAAGATCCAAGCTTCACAGAACGCACAATTACGACGGATGCCAAAGGGGCCACGACCATTTACGCCGCCGATGTGGATGGGGACGAGGATACCGACATCCTTTCGGGAGGAGGCAACTACGCTGGGGGAACCGTCGCGTGGTACGAGAACGATGGAAACGCCGATCCAAGCTTCACTACACGCACAGTCGGCACCACTGAATATGGGGTTAGCAGTGTCTACGCGAGAGACGTAGACGGAGATTCCGACGTCGATGTGTTCTCTGCCTCACATTACTGCTGCGACGATGATAACGAAATCGCGTGGTATGAGAGTGACGGAACGACCGATCCAGGCTTTACCAAACGCACAATCTCCTCGGCGGCCGTCGGAGCGTCGGGTGTGTATGCGATGGATCTGAACGGAGACTCTCAAGTCGATGTCCTTTCTGCCTCTGCGGACGACGACAAAATTGCCTGGTACGAGAATCTGGGCGGGAGTTTCTCTGAGCAACAGGTGCTCACCGGTCCGGGGTTTGCTCGGGGTGCCGTCGACGTTCACACCGCCGATGTGGACGGCGACTCCGATACCGACATTTTATCTGCCTCTGCGGACGACGACAAGATTGCCTGGTATGAAAATGATGGAGAGAGCATGCCCTCCTTCACTTTCCACACGATTACGACACAGGCATTCGGCGCCCAGAGCGTCCACGCGGCGGATGTAGATGGAGACGACGATACCGACGTTCTCTCAGCGCCCGATCAGGGTGGTGATTCCGAGTGGTATGAGAATGATGGAAGCGCTGACCCGAGCTTTACGACCCACGGGATTACCTATTTTGACGGCGAGACAAGCGTGGACGCAGGGGATGTAGATGGGGACGGAGACACCGACATCATTTACGGCGTTGACACCGCCGGTGGCAATGATCGGATCACGTGGTGCGAAAACGATGGGAGTGACGATCCAGGCTTCACGTGCAGTGTAATTGAAAACAACACGTACTCTATTCAAAGCGTCCATGTAACCGACGTGGATGGAGATGGCGACACCGACATCGTCTTCTCTGAAGAAGGAGCGCACCAGTGGCTCGAAAACGATGGCCAGAACGCTCCAAGCTTCACTAGCCGCACGGTCGACAATAATTTCGACGATGTAGCAGAGAGCGTGTACGCGACCGATGTAGATGGGGACTCCGATACTGATCTCCTCTTCGCAACTCCTGGGGATGACGCAGACGTAATTGCCTGGTACGAAAACGACGGAAATGCGGACCCGGGCTTCACGCAACATACCCTCACAACTGACAAAATTAATCCCAGCAGCATCTACGCAGCCGACGTGGATGGGGACTCCGATACCGACATTCTCTCTGCGTCTGAAGGAGACTTCGAGGACACCCCTCCCGAAGTGACCTGGTTCGAAAACAACGGCGATCCTGACCCAAGCTTTACCACCCACACGATTACGACACAGGCATTCGGCGCCCAGAGCGTCCACGCGGCGGATGTAGATGGAGACGACGATACCGACGTTCTCTCCGCTTCCACGTTCGACAACAAAATTGCCTGGTACAAGAATGGCGACGGCAACCTGCCAGTGGAACTCGCAGGCTTCGATGCAACGGTCAACGACGAAGCGGTGCAGCTCTCCTGGTCGACCGCCTCGGAAACCGGCAACGCAGAGTTCCAGGTCCAACGCCACATGGGCGAGGGGGCGAATGGGCGAGAGAGCGCATGGACCACAGTCGGCTCCGTTGAGGGCAGCGGCACCACCTCTCAGGCCCAGTCCTACCGCTTCACGGACGGCGATCTCCCCTACGAAGCGGATGCCCTCACCTACCGCCTCCGACAGGTCGACACGGACGGCTCGGCGTCCCTCTCTGAGACGATCACCGTCGAGCGCGGCGTGACGGAGGTGCAACTCTTGGACACCTACCCGAATCCCGCGCAGCAACGCGCGACGGTCCACTACGCCCTGCCCGAGAAGCAGAAGGCCTCGATTCGCCTCTACGACGTGCTCGGGCGGCAGGTGCGCACCATTGTGAGCGACAC
>CAZFJR010000125.1:0-8544 GCA_964519235.1 uncultured Salinivenus sp. | reverse complement strand
GCTTTTCGGGTTGGTCTCTGCGTGACTCGTGAGGCGTGAAACGTGAGGTTGGGTTATCTCACGCATCACGCCTCACGATTCACAACCCAATACTCACCGTTCGGCGGGCCGACCGCTCGTGTTCGACGCAGAGACGACTCGAATTTGCACTTCCGGGCTACGAACAGCCTGCCCCTCGTGCCGCGCCCGCAGTTCAATGCGGTGTGTCCCCGGTCGTAGCTGCCAGTTTGCCCGTCCCGCCCCGGAGGCATGCCGTGTGCCGTTCACGACCCAGTGCACGCCCCGGAAGGCGTCGGGCGCCGTGCCCTTCAGGGAGAGCCGCTGGTAGCGGTCACGTAGGACCGGGTCGACGTAGAAGAGTGCCTCGTCCGCGGGATAGCGGATGCGGAGGCGATCGGTCACCTGAGTGCGTCCCTTCGCAGCGGCTGGCGCCTGCGAAGCAGCGTGCCGGGTTGGCTGCGGGGGAAGCGGCACGTCGTGCTCGCGCATCCAGGCGTGGTAGCGCTTGGGGTACACCGCGTAGCGGGTTTTCTGTACATGGCGCGACGGCGTGTCGGGAGCAGCGCGGCGACCGGTGCGCTGGTCAATGGCAACGACGCGGTGAACGGTGCAGGTGTCCGTGGGGACCGTCCCAGATAGAAACAGCTCGCGGTGCGGAGCGGGGCAGTGGGCACCGGGGCGCTTGCCGCTGGCGGGGCACACCCTCGCGGCTTGGAGGCCCGGCGGACGCTCAAAATCACCCCCGCTCCCCAGTTCCCGCAGGATGCTGTGGAAGAGGGGCGCGGCCCCTGCCACCCCGCTCATCCGGTCCATCGGCGTCCCGTCGAAGTTGCCCGCCCACACGGCCACCGTGTGCCGCGGCGTGTAGCCCACCGTCCAGCTGTCGCGGTAGTCCTTGGAGGTCCCCGTCTTCACCGCCACCGGAAACGGCAGCTCCAGCGGCCCACCCCGCCCAAAGCCCGGCGCCCGGGCGGCGGGATCGTCGAGAATGTCGGTGATCAGATGCGTGACGCCCGGCGAGAGGTCGGTCTGCTGCGGCGCTGGGATCTCGGTGTGTAAGGTGTCGTCGTCGACAGTGCGGGCCCAGCGCACGGCGTGGACCGGGGGCAGGGTGCCGCCGCGCGCCAGTCCGGCGTAGGCGCGCGCCAGTTCGAGGGGCTGCACCTCCCCGTTCCCGAGCGTGAGGCCGACGCCGTAGTACGACGGGGCGCGGTCGAGGGACGTGAAGCCAAAGTCGCGAAGCGTCTCCAGGATCGGCGCGGGGCCGAACTCCCGCGCCAGCCGCACGGCGGGCACGTTGAAGCTGGAGGCGAGCGCCTGGCGCAGGGGCGTGGGGCCGTGGTAGGTCTCGTCGTAGTTTTCGGGCGTGAAGGCCCCGCTGGCCTCCGGCACGTTCAGTTCGATGTCCGCCAGCACGGTAGCGGGCGTGTAGCGGCGCGAGGCGAGCGCGTGGGCGTAGGTGAACGGCTTGAGCGCACTGCCCGGCTGCCGCAGCATGCGCACCCCGTCGTTCTGCCCCCCGTGCCGCTCATCCCAGAAGTCGGCACTGCCCACATAGGCACGGATCGCCCCGGTGCGGTTGTCGAGCACGACCGCCGCGGCGTTGGTCAGTGTCTCCTGTCGGAACGTCTGCACGTGCGCCTCTACGAGGTTGGCGACCGTCCTTTGGAGGTCCGGATCGATCGTCGTCCGGATCTCGGCCAGCGACCGCGAGTCGGGGCGGCGGTGGCGGAGCACCCAGCGCGTCAGGTGCGGCGCGCGGAAGACGGGATCGGGCCTCCGCACGTCGATTGGCACCGCGGCGAGTTGCTTGCGCTCATCCGGGGTCAAAACGCCTGCGTCCTGCAGGGCACGGAGGACGCGGTGCTGGCGCTGCTCGGCGCGCTCGGGGTGACGAAACGGGTTGTAGCGGCTCGGGGCGCGGGGCAGCCCCACAAGATACGCGGCCTGGGCGGGCGTGAGGTCGCGGGCCGACTTGCCGAAGTAGCCCTGCGCGGCGGCCTCGATGCCGTGGAGGCGGTTGCCGAAGGAGACCCGGTTGAACCAGAGCGACAGAATCTCCGGCTTCGAGCGCCGCAATTCCAACCGCAGCGCGAGATGCATCTCCACGAGCTTGTTCCCAATCGTCGGCGGGGGCGTGCCGCGCAACTGCTCGGCCACCTGCATCGTGACGGTGGAGCCGCCGCTCACGATGCGGCCCTGTCGCAGGTTGCTCCAGAGCGCCCGTCCCAGCGCCAGGGGATCGATGCCGGTATGCGAATAGAAGCGCCGGTCCTCAATGGCGAGAAGGGCCTCGACGACGCTCTGGGGGAGCTTGCGCACCGAGATGGGCTGCCCCCCTTCGGGGTGCACCGACCGAAGCACGGTCTGGTTCTGGGCCGTGACGTCCAGGCTGGTGTGTCCGGCCCCGGGCGCGGCCGTCTTCGGAAGTGGCCAGAGCAGAGACAGAAGTCCGGCGAGCAGGAGCAGGACCGCAGCTCCCCAGATCGGGTGTCGGCGAAGGACAGGCACGATGGGCTGGCTCCGGGTGCCAGGCGATGTGTCGAGACGGTTAAAGTACGAAACAGCACGCGGGATTGGAAAAGCGATCCGTTCGCGGGGAGCTGCCTCCCCCTGAACGGATTCAGAGGTCGTCGTCCGTCGGCGCATCGGGATGCACAAGCCCCACATGCACGTCCATCACGTTCGTGTGGGTCGGGCCCGTTTGGAGAAGCTGCCCCGTCGCGTCAAAGAGCGGATACGCGTTGTTGTCGTCAAGATGCGCCTCCGGGTCGCACCCCGCGGCGCGGGCCCGTTCCGCGGTATCCGGCGTTGCCCAGGCCCCGGCGGCCTCCGTCGGGCCGTCGATCCCATCCGTCCCGCCGCTTAACAGCACGGCCGGGGCCGACGTCTCCTCCAGCGCGAGCGCTCCGCCCAGTGCCACCTCCTGGTTGCGCCCGCCGTTCCCCTCGCCAGTCACAGTGACGGTTGGTTCGCCGCCCCAGAGCCAACAGGTCGGCGTTGAGGGCTCCGCATCGAGCAGGGTGTCCACATGGTCCATTCCAACGGCCCGGGCTTCGCCTTCGACCCCCTCCGACACCCGACGGACCTCGTACCCGCGCGCCTCCGCTGCGTCTGCCGCCGCGTCGAGCGCCATCCGGTTCGTCCCGATCAGATGCGTGTGAGCACGTTCGAAGCACGCATCGCCCGGGCCTGGGGTGTCGGGGCGTTTGCCGCGGGCGCCCTCCGCCAGGTGCGTACGGACGGGGCGCGGTACATCGCGCCACAGGTTGTAGCGGTAGAGCACCCGAACGGCGTCCTCGTACGTAGTGGGATCCGGAACGGTAGGTCCACCTGCAATAACAGACATATCATCCCCCACCACGTCCGACACGACCCCCGCCGCCACGGTCGCCGGCGCCGCGGCCCGGGCCAACTGCCCGCCGCCCACCCGCGTCAGGTGCTTGCGCACCGCATTCATCGATTGCACCGGGACGCCCGCGGTGAGCAATCGGTGGTACGTGGTTCTCAGATCAGTCACGTCCAGGTCGGCGGCCGGGAGCGTGCTTAGGGCCGTGCCGCCGCCCGAGATCAACACGAGCAGCAGATCGTTGGGGCCGGCGGCCTCGGCATGGTCGAGCATGCGACGCGCGGCCCGCGTGCTCTTTCGCGTCGGCAGCGGATGCCCGCCCTCCATCACATCCAGGGAAGACGGCGGGGCGAGGCCGTCGGGGCCCGTCGGGGCATATCCCTCGGGCACCACCACGCAGCCCGCCAGCGCCTCGTCTGCGCGGCGGCGTGCCCCCAGGAACCGGTCCATCGCTCCGGCCATGGCGAGGGCCGCCTTCCCCATCCCCACCACGCGAAGGGACGCGTAGGCCGACAGCGGGGCCGGCGCCCACGTGGACGGGTCGCGCTGCGACAGCAAGTGCGGAGCCTGAACGCGCTCCACGGCGGCCCGAAACAGTGCCTGGGCATCGTCCACAAGGGCCGACTGGACGGCAGATGCACTCATTGGACGGAGAAGAAACAATTGGTGTCTTTGTGCCTCCTCGGCGCAAGCCCGAACCGGCTGCCTTGCCCGTTCGTTCGCAGGACGTGGAAATTGTCTTCAGGCTACGTCGCGGGGGAACTGCAAGGCGGCTCAGGTGTGCAGCTCTCGCAGCTCTTTTCCACCCGCCCATCCCTCATCATGGAGGCCCCCTCCTCGAACGGAGAGCCCACGGCCGAAGAGCCCTCGATCGGTCGTTTGCACGTGCTCACCGACTTTCACCTTCAGCAGGACCACCCCCACGCCGACCTCGCCCGGCTGGCCATCCGGGGCGGGGCCGACACGATTCAGTTTCGTCAGAAGCACGGGGGCGTCCAGAACCAGCTCGTGGAGGCCCGTCAGGTGGCGGCCGTATGCAGCGACGCGTCGACGCCTCTCATCGTGGACGATCGTCTCGACATTGCCCAGGCCATCGGCGCCGATGGCGTGCATCTCGGGCAGAAGGACTTCCCGGTGGATGCTGGGCGATCGGTTCTGGGCACCGAGTTCCTCATCGGGGCCACCGCCACGAAGCCCGGCCAGGCGGCCGAGGCCTATGAATTGGGGGCCGACTACATCGGGTTTGGCCCGGTGTTTCCCACCACCTCCAAGCGCAACCCAAAGTCCGTGAAGGGGCCAGACGGGCTGGCCCGGGCCTGTGAGGCCGTGCCGATTCCCGTCATCGCCATTGGCGGCATCACCCACGACCGCGTGCGGGCGGCCCTGGAGGCCGGGGCGCACGGTGTGGCGGTGCTTTCCGCCGTGGCAACGGCGACCGATCCGGAGCGTGCGACGGCCCGGTTCCGCGCCGCAATCGGCGGTGTGCTTCGCGAGTCCGACGGGTGAGACGCCTCGAAACGGCCCTCTGCACGCGTCAGGCGGCGTGTGCTTCGCGAAGGGTTTTCACGAGCGCCCTGGGCGTGGGGGCGGCAGCCACCGCTGCGGGCGGGTGTCCCGCCTCCTTCAGGGCGCCTCCGGTCGTGGGCCCAATCGCGGCGCAGCGGTAGGCCCCCGGGTCGATGCCCGACTGCGTCACCGCCTCCAGCCCCGACGGGCTAAAGAAGACCAGCCAGGGGGCGTCCTCCGGAGCCGGAAGCGCCAAATCCGTCCGCGTATGGGTGTGGTACACCACCTGCTCATCGAACGACACAGCGGCGGCCCGAAGGCGCTGCGGCAGCACGTCGCGACGCCGATTGCCGCAAAGAAACAGCAACGGAGCCGCGGGATCCGCCTCAATGATGTGCTCGGCCAGAGCATCCGCGGAACCCGCGTCCGCCCCGCGCGGGGCCAGCCCTGCGTCTCGCAACCGCGCCGCCGTTTTGGGACCAACGGCGTAGGCCGGGGCCTTCCGCCACGCCCTCGCCAGCGCGGGCCGGTCCTCAAACACGCGCTTTAGGGCCGTTCCCGCCCGCGGACTGGTGGCAATCAGGGCCGCGTACGCGTCGCGGGACCGCAGTTGCGCCGCGAGGGCCTCTTGGCGGGGAAACGAGAAGGAGAGCACCGGCTCGCACCGGGCACGCAGGCCGGCGTGATCAAACGCCTTGAGGTAGCGATCGGGCGGCGGGTCCGCCGAACGTAAGAGAATGACATCGGGGGCGTTGGTCATCGGCACACGGGAGAGAGGGCGTTGCAGGAGCGACGACGGTGTCAGAGGTGAGCGCCTCGCTGTCCATGCGCCGCACGCCCTTCCGTTCGAGTGCTCCCGCGATGGCTGAGGAAGAGAAGGCCTTTTTGCAGGGGGCGCGGGCGCCGAGGCTACGCGTTGAACGGCGACCCGGACGGTTCGTGGCGCCGGTCGCCGAGCACCTCGTCCAGGATGTGATCGCCGCCTCGCTCCAGCAGATCGCGCGCCAGATCGCGGCCCGTGTCGGCGCCATCGTCCGGGGCACAGCGGCGCTGGTCGCGGTAGTACTCCTCGCCATCGAGGGCAGCGATGCAGGCCTCGAGCACGAGCGCATCCTCCTCCAGGTGCGCCCAGGCGCCCAGGGGCACCTGGCACCCGCCGCCGACCTCGCGCAGGAAGGCCCGTTCGGCCGTTACCGCACGGCCGGTGGCATCGTGATGAAGCGTCTCAGCGAGGAGGCGCCTCAGGGCGTCGTTGTCCTCGCGGCACGCGATGCCGAGCGCGCCCTGCCCCACCGCCGGAACCATGCGGGCCGGGTCAATGCGGTCTCGGATGTGCATGGAGAGGCCGAGCCGCACGAGGCCCGCCACCGCGAGCACCATGCCCGCCCAGTCGCTGCGGCGAAGCTTTTCGAGGCGCGAGTCGACGTTGCCGCGCACCGGCACCACCTCCAGGTCGGGCCGCCAGGCTTGCAGCTGCGCGGTGCGGCGGAGCGACGCCGTAGCGACGGGAGCGCCCTGCGGCAGGTCGTGCAGGTGGCCCTCGAACGAGGGATGGGCGACAAACGCGTCTCGCGGGTCTTCGCGCTCCCCAATGGCGGCGAGGGCAATGCCCGACGGCACGCGGGAGGGAATGTCTTTCAGCGAATGGACAGCCAGGTCCACATCTCCCTGCAGGAGGGCCCGGTCCAGCTCCTTCGTAAAGACCGCCTCGTCCCCAATCTCCGAGATGGGCGTGTCGGTCGACTCGTCGCCGCGGGTGGAGATGGTAGTCAGCGTGGCGCGGTAGCCGGCCGCTTCCAGCCGGGAGCGCACGCTATTGGCCTGGCGGAGGGCCAGGTCGCTGCCACGCGTGCCGAGGACGAGCGGTTCAGAAACGGCGGACATCGAGGGCAGGAATTGTTCGAGGAAGAGGCCGGAACAGTCAAGGGCGAAGCGGCAGCGCGGGGGAACCCAGGAGGGCCTCCGGGACGCTGCGTGCTGTACCTCAGCAGCTACTCATTGTCCGCAGAGGGCCCAGTGCGCTCGGTGGTCGACATGCGAAGCGCGTGCTGCACGTTTCGGGTTTCCTCGTCGTCCGGCCCTGCATCGTGGGTGAGGTAGGGGCAGGGGGAGGGCGCGTCGCCGAGGTCGGGGCGGTCTGCGTCCGGGGCACGGGGCAGGGAGCGGCCCGCATCCTCCGCGTCCGACGGCGCGAAGAGGGCGTGCAGCAGCTCAATGCCCTGCACAAAGTCGATGCTCTCCGGGTCCACATTTTTCAGGCGGACGATGGGCACCGCCAACAGCTTTTGCATGATGGACTCGGTGAGGCGGTCCACCTCCGCCCGGTCCATGTCGGTGCGGTGTGCGTGCCGCTCCACCTCCTGCTCGCGGATGGTGTCGAACGTATTTCGGATGGCCTGAATGGCAGGCTGCAGGGCCTGCTGGTGGAAGAACCACGTGACAAAGTCCTCCAGGAGCTCTTCGCAGATGGACTCGGCCCGAGGCACCGAGGCGGCCCGGCGGTCGCGCACCTCTTGGGTCCACGCCTGCAGGTCGTCGAGGTCGTACAGGCGATAGCCGGGGCGATCGGCCACCGTGGGGTCTACGTTGCGGGGCATGGCCACATCCACCACCAGGGTGGTGCCGGCATCGGGCACGGGCAGGGAGGCCGACGTGAGGACGGGATCCGGGGCGCCGGTGGCCACCAGGACCAGATCAGCCGCGGCCACCGCCTCGTGGCGCTGGTCCCAGGCGCAGGACGTGCCGTCGTGCGCCTCCGCGAGGTCGGTCGCCCGCGTGGCCGAGCGGTTGACGATGGTGACGGACCGGGGCGTGTCGTCCGCCAGGGCTTCCAGCGCGAGGCGTCCCATCTTGCCCGCGCCCACCAGCACCACGTCCGTTTCAGAAAGCGAGGCCGCGTCGGTGTACGCCCCCAGGTCCTGGCGGGCCATCTCCACCGCCGCCGTGGAGACAGAGGCAGCGCCGCGGTCGAGCCCCGTTTCCGACGATACGCGCTTCGCCGCCCGGAAGGCCGTGTGGAAGAGGCGATGCATCACCGAATGGAGCGCGTCCGCGTCGACTGCGCGCTCGTACGCCGCCTTTACCTGCGCGAGGATCTGCTGCTCCCCCAGCACCACCGAGCGCAAGCCGCTGGTCACCTGCAGCAGATGGCGCACCGCGGCCTCGTCGCGGATCTGAAACGCCGCCTCCGCGGGCCACTGCTGCCCGGCCGACTGCCCCAGGAGCGCCTGCATCTGGCGCACGTCCGCCCCTGTGCCGTAGAGATAGGCCTCCGTGCGATTGCACGTCGAGAGGACCACCGCCTCCGCGTCGGCACTCAGGCTGAGATTGGCATACAGCGCCTCTTGGTCGTCGGGGCTGAGCGCGAACTTCTCGGTGCGCTCCAGCGAGGTGCATTCGTGATTAAGACCGACGGCAAAGAACCGCATAGAGGCAATGAGAATCCGCGAGTATGCAATTCGGACATGATACAATGCCCCCGGGGTTCTGTTCGCCCCCAGGGGGGTGAATTAGGCGTCAACGGAGGGGACGCGGGCGGAGGGGACCAAGGAACTCAGCCCGCCGCGGGGGCCGCAAACGATGCCGGAAGGGCGTCGAGCAGGTGCAGCACGATGCGGGCGGAGGACTGCGCGGCCTCTCGCAGGAACGCCGAGAAGTCGATGTCCGACGTGCCGTCGGCGCGGTCCGAG
>CAZFJR010000124.1:0-8569 GCA_964519235.1 uncultured Salinivenus sp. | reverse complement strand
ATGTAGAGGTGGCGCGCGTGGCGCTCCCAGAGTGTCTGGATGAACGACGCCACTACCAGCAGCATGGCCGGGACGATGAACGCAAACGCCACGTACGGCATTTCCACCCATTCGATGGCCCGCGAGTAGCCCGCCAGAATGCCGATGGTACCCACCAGCACCCCCAGGTTCCAGAGCGCCGCGCTCAGCAGCAACATCCACTGCCCCCGCAGCCGCGTTTTCAAAAGCCGCGCCCAGAGCCACGCGCTCACCCCCACGCCCGCCATCGAAATCCAGCCGTAGATCATTGTATTCAGGTGCGCAGGCCGCACCCGCCCGAAGGTGAGCCACGCCTGCTGCGTCCACCAGTCGGGAAACTGAAACTTGAAGCTGGCGATGAGGGCCAGCAGCGAGCCAATGACGAGCCACGCCGTGGCGCTCACGACGAACGCAACGACCGGCCCTCGCGCAGAGGCATCAACGACCTGGCGCCAGTCGATGTCCGCACTCGCGTCGGCAACGTCCGGGGGCACGGCGGGGGAGGCATCTTCAGGCATGAACAGGCAGCGTGCGTTGGTAGAAAAAGGTCAAGCGCGCGAAGACGGCGGGGGGGCCGCGGGGTCCTCTGATTCCTGAAACCACTGGTCCTGCGGCTCCCCCACCGGCTCGTCTTCGTCGAAGATGGCGTAGGCCCCGGATCTCAGGTTGTCGAAGGCTCCTTCTCGAAAGGCGTAAAACAGCACCGACAAGGTGAGGGCGGCCCCCACCACCAGCACCACCAAAATGGTAACGAGCGGCGTGTAGCTCATGTGGTGCACCTGCGAATGACGAAAGACGGCGAGACAGCATCGGAGGACGGCGGGCGCTCCACGCGAACAACGGCCTGTGCGGAGGAACTTGCCTCCTCCTCCGCTCGCCTCCCCGTGTCTCGGAGAACGAAGTAGTACATCGCCCCCAGTAGCAGCGACGCCGCCAGAAAAAGCGCGAGCACAAGCCCCGCCGTGGCCCGCTCAACGTCGAATTGGGGATCGGACATGGGAACGCACGGCTTTGTGTTGCTACTACTTGTAGTTACAGGTACCAACCAATATATAGAACACAGGATCCGGCGGGAGACGGCCAGACGGGAATCCTCTCTCGGTTCTTCATGCCCAGATCACTCTCCTTGCTTGGCGTCACTCTCCATGCTCGGCTTGCACGCCCGGCCCATCCGTCCCTGGAGACCGGCCCGAAGGCCGCCCTGCGCGAAAAAAGCTGCCTCGTGTGGAAAACAAGAGTACGAGAGACGGGCGCTCGCAAGCGTGGGAGAAAAGCCCGTCGAATGATCCAAAATGTTCTGATGCGTGTCTGAACTGAGCTCCTGGCAACGAGCACGATGTGAGCCGTATTTTGTTTTCCTCGCGTCCTTTCTTGTCCGCTGCTTCCTGTCCGATGCACCGACTGTCGTCCCTCCTTCTCGCTGCCGGCATCACCGCCGTCCTGGCCGGGTGTGGCCGCTCCCCCTCCGGGGCTTCGTCGACGCCCCCCGATTCCGTCAGGCAGAAGGTGGAAACGTCCATCGCGGCCCTCAACGAAATGCGTGAGTCGCTTGCCGCCACCATCGGCACGTCCACCGTCGACAAGAGCACCTTCAAGCGCGTGTGCAAACCTGTGGGCATGCGCGCGAAGCAGATCGGGGCCACGAACGGCTGGACCGTGCAGCAGCTCGCCAAGAAGTATCGCAATCCGGCCCACCAGCTCGACCCGGAGGCACGCCGCCTCTACGAGGAATTCGCCTCCTCCCCCGAGCTCACCGAGCGCTGGATCCGCACAACCCGCAACGGCCGCCCCGGCTGGCGCTACGCGCGCCGCATCCCCGTGCGGTCTACTTGTCTCTCCTGCCACGGCCCCAAAGACCAACGGCCCGCATTCGTAAAGAACGGCTACCCCGAGGACCGAGCCTACGGATTCGAGCCGGGAGACCTGCGGGGCCTCTACGCGGTGTTCGTTCCCAAACCGGCCCCGGATACGAGCACAGCCCACGCGTTTTAGCCAGCCATACAGTAATCGGCTGTACGCGCATCCCGGCCCACCGTGCGGACCTCTTCCTCACCATTTGCAACGGTTTCGAAACATCGTTACCAGTTGTAAATACAGGTAGCTACCAACAGCCGGTTTCCAATTCTGCCGACCACAGATCCTCAGGGCTCATGGACGACGCGACCCACACAGACGGCACGCTGGAAAAGCGCTTACAAGACCCCGCAACCCGCGAGAAGCTGACGCATCTCCTCGACCGGCTCGATACCATCGAGGAGGCCCTCGATACGCTCGAGCGGCTGGAGCAACAGATGCCGGCCCTCCTCCAGACCACGGCCGATGTGGTGGACGAAGAGCTCACACGAGCGGCGGACCGCGGGGTCGTGCTCGATGAGCGTGCCGGGGAGGCCCTGCACCTCGCCGAAGCGCTGACGGAGCCGGAGACGGTGGAGGTGCTCACCGCCCTCATCGACCGCCTCGACCGGCTGGAACAGCTGGCCGCCCTCGCCGAGGAGCTGCCCGACGCGGCAAGGGTCACGGTCGATACCATCGACGACGCCCTGACCCGTGCGGCCGACCGAGGCGTCGTGGTGGACGAGCGCGCCCGGGAGGGGCTCCGGCTGTTGGAAGCGCTCACCGACCCCGAGACGGCCGCGGCCCTGGAGAACATTCTGGACCGATCCGAACAGCTCGACGAGCTTACGGCCCTGGCGGAAGACGCGCCCGCCGTCATTGCCACCGTCGTGGACATTCTCGACGCCGAATACGCCCGTGCTGCCGCGCAGGGCTACGACCCGGAGCGCACTCTGCGTCAGGCCTTTGGCGCCCTCAGCCGTCTTGGCGAGCTGTTTCGCACCGACGAGTTTGAGGCCCTGCTCGATTCTGGGGTGCTCGATCCCCAGGCCCTGCAGGTGGTGGGCAGCCTCGGTTCCGCACTCGTCGACACCCAGAAAGAAGCGAGCCGCGGCGATACGCCCACCCAGGGCGTCTTCGGGCTTCTCGGGGCTCTCCGCGACCCCGACGTGCAGCGGGCCGTCGGCTTCATCACCACACTCGCCAAAAAATTCGGCCGCAACCTGCGTGCGTAGCGGCCTCATTCCGTTCCCCCAGTTGTCTCCCTGTTCTTTCTCCAACGTCCTCCTCTCAACAACGCCCTAGACCCATGACCGACTCGCACCACGTTCTCATCGTTGGCGGCGGCACCGCCGGCCTTACCGTTGCCTCGCAGCTGCTGGAGCGCGACGATGCCCCGGAGGTGGCCATCCTCGACCCCGCCGACACGCACTATTACCAACCCCTTTGGACGCTCATCGGCGCCGGGGTCTTTCCAAAAGAAGAATCGGCCCGCCCCATGGGCGAGGTGATACCGCGCGGGGCCACCTGGATCCAAGACCGCGCCGTGGAGCTGGACCCCGATAACAACGCCGTTGCCACCGCCGCCGGCAACACCTACGGCTACGACTATCTCGTGATGGCGGCCGGGATTCAAATCAACTGGGACGGCATTCCGGGCCTCGCCGAGTCGGTGGGACGGCCCGAGACGGGAGTGGTCAGCAACTACAGCTACGACACCTGCGAGACCACCTGGGACGCCCTCCAGCAGTTTCCCAAAGGCGGCACCGCCCTCTTCACCGAGCCCACCACGGGCGTCAAGTGCGGCGGCGCGCCCCAGAAAATCATGTATCTGGCCGACGAGGCCTTCCGCCGACAGGGCGTGCGCGACGGCAGCCGCATCGCCTTCATGAAGGCCAAGGGCGCCTTGTTCTCGTCGAAGCCCTACGAGGAAACGCTCTACGACGTGGTGGAGCGCAAAGGCATCGAGGTCAACCTGAACACGGAGCTGACGGAGATTCGGCCGGACGCGAAGGAGGCGGTGTTCAAGAACCTGGATACGGAGGAGAGCAGGACCGTTCAGTACGACCTGCTCCACGCCGTGCCGCCGATGAGCGCGCCCGACTTCATTGCGCAGAGCCCCCTGGCAAATGAGGAGGGCTGGGTGGAGGTCGACGCCGGCACGCTGCAGCATACCCGCTACGACAACGTCTTCGGGATCGGCGACAACTCCAGCCTCCCCACCTCCAAGACGGGCGCGGCCATCCGCAAGCAGGCGCCGGTGCTGGTGGACCACCTAACGGCGACGATGCACCACACTACGCCGATCAACGGCACGTACAACGGCTACACCTCCTGCCCCCTCGTCACGGGCTACGGCAAGTTGGTGCTCGCGGAGTTTGACTACGACAAGGAGCCGCAGGAAAGCTTCCCGTTCGACCAGACGCAGGAGCGCTACAGCATGTACGCGCTGAAGGCGTACGGCCTGCCGCGCATGTACTGGAACGGCATGTTGAAAGGGCGCATGTAGTCCCCCGTTCCGAGCGCCCGGGGCCAGTTACGCGCCCCGGGCCTCCGGGTCTTCGGCAAACACCGGTTCAAACTCGCGCAGCGGCATGCCGTGCTCGGCCGCACTGCGCCGTTCCGGGTCGCGGGCCAGTTCCAGTTCGTAGGCCACGCGGTCGCTCCGGTAGTAGCGCCGCTGGAAGTAGACGCGCTTGTCTCCTTCCGTCAGCGACAGGCGCTCAATCAGGAGCAGCGCTTCTCCCTCCGCCACCCCGAGCGCCTCTGCCACCGCCGCATCGGCGTTGGCCGCCGTAATTCGGTACTGCCCCCGCAGTACCGGGATGTCGTACTCCGTCTCTAGAATGTGGTAGATTGTTTCCCGCTCCAGGTCGTGCCCCTCCAGGAGTTGGGCATAGAACATGGGCAGCCAGGTGCGGTCGTACGCCACCGGGCGCCCGTCGCCGAGGCGGAGACGATCGAGCCGCATCACCTTCTGATCATCCGTCTGCAGCTGCACGGCTACGGGCGACGGGGGCGTCTCGGGGGCCCGGTGCCGCACCTCCGACGACGCAGTCAGGCCGGCCTGTGCCATGTCCTGTGCAAAATCCGTCAGGCGCACCAGCCCCTGCGCCGCCCGACGCTCCTTTACGAACGACCCCAGGCCCTGCCGGCGGTAGATGTAGTCTTCGTTCTCCAGGGTTTGCAGGGCCCGGCGCACCGTCACGCGGCTCACGTCGAAGCGCGCGCCGAGCTGCTTTTCGGAGGGCAGCTTCTCGTCAACCTCATAGCCCCCCTCTTCAATTTTCTCGCGCAGCCAGTCGCTGATCTGTTCGTGGCGGGGACGTCCCGATTCCAGGTCCATGACGTCTCGTCGTTGGTGGGAAGACAAATGCCCCGCAGTGCTACGGGGTCTTGTGTAGTTATAACAGGTAAAGACAGGATTTGAGTTCCGCGTTCCTGTCATTCCGGCCCCATCAGAACATTTGCCACCCGAAACTGACCGGTTTTCCCCGCCTAGTCGAAGCGCCCATCACTAAGCGGATCGTCATTCGTTTGCCGTATCCTGAAATTCCTTGGGCGTTCCCTCTTTTCGGATCGCAAGGCCGCCCTCGGATTCGTTGCGTCCTGGCACGCTCCTCTCGCCCGCTCCCTGCCATGCCCACGTCTCCGCACATTCTCGTTCTCGGCTGTAACTTTGCCGGCCTCACGACGGCCCGCTACATTCGCGCGTTCGCGGGCGACAAGGTCGACATTACCTGCGTCGACCGGACTCCGTACCTCACGTTTGTCCCCAACATCCCCCTGGAGGTGTGGCACAACAACAATCCCGCCGAGGAGCTGCACCTGCCGTTCGTGAAGTTCCTGGACCGGGACGACATTCGGTTCATCCACGCAGAGGTGCAGGGAATTGACGTGGACGGGCGGTCGGTAGAGTACACGCCGGTCGAGCGCTCCGGCTCGGCCGCCGAATCGGTGGGGTACGACTACCTCGTAATTGCGCTGGGCAACAACCTGGCGTTCGAAGAGATCGAGGGCTTTGCCGAACACGGACACACCCTCACCGACACCTACTACGGCGAAAAGCTCCGGCGCTACCTGCACGAGGGCGGGTACAAAGGCGGGCCCATCGCTGTCGGCTCCGACCGATTCGTGCAGGGGCACCACCCCGACCTGCCCCTTCTTCCGGAAGCTGAGGCGGCGTGCGAGGGGCCGCCCGTCGAGATTGCGTTCTCGATGGCCCACTGGCTGGAGAAGCACGAGATGGGGGACGCACGCTCGATTACGCTCTTTACGCCGGCCGAGGTGATCGCCGAGGACGCCGGGGAGAAGATCCTCGACGAGCTGCTGCCGATGGTGGAAGACCTGGGATTCGGCTATCGCGCCGACACGGAAGGCATCGAGCGTCTCTACGAGGACGGCATTGAGTTCGAGGACGGAAGCAGCGTGGAGGCGGAGCTGAAAATTATCTTCCCCAACTGGACGGCCCACGACGTGGTGAAGGACCTTCCCATCACGGACGACCAGGGCTTCGTCGTGACCGGCCTCCAGATGCGCAATCCGGACTACCCGGAGGTCTTTGCCGTCGGCGACGCGGCGTCCGTCACTGTGCCCAAGCTCGGCTCGCTGGGTCACAAAGAGGCGGAGATCTGCGCCCAGATGCTGGGGCGAGAGGCCGGGGCACACGAGCCCGACGAGCCGATCCCATCGCTGGAGCCGGAGGTCATCTGCATGGGCGACATGGGCGGGCGCAAGGGGTTCTACATGCACACGAACGAGTGGTGGGGCGGCGACACGAGCATTCTCAAGATTGGCTATACGCCGCACGCGCTCAAGATGGGATTTAAGACGATCTACTACACCACCGGCGGCAAGGTGCCCACGTGGGGCCTGCCGCTCTCGGAGTTCGTGGGGGACCACGCACTGGTGTGACCCAGCGCCCGCCACTTCCTGCATCAAATACAGTGCAGGGACGCCTCGCCATGCGTCCCTGCACGATCATCATTTCTCACTGACCAACAAACGTTTCCATGGGACGCGTAGACGAAAAAACTGCGATTGTAACGGGCGGTGCCCTGGGCATCGGCAAAGCCACCGCCGAACGGCTGGCCGAGGAAGGAGCGCAGGTGGCCGTGACGGACCTGAAGGACGACGAAGGCGCGTCGGTCGTGGCGGACATCGAGGCCGTGGGGGGCACCGCCCGTTACTGGCACATGGACGTGAGCGACGAGGACGAAGTGAAGCGCGTCTTCGACGAGGTTGCGGAGGCATTCGGGGGCATCGACGTGCTCGTGAACAACGCCGGCATTTCCGGCCCCGACAAGCCGACCCACGAGCTCACGGAGGAGGAGTGGGACGAAGTGATGGCGGTAAATGAGAAGGGCGTGTTCTTCTGCACGAAGCACGCCATTCCCTACATGCAGGAGGCCGGCGGGGGGAGCATCATCAACCTCTCCTCCATCTATGGAATCATCAGCGCGCCCGACATTCCGCCCTACCACGCCTCGAAGGGTGCCGTACGTCTGATGACGAAGACGGACGCGCTGGAGTACGCCGAGGACGACATTCGCGTCAACTCGGTGCACCCCGGCTTCATCTGGACGCCCCTTGTGGAGGAGTACCTGAGCGAGCAGGGCGACGTGGAGAAGGGCCGCGAGCAATTGGACGAACTGCACCCCCTCGGTCACGTCGGCGAGCCAAAAGACATCGCCGACGGCATCCTCTACCTGGCGTCCGACGAGTCGAAGTTCGTGACCGGCTCGGAGCTCGTCATCGACGGCGGGTACACGGCGCGGTAGATGACCCCGGTGTTCCGAATCGCTCGTCTTTGCTTGCTGCCTCTCCCGTGCTTCAGGGTCTGTTCCCTCGTGACGCGTGAGAAGTGAAACGTAAAGAGTGAGGCGTGTGGAAGAACGTACGAGGGAGTAGAAGGGCAGAGTCGATTCCCTTTCCTGTCGCGTCGCCATGCCTCACGTTTCACGCATCACGTCGTCACGCCTCACACTTTCCTCCCACCCCCACCATCCTCAACACAAGCCTGCAGTGATGATGAGTGACACAGCCGTTGCCAAAAAGCAAACGTACGTCCGCCGGTTCGACACGCTCAGCAACGAGGACGTGCCCCTCGTGGGAGGCAAGAATGCCTCCCTCGGCGAGATGATCGGCGCGTTGAAGGACGAAGGCATCCGTGTGCCCGATGGGTTTGCCACCACCGCCGACGCCTACTGGCACTACCTGACGGTCAACGACCTCAGGGACGAGATCTGGGCCCATCTGGAGGCGCTGTCGGACGGCGAGCAGTCGCTTGGCGACACCGGCGCCGCCATCCGCGAGCTGATTCGTCACGGCACCATGCCCTCCGACATGGAAACGGCCATTCGGGATGCCTACCACGCGCTCAGTGCAGCGGACGATGCCGACGCCACTGATGTTGCGGCGCGCAGCAGCGCCACTGCCGAGGACCTCCCCGAGGCCAGCTTCGCCGGGCAGCAGGAGAGCTTTTTGAACGTGCGCGGCGACGAGGCGGTGCTGGAGGCCTGCAAGAAGTGCTTTGCGTCCCTCTTCACGAACCGCGCGATCACGTACCGAGAAGAAAAGGGATTTGACCACATGCAGGTGGCCCTGTCGGTCGGCATCCAGAAAATGGTGCGCGCCGACAAGGCAGGCGTGATGTTTACCATTGACACCGAGAGCGGCTTCCCCGACAACGCCATCATCAACGCCGGCTGGGGGCTCG
>CAZFJR010000123.1:0-8616 GCA_964519235.1 uncultured Salinivenus sp. | reverse complement strand
GTCAGGACGAGAGTGTCAGGACGAGGTCGTCAGGACGAGAGTGTCGGGGCGGGGCCTCAGGGGGCCAGGGGCCGCACCGACTGGCCTTCGTTCAGGCGCTGCACGCCCGTGGCCGCAATGCGGTCGCCCGCCGACAGGCCGCGGCGCACGGCAACGGTGGAGTCGCGGGGCGTGCCCAGGGCAACGGGCTGGGCCGCAACGGTCATGGACGTGTCTACCCTCCATACGGCCGGTGTGCCGTCGGGGCGGGAAAAGACGGCGCTGGTGGGAACGAAGACGGCGGCGGTGTCGGCCGTGCCCGCGGGCCCGGCACTGGCGCGGGCCGTCATGCCCGGCAGTACGCCCGCATCCCGCGGCGGGTCGAAGGTGAGGGTGGCCTCGTAGGTACGGGTGGCGGGGGCGGCGGATGTGGTCATTTCCTGGAGCGTGGCGGGAAAGCGCTGGCCCTCGAGCATGGGCAGCGACACCTGAAGCGGGGCCGACGCCAAGGAGCGCCGGAGTGGATCCTGCTCAGGCACGGCCACCTCCACCTCCAGCTGCGAGAGGTCCTGCACCGTAACGATGGCCGACTGCGGGCCCACCGTTTCGTTGAGCTCCACGTGCGTCTCCGCCACTCGTCCCCGGAAGGGAGCCACGAGGCGCGTGTCCGTCACGGCATCCTGCGCCCGCGTGAGGGAGGAGCGGGCCACCTCGTACTCGCGCCGCCGCGTCTCCAGCTGCTGCAGCGGCACGATGCCCTCCGCGTAGAGGCGCTTGGCGCGCTCGTAGGCGGACTTCGCGGCGTCACGACGGGCCCGGGCGGCCTCCAGGCGGGAGCGGACGTCCTGCGTGTCAATGCGGGCGAGCAGCTGGCCCTTGCGGACCCGCTCGCCGTTTTCCACCGGCAGGGCGATGACGGTTCCGGGGGCCTCGAACGACAGGGTGGCGCTCTCGATGGCGGAGACCGTGCCGGGATATTCCCGCACGGGGGCGCGGGTGCGAGCCTCCACGGTGTGCAGCTTGACGGGGCGCACGCTGGGCGCGAGAGCGGGCTTCGAAGACGAAGCCCCGCCGCAGCCGGACAGGGCGAGGCCGAGGCTCAGCAGCACGGCGGCCCCAACAGCCCACGGGAACGGACGCGGCGCAGAACGAAGGGGAATGGGCATTGCGAGGGGAGGCTCGTGGAGAGAAGCACGGAGAGAAACCAAGGACGCCAGGCCCGTCTGCCGGGCAGACGGCGCGGGGAGGGCTACTCGGCGGCCATGGCGCGCCGGATGCGCTCACGGAGGCGGGCCCGCTCATCGGCCGTTTGCAGTGGCCCTGGGCGGGTGACGGCGCGCTCGGTCTGGAGCAGGCGCAGGAGAAAGTCGTACTGGGCATTCGTTTCGGCGAGGCGGGCGCCAAGGACTGTTTCCTGAGCGTCGATGAGGTCGAGCACGTCGGCCACGCCGGCGGTGTAGGACTGCTGCACGAGGGCGAGGGTCTCTTCGGCCGTGCCGGTGGCTGCTTCCGCTTCGCGCAGTCCCAGGTAGCTGGCGGTGGCCTGCTCGGTGCGCGACCGAATCTGTTCGGCCAGGCGGGTGCGGGCAGACTGGCGGCGCGCCCGCAGGCGCTGGATCTCGGCCTGGGCGCGCTCGACGGTGCCGTCGCGGCGGAGGCCTGTGAAGAGGGGCAGGGAGAGGGAGACGCCCACGTTCCAGGTGGTTTCGGGGGGCTGCGGCAGGCCGCCGCCAACATTCGGCAGCGAGAGGGACTGCGTGCCGGCCCCGCCCTCCAGGACGCGGCTGTTGAGGGTGCCCTGCAGCGCCAGTTCCGGCGCCCAGTACGACTGCCGGGCGCCCCGGAGGCCCTGCTGGGCGGCGGCAATCTGGGCGTCGAGTGCCTGCAGGGCAGGGGCGTTGGACAGGCCCTCCTCCGCCAGCACGCGCCCCAGGCGGCGCCGAGCACCGACCCCGTGGGCGTGGCGGGCGAAGAGGCGCTCCGTAAGCGCCAGGATGGAGTCGCGGGGCGACAGCGACGCCAGCCGGAGGGCGTCGCCGAGGGGGCGATCCAGCACGCGCTTCAGGCGGGTCTTTGCCACGCGGACCTGTGCCCGGGCCTCCAGGACCGCCTGCCGGGCCTGCGTCACCTGCGTCCGAAACCGGAGCACCGCCCGTCGCCCTATCTGCCCCGCCTCACGCCGCGACCGTGCCAGTGCCAGGTTTTCGCGGGCCAGCGACAGGTTTTGGCGCTGCGTAGCGGCCACCGACCGGGCGCGCAGGGCCGCGACGTAGGCCTCGCCCGCCCGGAGGGCTACGTCCTTTCGGGTGCGGTTGAGCGCGTCGGTGCGGGCCGCCCGGCGGCGCTTCGCGGCGGTAAGCTCGGCGTGGTCGCTGGGGGAGTAGAGCGTTTGCGAGACCGAAAGGCCCCCGCTCGCAGATCGTTGCGGCTGTGCGCCAAAGCTGGCGGCGGCCTGCTCCTCGGCCACTGTGCGGGCCCCCGCCTGCGCCCGCACCTGCGGCAGAAAATCGGCCCGCTCCACCTGCACGGCGGCGCCCTGTGCCTCAACCCCAGCCCGCGTGGCCTGGAGGGTTGGGTTTTCACGGACGCCCCGGCGGACGGCCCCGGCGTAGCGGAGCGAGTCGCCTGAGGCGGCGGCCCCGCTCCCGACGACCGTGGCGCTCAGGCGCGTATCGGTGGAAAGGGAAAGCCCCAGCCGTTCGGCCGTCGCGGCGTTGAGGACCGGCGGGCCGCTCGGCGTAACGCCCACGGCCAGCGAACCGGCGGGCGTGCCCCGAAGCAGCTCGGCGGCGTGAAGGGCAGCGCGCCGGGGCAGCGGCGACGGGTCCGGCGCGTAGCTCGTGGCCAGGGCGCCCCGTTCTACGCCGTCCCGTCCGCGGTGGACCACCGAAGGAACCTGCCGGGCGTTGAGTCCGGCAAAAAGGCGGTCCTGCTGAGTAGGGGACAGCATGCGCGAGCCCAGCACGTAGGCCGCGTCCGTCTCCGGCGGCAGGGCGTCCAGTGGAGAAGCCGTTTCGGCTGCGTCTGCCTGTGTAGAAGAGGCCTGTGCGGCAGAGGCCTGAGCAGGCACCGGCACCACCGACCACGTGCTCCCCGAGTCGGCCTGTGCATTCAGGCGGCGCTGCAGCCGCGCAGTGCGGGCCGCGTCGGGCTGTAGCAACGACTGGGGCACCAGGAGGGCGGGGTGCGTCGTGGGCGTCAGCGACCGGAGCAGCGCCATGTTTTGCCGGACGAGGCCCGGCACGCCCACGTACGCCAGGCGGGCGGCGGTCCGGGCCGCCGGCGTGCGGGGCACATCCTGTAGCGACGGGGCCAGGAGGGGCACGGCCACCGCTGGCACCGAAAGGGAGTCGCGCCGGGCCAGCCGGAGAGCCGTGCGCGGGCCAACCCCCAAGACGAGCTGCGCGTCTGATCGAAGCAGCGCGTCGAGCGCAGAGCGGCCTTCCGCGCCGGGGGGCACCACGCGGGTCAACCGATCCGGACGGCGGAGCGTGTGGGTTGAGCGGGCAATGCGGCGCGCCTCATCCAGAATGGCCATGGCCTGCCGGCGGGTGGCCCGCGAGGAGTCGTCCAGTGCCACCGCTACGGTCGCGGAAGAGGCGCGATCGGCCGTTGAGGCGGACTGGGCGTGGCCCGGTGAGGGGGTTCCGGCCCCTACACCGACGGCGAGAAGGAGAGTGGCGGCTCCCGTATGCCACAAGGCCAAGAGACAGTCCCCGAAAGAGCGCCCCGAGCACAGGGGGAGACGGCGTAGTAGAGCGGTCATGCAGAGCAAAGGGGTTGAAAAACGGCGGCGCGGGGCCTCCCCACAGCAACAGTGCGGCAGGGAGCAGTGCGGAAGGGCGGTCTCCCAAGACGTGGAGCCGAGGCCAGCAGCCCTACACGTCGGACTGCGGCATGCTGCCGGTGGTGTAGGCGGCCCACAGCATCTCAAAGGTCTGGTCGATCATCTCTTCGTCGAGGGTCGTGCCCCCATTCAGGTGCTCCTGCACGAGGTGGCTCACAGCCCCGGTAAAGAACGACGCGTACACGGGCTCGGGCAAGGGAGCAAAGAGCTCCTGCTCCACCCCGTCCTCGTAGATCTGCCGAAAGGGCGCCCGCAAGTCTTCCGTTTGGGCACGGCGCTTGGCCCGCAGGTACGCGGAAGATTCGTACTTCAGGATGAATCGGTAGAGCCGGGGGCAGTCGATGTAGTTCAAGATCACGGCCCGCCAGGTGGTGTAGAGTCGCTCACGGACGGGGGCGTCTTCGTCAAAGCCCATGCTGAGGACCGAGCGGTGGGCCTCGGCCCGCGCTTCCTCGTACAGCTGATCGACAAGATCCTCCTTGCCCTCGAAGTGTCGGTAAATCGTGCCGGCGCCTACATCCGCCTCGTCCGCAAGGGTGGCCATCGAGGTGTCCCGAAACCCCCGCTCGTCAAACAAGCGCAGGGCCGCCTTCAATATGGTGCTGCGCGTCCCGTCCGTCTCGTTGATATCGGGCAAGGACTTACAAGGAGGAGTGAACGTTCATTCCGGTAAGGGCTCTTGGGCCGGTACGGTTTCTCATTTTCGCGGATTTCACGCGCGCCGCACGGAAGCGAGAGGACGGAAGCGGCGTTTCCGCAGGGACGGTTCGTTCCTTAGGACCGTCGTGTCGGGCGGCCCGGCGCCGGGTGGACGGCGCAAAGGCGATACCAAAAATGCCCGCCCCTCCACACGGAGAGGCGGGCGTGGCGAGCGAGACGCTAAAACGAGCCCGGCGTTGGAAAAAGCCAGGGCGAGAACAAGCCCGGCGTTGTGGTGCGCCCGGGGCCAGACGAGAGCGCGGCGTGCCTGTCATCCGGTTTGCTGGCGGGCAATCACGTCCGCCACGGCTGATCGCACCTCCGCCGAGGGGTCCGTCTCGGCAAGGGTGTAGAGTTGGCGAATGACCCGCCCGTACTGCTTGTCCCCAAGATGCTCCGGGCCGATCACCGAGAGGGCCTGCACGGCCAGCACCCGGTGCTCCTGAGTCGGGCTTTCGTCGACGACGTGGAGGAGGGCCTCCGTGGTTCTGGAAAGGTTCGGGGCGTTCTCCTTAGAGGCCTGGTCGATCGTCACCTCAATCAGGGAGGCCCGCAGCGAGGGGGCTTGCCTCAGCTGGCGAGCCATCTGCTCGTCGAAGTGGTCCTGCCACTGCGCCGAGCGGGTCTTGGGGGTGTCGGCGGTGGGCTGAGCCGAAGCGACGGGGCCTGCTCCAACCAGTCCGAGGGCCAGAAGAAAGAGCGCTGCGCTTCGAAAAAGAGGCGTGAACAGAGAGCGTGCGAGGTCTTGGCGTGTCGTGGTCATAGGTCCTGCGGGTGTAGCTTGTTGAAGGGCGACGGTCTGCGCGGTTGATGCGTGCACAGCGGCCAACGGGGACGCCCCGTAACGTCCATCGGTGAGGCCGTTCGCGGGAAGCCGCCCCGTCTTGCGCGTGCAGGGAGAAAAATGGCCGTCCCGCCTGCCCGATTCAGGCCGCTCGATGAGTCGCCGCTGTGAATCGATGAGTCTCCGTGGACGCCGGGCTTGGGGCGGACCCGTGTGCCCGAGAAAGGGTGAAGCGTCGGAGTCCCGAAGGGCCAGGAAAAAGCGGCTGAAACTGCTAGAAGGGGAGAATTCGTCGGCAGTCCGATCCCGTCCGCCCAGGCGGGTCGCACACGAGTGCGCACGGAGCCGAATGCACACGGTCAGACAGGGGCCGCGTTGGACTGGACAGGGGCCGCGTTGGACTGTACGCGCCACCGCCGCCCGTCGCCGGACGAGGATGGGGGTGCCGTAGGCGCCGTGACCGAAAATGTCACTTGACCGAAAACGTCACTTGACTGAAAATGCCACGCGGAAGGGGAACGAAGGGACGGTTGGATTCGCGTCCGGGCCAAGCGTTACGGGCTCCCCGGAGGAAGGGGAGAGCGAGCCGTTCGTTCGTCCGCGGAGCGTTTGCGGACGGTCCGGACCAGCACGATTCCGTAAAGGGCCTTTGAGACAATGTCGAGCACCGCAAAGACGAAGACAGCGGTCGACAGGCCGACCCAGCCCAGCCCGAGGGGGGTGGCCACCCACCAGAGAGGATACAGCACGGCCACTCCGACGAGAAGGAAAGCCAGACGCCAGAACCTTTGGCGCCGTCGGCGAGAGATGCCCTGCCGCCGGGCCTCCTTTGGGACCCGCACGAACAGCATCCAAAGCACGGCCGCGTAGGCACCGCTCCCAACGAGATACCAGGTCCACCGGGTGGTCGGCTCCGCCGAGAAGCCAGCAAAAAGGCCGCTGCCCATCGTGACGACATTTGCGGCGGCGAGGCCGGTCAGGAGAGCCCCCCGCCTCGACGAGGGGCGGGGGAGGGCAACCAGGGCGGTGTTGAGCACCAGCACCGTGGCCCCGAACGCGGCGTCGGCCCAGCGGGCCCAGTAGTACACGCGTCCGCTTGGAAGAACCGATACGCCCTGCCCGAGCACCATGGCGGTGTACGATAGGGCCGTGACGGCCGGCACCAGAAACGCCATCAGGTGGTGCCACGGATGCCGATCGGCCCGGGCGCCCTGGACCAGCAGGAGGGCGGCCCCGGAGGCCAGTCCAACCAGGCCGAGGTAGAGTCCGATCGGGGTGGGCTCAGGCATCGGAAAAGACGGTGGGAAGGGGGACCAAGCAGCGTGCAGAGACGGCTTTGGGGGAGGAGGCAGAGATCACGCGGCTGGGCTGTCCGCGCGATCGATTATCGCGGCGCGCCGGTAGGAGCGCCCCCCTCTAGGGCAAGCGCCTTAAACTGCCGGGTCTGCTCCTCAATGGCCGGCTCCGTCGGCAGCCGCTCAATGCTGGAGGCGCCGAAAAAGCCGTCCAGCCCCTCGGTGCGGTCAAAGACAGCCTGCACGTCGTCCGGCTCTGCCATCGGCCCGCCGTGGCAGACCACCAGGACAGAGGGGTTGGTCCCGACGGCCGCGTCGCAGAGGGCTTGAACCCGCTCGGCCGTCGCATTGAGCGTCGGGGCCGTGTCCGCCCCGGTGTCGCCCTTGGTGGTCAGTCCCATGTGGGGCACCACTACGTCCGCCCCGGCCTCCACCATGCGCTGCGCCTGCGCCTCGTCGAATACGTAAGGGGCGGTCACAAAGCCCCGCTCGGCGGCCTGTTGCATCAGGGCGATTTCCTCCGCGAAGCCGAGCCCGGTGTCCTCCAGGTGCTGCCGGAACCTGCCGTCGATGACGCCGACGGTGGGAAAGTTCTGGACGCCCGCGACGCCAATGGTGGATAATTTCTCCAGGACGGCAGGCATAGGCCGGAGAGGATCGGTGCCGCAGATGCCGGCAATCACCGGGATCTCGTCCACGGCCCGAACGACCTCTTCGGCAATCTCGATTGTGAGGGCGTTGGCGTCGCCGAACGGGAGAAGCCCGGCCAGGCTCCCGGCGCCCGCGTTCCGAAACCGACCGGCGTTGTGGACGATTACGAAGTCTGCGCCTCCGCGCTCGGCGAATTTGGCGGCAAAGCCGGAGCCGACGCCCGCGCCAATGAGCGGGCCGTCTGCGTCCTTGAGGCGGTCTAGAATATCCGTGCGGTCTTGTAGAGGCATAGAAGAAAGGGGGGAGGGCTGTGTGTGGGAGAAAAACGGATTGGGCGAGGCCCCGCGTGACACCTCGCCCGCCAGCGAAGGCGCGCGGACAAAGCGAAGGCGCGCGGACAAGAGGGCGGCACGCGGAGAAGATTCCCGTGGGCTCAGTCTGTCCTCCGCGTCTTCGCCCCTGCGTTTCGAAGAGCGCGCTGCACCGGTCTGGGGGGACGAACCGGGCGCTGCGTCTCGGCCGAGACAAAGCAGACCGTGACCTGTCCGGTCGCCAGCACTGCGTCGTTGTCCACACTGCCCGGGGACACCGTGTACTGCGTTGAGAGGCGAGCATGCGTCGTATCAGAAAAGCATACCTCAACTGCCAGCAGTTCGTCGTACGGAACGGGCTTGGGGCTGGATACCGCCACGCTCACCACGGGCATCAAGACCCCGCGGTCTTCCAACGACCGGTACCGCACGCCAAGGGCGCGCAGGGCGTTGACCCGGGCGGCTTTGAAGTAGTCGAGGTAGTGGCGGGGACGGAGGAGGCCCTGCGGGGTGCAGTCCCGGTATGGAACGCGGTGATTGTGCTCGTAGCAGTACGGCATGATGATCTGGAAGACAGCAGGCGGCTCCCGAGAGCAGGGAGCGGCCTCGAAGCGCAGAGAGCACTCTCGAAAGACGGGTCCACAGACGGCTTCACGGGCTGCGCGGTAGGAAGGGCGACGTATTCGCTACAAGCTCTTTGGCGGCCCGCCGCTCCGCGTCGCACCATCCAGCATTGTGGGCGTTCAAGGCATCACGAGGGCGCGAGATGGGCGAGGGTGAAGCGGGAAACAGTGTCGCCATCCGACCCATAATCTAGACCAGTTCAAAACAGGACAGCCTACTCGGCGGGGAAGCAGACGAAAAGGGATGTTCTTCTGGAGTGTCTCCCGCCCAGCATCGGTCAAATAAAAGAAAAAAAGGTGTGTTTATGCGTTTATCAGAGTTCTCCGTGACTTCATCTCCCATGGGAGAGTTGTCGGGGCGCGAAGGCGCGTCTTGGGGCTTCTTCCGGTGATCGAGAGGCCTCCGACCTTTCCGATGTGGACGTTC
>CAZFJR010000122.1:6508-8627 GCA_964519235.1 uncultured Salinivenus sp. | reverse complement strand
TGCTGGCCATCCGCTTCAGCTCGTACTCGTCCTCGTGGGTGGAGAGGACGATCGTAGTGCCCTCTTCCCCGGCCCGCGCCGTGCGGCCGGAGCGGTGGATGATGTACTCGTGGTCCTGCGGTACGTCGTAGATAAAGACGTGACTGAGGTCGGACACGTCGATGCCGCGCGCCGCGACATCCGTGGCCACGAGCAAGCGCGTTTCGCCGTCTCGCAGGCGGTCGAGGGCCTTTTCGCGCTTGCGCTGCGACAGGTCGCCGGACATTTCGTCCACGTCGTAGCCTTTGTTGCCCAGGAACTTATGGAGGTAGCTCACCTCCCGCTTCGTGTTGGCGAAGATGAGGGCGGTGTCCGGCTCCTCCAGCTCCAGTAGTTTCGCCAGCACCCGGTCCTTGTCCATCGGGTTCACCAGGTAGTAGCGGTACTCGTTTTCCTCTACGCTCACCTTGTCGGTACTGAGCGAGAGGAACCCCGGGTCGTCGAGAAACTCGCGGGCCACGGACCGCACCTTGGGCGGCATGGTGGCGCTGTACATGTACGAGACGCGGCCGGGGGGCACGTGCTCTACAATGTCCTTCATGTCCGGATAGAAGCCCATCGAAAGCATCTCGTCGGCCTCGTCGAGCACGAGCATCCGGAGGGTACTGGCGTCGAAATTGTTCTTCTTGATGTGGTCGAGGATGCGGCCGGGCGTGCCCACCACCACCTGCGCGCCGTTCTTCAGGCCGTCGATCTGGGGCTGGTAGCCGACACCGCCGTAGATGAGCACCGCCTCCATGCGGTTGGTGTGCGGCGTGGCGATTTTCATCTGCTCGAACTCTTCGTGGATCTGCCGCGCCAGCTCTCGCGTGGGGGTCAGGACGAGCACCTGCTGCTCCTTTACGTCGGGGTCCACAAAGTCGAAGAGCGGCAGCAGAAAGGCCCCCGTCTTCCCCGATCCGGTCTGCGACTGCACAATGAGGTCGCGCCCGTCGAGGGCGTACGGAATGGCCTTGCGCTGCACGTCCATCAACTCACGCCAGCCGGCCGCGTACACCGCCTGTTCCATGTCTCCGGACAGGTCGTCGACGGTCATTTCGTCGAGAGGGGGGTCCGGCTCGCGGAGTTCTCCCACTTCGTCGCGGCGCCGCTCTTTCTGCGCCTCGGAGGTGAGGTCGATAACGTTCGTGTACGCGCTTTTGGAGAGATCGGAGGCCATGCGAACGCGGCTCAGTTCCAGATTCAGTCAAAGGGCGTCGTGAAAATCTTCGGGGGACGGCGTCGCTGAAGAAGCGGCGGCCATGGCCCCCGACGGGAAATTTCGCGACAGCGTATTTGCTACGCTTTCGTCCGCCAAACGATCCCCCGCCGCCGTCCCTGGCACTTACATCGCCAGGCCACCGTTTACGTGTAGCACGTGCCCGGTGATGTAGGTAGCCGCGGGGGAGGCCAGAAACAGAACCGCCTCGGCAATTTCGTGCGGCTCGGCGAGGCGGTCGAGCGGAACCGTCTCGAGGATGGATGCCTGCGTCTCTTCATCCAGCTCGTCGGTCATGTCCGTCTGCACGTAGCCGGGCGCCACCACGTTCACCGTTACGTTGCGACTGCCCAGCTCCTGGGCGAGGCTTTTGGAGAAGCCGACGATGCCGGCCTTCGAGGCCGCGTAGTTGGTCTGCCCGGCGTTGCCGGTGGTGCCCACCACAGACGAGATGTTGACGATTGCCCCGCTCTGCTGGCGCATCATGGGCATGTACGCCGCCTTGCAGAAGTTGAACACGCCCTTCAGGTTGGTGTCGACCACATCGTCCCAGTCGTCCTCCGACATGCGAAGCAGGAGCCCGTCTCGGGTGATGCCGGCGTTGTTCACGAGCACGTCGAGCCCCCCGAAGCGGTCCGTTACGGCCTCAACGTGATCCTGGGCGGCGGCGAGATCCGCCACGTCGCCCTGGAGCGACAGCACCTCGGTGCCCTGCTCCTCGAGCCGGTCGACGAGGGCCGCGGCGGCGTCGGTGGATGAGCGGTATGTGAACGCAACGTTCGCGCCCGCGTCCGAAAAGGCTTCGACGAGCGCGCGCCCGATGCCGCGCGTGCCGCCGGTAACAAGAACAGTGGACCCTTGAAAATCGACCTGCATGGTGGT
>CAZFJR010000122.1:1199-6408 GCA_964519235.1 uncultured Salinivenus sp. | reverse complement strand
GCCGGCGCTCGGACGCACTCTCAGCCCCTACAGCTCGGCGTCCTACCGACCCTTCGAGCCCCAGCGCCACGTGAACTGCTCCTGTGAGGACCGACCCGTCCGGCGAACCGTCAGCTCCATTCTCGAAGCTTCTTCGAGCACGTCCGCCCCATCGGCGGTGCGGGGAAAGTGAAGAATGTTGCGGCGGTAGAGGGCTGTCTCTCCGCCCGCCACGTAAGCCTCGCGGATCGGGCCGTGGTCGGTTCGGGTGGGCCGGAGCGTCCGTCCTGCCACCTGCAACTCCGTGCGCGCCCCCGGGCCGGCAACAATTCCGTCGTCCCCAGGCCGAAGAAACCAGTACACATCGATCTGGATGGTGTCGTGGTACTCCGCACGGCGCTGCTCGATGAGCTTGCGGGCTTGCTCTTTCCGCAGCGACAGGAGGCCGGCCTCCGGCTGCAGCGACGCGAGCGACAGTTCGAGACTCCAAAGCGTGGCGTAGGTCCGTGATCGGGTCTCTCGCCCAGTGCCGATGCTCTGGAAACGGGACGACCACTTCTGCGTGAGGGCCTGGTAGTCTTTACTCAGCCGAAACTGGATTTTTTCGTCCTCTTCCGCAATCGAGAGGGCGCGCAGCGAATCGGGGTGGTGGTCTACGGTGCGCACCGTGGGCAGAAAGCGCTGAGCCACCTGCCCAGTGTCGAGCGAGTACGTTCCGCCGCCCCCGCAGCCGGCCAGCAGGAGAAGCAGCGGTCCTCCTATGGCTCCGAGCATGCGAAACGGCGTGGCGGCAACGCGGGCAAGCGAAGGCATGGGCACAGGGGCAGGGTCCAGAAAAGGGGCCGACGGGCAGGACGAGGGGAAGAAATAGCACTCGTCTGCCGGGGAGGCCGTTCCTGCGCGCCACCGCCCGACGACTACGCCTCCGCCACGGTATCAATCTCATCGGGCGTTCCGGCCCCCACCGCGTCCATATCGTTGCCCAGCGTGCGTCGCACGAGCCCCTGCAAGACCTGCCCCGCCCCGACCTCCACAAACCGGCGGGCGCCGTCCGCCTCCATGCGCCGGAGGCTCTGTGCCCAGCGCACCGGCGACTGGAGCTGCTCCATGAGGCACCGCCGGATTTCGTCAGGGTCGGTGGTCGGCTCTGCCGTTACGTTCAGGTATACCGGGCAGCGGGGCGCCTCAATGGGCACGTCCTCCAGCACCTCCGCCAGGCCGTCGTGGGCGTAGGCCATGAGGGGGGAGTGGAACGCCCCGCTTACAGGCAGGGGAATGGTGCGGCCGCTAATCTGGCCGGTGGCCTGCTCCACGGCCTCTACGTCGCCGGAGACCACAGTCTGACCCGGCGCGTTGTAGTTGGCCGGCTGCACCACCCCGTCGCCCTCCGCCGAGACTTTCTCACAGACGGCGTCAATCTCTGCGGCGTCGCCCCCCATAACCGCCGCCATGGCCCCGGGGCGGCGCTCGCCCGCTTCGGCCATCAGCTCCCCCCGACGGCGCACCACCCGCAGCCCGTCTTCAAAGGACAGTGCACCGGCGGCCGCCAGCGCGCTATACTCTCCCAGACTATGGCCCGCCACCATGTCCGGATGCACGCCCCTCGCCTCAAGCACGGCCATGGCGGCCATGCTGTGGGCGTACAGGGCGGGCTGGGTGCGCTCCGTCTGCTTGAGCGCTTCCTCGGCGTCCCCGTCCACGTCCAGCCCAAACATGAGGGCCAGCAGATCGACGTCCAGCGCCTCGTCGACCGCCCGGAAGCGCTCGCGGGCCGCCGCGTACTGCTCGTACAACTGGTGGCCCATACCCACAGATTGAGACCCCTGTCCGGGAAACAGAAATGCTGTCATAACGGTCGCGGGATGCGCGGTTCTCGGTTTGCGAATGTAGACAGGCTAACCTGCAACGGGGCGGGCGCCTCCGTTCTGCATTCGTCGCCCGACACTCAGCATCGTCAGTCGTACGCCCAGGTGAGGTGACCCGCTCCCCAGGTAAAGCCGCCCCCAAAGGCCGTAAGAATCAGCTCGTCGCCTCGTTGCAACTCGTCCTCCCAGTCGAAGAGGCACAGCGGAATCGTGGCGGCCGTGGTGTTGCCGTACCGGTCGATGTTCATCATCACCTGGTCGGAGGAGAGGCCCATGCGCTTGGCCGTCGCATCAATGATGCGCTGGTTGGCCTGGTGCGGCACGAGGTAGTCCACGTCCGCAGCCTCTAAGCCGTTGCGGTCCATCACCTCCTCGCAAACGTCGGCCATGCGCGTGACGGCAAACTTAAAGACCTGGCGCCCCGCCTGGTCGAGGTAGTGCATGTGGGCGTCCACCGTTTCGTGGGTTGGTGGGTTGAGGCTGCCGCCCCCCTTCATGCACAGCAGGTCGCTGTGCTCCCCGTCTACGTGATGCACCGTGTCGTGCAGGCCGGCCTCCGCGTCGGCCTCCAGCACCACCGCGCCCGCTCCGTCGCCGAACAGGATGCAGGTGGTTCGGTCCGTGTAGTCCACAATCGAACTCATCTTGTCCGCCCCGATCACCAGAACCGTCTCGGCCTGACCGGTTTCGATAAACTGTGCCCCGGTGGTCAGGGCATAGATAAACCCGCTGCAGGCCGCCGAGAGATCAAACCCCCACGCGTTGGACGCCCCAAGGTTGTCTTGCACGAGGCACGCCGTGGCCGGAAACAGCATGTCGGGCGTCACCGTGGCCACCACAATGACGTCCACCGCGTCCGGGGAAAGCCCGCGCTTGTCGAGGGCCTCCTGCGCCGCCTCCGTGGCCATAAAGGCCGTGGCCTTGCTGTCGTCTCCGAGAATGCGGCGCTCCTGAATGCCCGTGCGCGTGCGGATCCACTCGTCGCTCGTTTCCACCATCTCCTCCAAATCGCCGTTCGTCAGCCGCGTTTCGGGAAGGTAGTGGCCGACGGACGTGATGGCGGCCTGGCGGGCGGTGGGAGACGTGGGCATGGGGACGGAAGAACGGTGCGCAGGACGGTGGGAAAGGCAGCCGCGCCGGAGCTAGGACGACGTGCGGAACGCCGCCTCCAGGGCCTCGGGCACGTTGCGGGAGGCGAGCGTGCGGGCCGAGTGAATCAGCTGGGCGATGGCGTCCGGGGACGAGCGGCCATGGCCCACCAGCACGTTGCCGTCCACGCCAATAAGCGGCGCGCCGCCCTCCGATTCCGGGTCGAACCCTTTGCGCACCTCCCCGAAGACCCCTGACACGAGCGCCCGCTCTTCGGGCGCGAGCTCCTGCTGATCCATCTCTTGGCGGCACATGTCCGTGAGGACCGTCGTCATGCTCTCGCCGAACTTCAGGAGGGCATTCCCCACAAACCCATCGCAGATAATAATGTCGGCGGCGTAAAACAGCAGGTCGCTCCCCTCCACGTTGCCCGCAAAATTCAGGTCGTCGGCGTCTTGGAGAAGGCGGTACGCAGCTTTCACCTGCTCGTTGCCCTTGCCGGGCTCCTCCCCAATGTTCAGCAGGCCGATCGACGGGTCTTCGTTGTTAAGAACTTCTCGCGCGTACACGGTCCCCATCCGCGCAAACTGAAGCAGGTGCGCCGGCTTGCAGTCCACGTTGCTGCCGATGTCCAGAACCACCGACGACCCCTTGAGGGTGGGGAAGAATCCGGCGATGGAGGGCCGCTCTACGCCCGGAACCCGCTGCAGAATGAACATAGAGGCGGCCATGATGGCGCCCGTGTTTCCGGCGCTCACGAAGGCATCGGCGTGGCCGTCGTGGTGGGCCGCAAGGCCGCGGTGGATCGACGAGTTCGGCTTCTGCTTCACGGCGGTCGACGGCGCTTCTCCCATCCCAATCACCTCAGGCGCATCTAGGATGCGGATGGCCTCGGTAGAAGCCTCGTCGTGCGGGGCGAGCGCGCCATGCAACGCCTCTTCAGGGCCCGTGAGTACCACCGACAGCTCCTCGTCGGCCTGCCGGAGGGCCTGCACGGCCCCCTCGACCACGGCCGTCGGGGCTTGGTCGCCCCCCATTGCGTCCACTGCGATGCGCGATGCTGCCATACGAACCGTCGGTGTGTCTACCAGATGGTGAGCATGGAGGAAAAAGTCAGGCGCGGTTGCGCCCGAATTGTCGCTGGGCCCGGCGAGTACGACGGGAGACGTGTGGAAACATAGGCGTACGCCAAGACAATCGCGGAGCGCGCCCCGACCGTCGGGACGAAGACCCGACAAAAAAATGCCCCCGGTCCCGTCCGGCAAACCGGAAGCCAGGGACTCGGGGGAGTGACACCGTGCCCGGAGCCACCAGAGAAACAACAGCGGAGGCGCCGGCAGCCCCCAGCGCTTACGCCAGCAGCTCTTCCGTCGGCTCCATAACTTTCCGGCCGCGGTAGTGCCCGCAGCGCTTGCACACGCGATGCATCACTTTGGGGTTGCCACAGTTGTTGCACTCCATAAGCTGGGGGGGCTCCAGCTCGTTGTAGTAGTTGGAACGACGCTTTCGCGTGCGAGATTTCGAATGTCGTCGCTTAGGAACAGCCATGGCTCAGTCTTTCCGGAAAGTGAGTGGCAGTCGTGTTACAAACGCCTGAATAGTGCACCTACGTAGCGCCCATAAGATGGAGGGATCCGCGTTGGTGTTCAGTCCCTGCACCTCATTTCGCCCAGAATTTATACCCCCTTCTCCACGAGGGGGCGCTCGGGCTCATTCGTTGTCCTTTAGTTCTTGGAGGGCGCTCCACCGGGGATCCACAGGCTCCTCGCTCGTCTCGTCCTCGCTCGTCTCATCTCCGCTGGCTTCGTCCTCGGCACCGGGCGCCCCAAACTCGCGGGCGATGGGCGCCTCCTCGGCACCGGGCGCAATCTTGCGCTGCGGAATGGCGAGAAGAAGCGTGTCCCGTACCACGTCTGTCAGGTCGATCTCTCGGTCGGAGGCGTCAAGGGGCCGCACCTCTTCAAACTCTTCGCCCTCTTGCCCTACCATCGAGGGAGGACCAAAAAGCACGTTGTACACCCCCTCAATGTCTTTTTCGTACGCCTGAAGGGTGCGGTCGCAGGTAAGCGTGGCCTGGGCCGTGGCGTGCATCTGCACGAGAATTCGGTCACGATGATGTTGCAGCGTCGCCTCGACCCGTACATCCTCGAAGGTAGAAGGGTCTAGGTCTACCTGACTGGCCGACGGGCTCAGTTGCAGGTGGTGAATCCCCGTGGAGAGGGACGTGATGTCGATTGTTAGCATGGCGCCGAAACGCGACCTGCGGTTGGTTTGGA
>CAZFJR010000122.1:0-1099 GCA_964519235.1 uncultured Salinivenus sp. | reverse complement strand
AACCGTCAAGATTACAGGAATCCGTCCGCGCCCTAAAACCACGCGGTTCTTCATCCGTGCGACAGTGATTGAAATAAATCTCCAGACGCATGAACTGCGGGCGGACGTGCTCCTCGGCGTTGCCTTCCTGGCCGACTGCCCCCGCTCTTTGTTTTCCTTCCGGACCCGCGCCAAGCGACGGACCCTACACCATGGACACGCAAAGCTTTAAGACCTACAACGCCAAGCCCGAAACCGTTGACCGCGACTGGTACGTCGTGGACGCCGCGAACAAGGTCGTTGGTCGCCTCGCCTCGCGAATTGCCCGTGTGCTCCGCGGCAAGCACAAGCCGACGTACACGCCGCACGTGGATACAGGCGACCACGTGATCGTGGTGAACGCTGAGGAAGCGCGGTTTACGGGCCGGAAGGAGCAGCAGAAGACGTACCACGAGTACAGCGGCTATCCTGGAGGGGCCCGCCACGAGAGCCCCGAAGAGGTGCGGGCCAAAAAGCCGGAATACATCATCGAGCAAGCCGTGCAGGGCATGCTCCCGAGCGGCCCCCTGGGGCGGGACATGTTCAAGAAGCTGAAGGTGTACGCCGGCCCAGATCACCCGCACGAAGCCCAGCAGCCCGCCCCCCTCGAAGAGGCGTAGCGTTCTGCCCCTGGCGCTCCCCCCGCCCTGTCGACGCACTTTTTCCGAATTTCCCGATGTTCTCATGCCCACGATGACGCAGTACCAGGCCATTGGGCGCCGAAAAACCTCTACGGCTCGCGTGTACCTGCGCCCCGGCGACGGCTCCAGCTTTGTCGTCAACGGGCAGGATGCCGAGGAGTACTTCCCCGTGGCGTGGCGCCGCCGCACGCTCGACCAGCCTTTTGATGTGACCGACACAGTCGGCCAGTTCAATGTAAAGGTTAACGCCTCTGGCGGCGGCCTCACCGGCCAGGCCGAGGCCATCCGCCTCGGCATCGCCCGGGCGCTTGTCGAGTACGACGAGGAACTGCGCGGCCCACTCCGCGACGCCGGCTACCTGACCCGCGACGACCGCATGGTCGAACGCAAGAAGTACGGCCAGCCCGGCGCCCGGAAGAAGAGCCAGTACAGCAAGCGTT
>CAZFJR010000121.1:0-8856 GCA_964519235.1 uncultured Salinivenus sp. | reverse complement strand
ACGCGCTTCCCCTCCAGCGGCCCGGACGTTTCCGTGACCACCGTCCACTGCGCCTGGTCGGTGTCCTCCAGGTAGAGCACGACCCAGTCGTCGGTCTTGTCGAGCTCGTGGGCGCGAGCCGTGTTCGAGTAGAGGGCCGTGTAGTGTCGCCCGTCGCGCTCGGTGTGGAGGATGGGCAGCCACGCCTCGCCCTGCGGGTTGAAGCGGCGCGGCGCGATGCGTCGCAGCTCGTCGCGCGCCGCCTTGCGCCGGTATTCGCGGTCCACGTCAAGCAGCTCGGAGACGGGCACGTCCGCATCCCCGTCCCGCCGACGCCCCAACTTGGCCTCCAGTGACTCCTGAACCGTTTGAAGCCGCCGCTCCCCGAAGCCTTTCACCTCCGCGAGCCGCCCGTCGTGGGCCGCCTGCTCCAGGGCTTCGAGCGTATCGATGTCGAGCTGGTCGTGGATGCGTTCCGCGAGCTCGGGCCCGATGCCGGACACCTGCCGGAAGACGGACTCGGGCGTGACGGTGCCCTCCAGCCGCTCCAGAAAGCGCCACCGCCCGCCGGTCTCCAGCATCTCCACGATGGCGTTGGTAAGCGACGCGCCGATATTGGGGAGATCCTCCAGGGCCTCCCGCCCGTGTTCGCGGTACAAATCTTCCAGGGAGTGCTGCAACTGCGACAGGGTGGAGGCCCCCTGCCGGTAGGCCCGCACGCGGAAGGAACTGGCGTTCTGAGCCTCCAGCAGATCGGCCGCTTCGCGGAAGTGCTCGGCAACATCGAGGTTGATGGGGGGCGGAGGAGATGGGTCGATCATCGAATGAGAAAATCGGCCAACACGCATCAGAGGCGCGGGGGAAGGTCCTCAGGCAGGAACAGTGTGTGGGAGGGGCGGCGGCGGGTGCCGGCGCTGCGACGGAGAAGGGGCTGTGCGTTTCGACACCAGTACGACGAGGGCGCCAAACTGCGGGCCGTCGAGCATCCGGGGTTCGCACCGCCGGATGTGCCAGCCGTCTCGCCTCCATCGTCGGAGCGCGGTCGATAGATCGCCCGACGAGTCCGTGGCCGATCGCCACACGATGATCTTCGTGGCTCCAGACGGAGGAGGGGACGGAGACACTGGTGTACGTGAACAACAGCGCCTGGAGAGAAAAGCCATGGGGAGGGCCTTTGGCTGGGAGCATTGAGCACTAGAGTCAACTGCGTTGGCCCGAAGGCACGACGGTACGCTCACTCCACGGTCTCGTCGTGAACAACGAACGTGATCTTGGTGTGGACGCGGTACGACTGGATGCGACCGTCCTCCACGAGGGCCCGATAATCGTCGACGTACACGTTTTTGATGTTGTCAATGGTCTTGGACGCTTCGGCGACAGCGGCCTCGGTGGCGGCCTCCAGCGTGTCGCCCTCGGCAAGCAGTTCGATGGATTTGGCAACGGAAGACATGGAGCGTGTAATCAGTTGGTGAGAAAAGAAGGCCCCGTCCCTGGCAACTGCACCGCGATCGTCCGCTGTGGATGCCATGCGTCCCTCTGACCTGCCGCCCCTTCGCCATAGGAACGCTACGGGCCGTGCGGCTTCATTGCAGACGTGCCCACTCCCAGTTGTAGATGGAGCGACTTCCGAATTTTTGGTCGAAAAAACCTTTATGGAACGGGAGAAGGCGTGGCAGATCTTTTACGACTCGGGAGGTCCTCCCAGGAATCTTCGCGTAGGGACGTGTTTTCGAAATCACGCTTACACAGCGCACCTGCACAAACAGCGCACCTGCACAAACAGCAACCCTCCACTGGGAAACCGAAGGCGAACGCTCTATGGCCTGCCCCGAACAGCAGAGCAGGTGGGAATGTACCTCGCTGTTTACGAATCGATGCTCGCACCCATGACTGTTTGCGAACACGCCTGCCCGAGTCTGCTCCGAACCGCAGCGGTGGCTGTCATGGGGCTGGTGCTCGGGGGGCATGCGGAGGTCCGCGCCCAGAAAATCGTCGCCACGGTCGACTCCGCCCGCAGCGTGATCGACTACACTGGATCGGCCCCTCTCCACGACTGGACGGGAACGAGCCGAGACGTGTCCGGCCGGTTTGTGCTCGAGCCCACCAGCGCCGACAGCAGCCAGGCAGTTGTTCGGGCGCCCGTTTCTAGCTTCGACAGCGGCAACGGCCGCCGCGACCGAAAAATGCGGGAGGTGACGGAGGCGGAGCGATACCCGTTCGTGGAGTTTCGGGCAACGGAGATTCGGCCTCTGCTCTGGGGCCGCACGGCCGACGGACGAGCCGGGCGGTGGCGGGCAACCGGCACGCTTACCTTCCACGGCCGCACCCACCCGGTGGAGGCGCCGGTGCGGGTGCGGGCCGGAACGGACTCGGTGTACGCCCGGGCCGAGTTTGCCATCTCGCTTACGCGCTTCGACGTGGAACGGCCCTCGCTCCTCTGGGCGTCCATCGGCGATACGATTCGGATTGAGGCCCGCATCCGTGGGGCCATCGCGGCACCGTCGAGTGCAGAACGCAGCGCCGCCCCTGCGTTGCCTGGGCGAGAGGAGGCGGGACCTCGCCCATCCGCCGCCGTTTGGCCGCCAAGTCGGGAGTAGGGGGCTGCGGATGGTCGTTCGAGAGGCCGCGACTCTACCGAGCCGGAAGGGTTTGGGGACAGGGGCGGGGGCTCTGAAGTGCGTTCGACGTCCGATGTTTTCCGAAGACGAGCGTCCCGAAACTGTGTCTCACGATCCCGCACCGTCGCCTCCCTCCGATGCCTCCGCGCCGGACGGTGCATGGGGCACGGGTCGCCGCCCTCGGTGGGTAGAGGGAATGGTTGCGATGTCCATTGTAGGGGGGCTCAGTGTGCTCCTGCGCCTCCCCGACCTGCTGGCCGGCACGGTGCCCACCGATTTGGCACAGTACCTGGCCCACCCGGTGCGGCTGTACTACCTCTTCAGCCTCGACCTCTTTGTCCTTTTCTCGCTTCTGGCCGCTGTCCCCTTTACCCAGGAACGGTCGCGCCTTCGGGCTCTGATTGTGGGGAGCATCTTCGTGCTCCTGGGCTACCGGACGTACGACGCGGTCGTGACGGCGCTTCTGCACCGAAGCCCGATTTTCTACGCAGACGCGTCGCACTTCGTGGGGGCAGTCTACCTGCTGGCGAACGCGTCGTTGCCGTGGCACCACGTGGTGATGGGGGGCGCTGGTCTCGCGCTGGCTGGGCTGCTCGGGTGGAGACTCCCGGCGGGAGTGCGTCGGGTGCACCGCTGGGTGCGGACGGCTCCGGGCCGGCGGCTGGTGTTGGCCGCCAACGCGCTCGTCTGGCCGATCGTCGGCACGGCTGTTTTGGCCGAGCGGGGGGCGTACCTGTACCGCCAGACGTACCGGAGTGTGTGCCTCTCCACCACCGAGTGCCTCGTCCGCAATGTGGAGGCGTCTCTTACCCTACAGGGGGATCTTACACGCCGGTCCCAGGGCGCGGTCGATTCCACCTACACGAACTACTGGAAAGAGCAGTGGCGGCAGCCTCCATCGCTCTACCTCGTCATGGTCGAGTCGTACGGAATGGCACTGGCAGGGCCAGCGGGAGCGCCGGGCTATGGTCGCTTCATGGCCCGCACGTCCGATTCGCTGCGCACGGCCGGCTGGCACATGGCCAGTGCGCAGAGCACGGCGCCGGTGTTCGGGGGGCTTTCGTGGCTGAGCGCGGCCAGCTTGCTTCTGGGCACGCCTGTGGAGCACCAGCCCGTGCTCGATGTGCTGCGGCCCACGCTCCCGCGCTATCCGCATCTGGTGCGCCTGCTGCAGCACCACGGCTACGAGACGGCGACGCTGCAGCCGCCCGTGCGCCCACGGCCCGGCCTGTCGGTGGACAACCGGTACGGGTTCGACCGCACGTTTTACCTGGAAGATCTGAACTACCGAGGGCCGCGCGTGGGGTGGGGGATTGTGCCGGACCAGTACAGCCTCGCGGTGGCGCACGAGCGCTTCATAGCCCCCGCCTCACCGCCGTTTTTTCTCTTCTTCGAAACGGTGACCTCCCACGCCCCCTGGACGGCGCCCCCTCCGCCGCTCGTGGACGATCCTCTGTCGATGGGGCGTCCGGACGCTTCCGCATCGCCTTCGGCGTCGGCGGTTCTGCCCGTGCCCGGGGACAGCTCCTCGTGGGCCGACGTCCGCGCCCGACGCACGCGCCTTTTCCGCCATGTGCAGTACACCTGGCGGACGCTTCGCGACTACCTGCGCCGAAAGGCGCCGCCCAACAGCCTCGTCGTGGTGGTGGGAGACCATCAGCCCTACTTTGCCGACACCGAAAGTGCCGCCACGCCGGTTCACATGCTCAGCCGAGACGAAGCGCTCATCCACCGGCTGGGGCCGTACGGGTTTGAGCGTGGTCTCCAGCCCAAGGGCCGTGGCGACTCGCTTCGTCACGCGGGCCTCTACTCGCTGCTCGTGCGTGTGCTTGCGGCGCACGACGCAGACCGTCGTCCCACAGCGGATCGTCCCCCGTACCGCCCCCGCGGTGTCGGGCGCGCCGCCCTTCTGCCCCCCCGCCCGTAGCCCGCGCCTTTCCCTCCACCCCCATGCCCTCATTTCCGGATCCCGTCTCGGCCTCCACCAAGGCCGACGTGCGGGCCTTTTTCGACACCCTGGCCCGCAACAATAGCGAACGGCACGGCTCCGCCGCGGCTCTGCTCGCCCGTCGGCTTCGGGTGCTCCACCGCCACGCTGCCTTTTCGTCGTCGGATGTGGTGCTGGACCTGGGGTGTGGCGACGGCACCCACCTGCGCGCGCTCGCCGGTCGCATCGAGAGCGGCATCGGGGTGGACCTCTCGCCCCGCATGATTCAGAATGCCCGGCGGCAGACGGAGCACCCGGCGCTTGAGTTTCGGACGGGCGATGCCGAACGGCTCGCATCAATCCCGTCGGCCTCGGTGGACGTCGTCTTCTGTGTGGGGGTGCTGGAGCACCTGCTGCGACCGGGCCGCGCCCTGCAACAGGTGGCCCGCGTGCTACGGCCGTCGGGCCGCTTCGTGGCCCTGACGCTGAACGGAGCGCACTGGTGGTACCGCCTCGCAGATCGCGTGGGGGTGCCCACTCGTCACCTCGACACCGACCGCCGCTTCCCGCCAGGGCAGGCGCGGCAGCTCCTTCGCGACAGCGGACTGCGGCCGGAGGTGGGGTTCTGGCGCTTCGTTCCGAGTGGCGACCTGCCGCGGCCCCTGGCGCTGCTGTGCGGAGGGCTCGACCGCATGGGACAACACGTCGCTCCCTCGCTTCTCCGCACGGGCCTCTGTCTGGTCGGGCGCCCCACGACACCGGCCGCCTGCACGCGCCCTGCCGTCCCGCAGGGCGCAGGCGAGAGCGCGTGACCGCACCAGGCGCCTGCCGATGAGGACGATTGCCTGTGCGCCTGTGGCGCATTCTGGACGCGTTTGGAACGCGCACGCAGTCCCTCGGCGTTCCAAGACCAAGATGCCTCTTTCGTTCGTCTTTCGTTCGGGGGCAGCGTGTCTGGACAGGCAAAACGCGGGCGCACAAGTCGGCAGCAGTGGGATGGATGGAGAACACAGAGGGCACCATTGGTTTCTGCGGTGCGTGGGGCTGTGGTGGGGGGCTGTGCTTGTCGGGGTCCTGGGGGCGGTGCCGCGCCCGGCGGGGGCTCAGTCGTGGGCGGCCGTGACGGGCACGGTGGTGGAGGCGGAGGGCAGAACGGCACTGGTGGGCGCCCACGTGCTCCTGCGAAGTGCGGCGTCGGCGGAGGTGGTGCGGCAGACCGCGACCGATGCGTGTGGCGATTTTGCGTTCGCTCGCGTGCGTCCGGGCCGCTACGTGGTGGAGGTGCAGCAGCTCGGGTACGCGGAGCGCCGCCGCTCGCTCTGGCTGGAGGTGGGGGAGTCGCGGGCGCTTGACGTGGCGCTGCCCCTGAAGACAGAGGGCCTGAAGGCGACGGTCTGGGCGCCCTCGCGGCAGCGTGAGCGGCGTCTAGAGGTGCCCGTTTCGGTGTCGGTGGTGGAGCCGGAGCGGCTTTGGCGGGAGATGGCAATCTCGACGGGAGAGGCTCTGCGGAGCATGCCTGGGGTGGAGGTGGCACAGACCGGGGTGGCACGGCGGCGGGTGTTGCTGCGCGGAGGCGCGGGAGGGAGGCTGGGCGGGCCGCACGTGCGCGTGGACCATCGGGCGGCCGCGATGCCCCTGCTTGGGCGCGATGTGTACGGCGCCGTGCCCGTCCCGGGGCTCGACGTGCGCCGCGTGGAGGTGGTGCGGGGGCCCGCCTCGGCCCTGTACGGCCCCGGAGCGAGTGAGGGCGTGGTGCATACCGAAACGACCAATCCGTTCCGCACGCCCGGCACCGCCGTGTCGGTAACCGGTGGCTCGCGGCGGTACGTAGACGGCCAGATCCGGCGGGCGGGCGTGGTGGGCGGCCGTGTCGGGTACGCGGTGACGGCGCAGTTTGGGCGGGCAGACGAGTGGGGGCTAGATCCCCAGAACCCACAGGACGCAGTGGAGATTCAGCGCTACTACCGGTACGGTCCTGCAGAGACAATTCCTGCGGGGCGGCGGACCGTCGACCGGCGGCTCCGTCGCCAGAAGGAGATCCGGACGTACCGGGCGAGCGGGCGGCTCCGCTACCGGCTCGGCCGCGACGCGCGTCTCTCGTTGCGGGGCGGCTACGCGTCGCTCACAAGCCCCCTCCAGACGGGCATCGGAACGCTCCAGGCCGATGGGCTGGCGTACAGCTACGGTCAGCTCCGTGTCGAGACCCCTTCGCTCACGGCCCAGCTCGCGCTCACCGATCTCCAGGCTGGGGAGGACCTCTACCGCCTACGCACCGGCACCGCGCCCATTGACGAGAGTCGGCGGTGGAGCGGGCTGTGGACAACCCGCGTCGACCTTTCCGCACTCGACACACGCGGGGTCCTGGGCGGGGAGGCGACCCTCACTCGCCGCTCCGGCGCTGCGGGGGGTGCCGAGGGCATCGGGGCCGTGGACGAGCTGGGCGTGTACGTTCATACCAGGACGCCGCTCGCGTCGTCCCTGTCGCTGACCCTCGCCGCTCGGGGCGACTATTCCAGCATTGCGGGCGACGTGCACCTGTCGCCGCGCGCGGCGCTCGTGTACACCCCATGGGCGCGCCACGCCCTGCGGGCCAGCTACAACCGGTCCCTCGCCCCTCCGGCCGCCCCACTGCAGCTTGGCGCGCGGTTCTCGCCCGGCCTTTCGCCGGCGCTCCAGTCCATAACGCAGACCGTCGAGGTTGGGTACAGGGGCACCGTCTGGGAGGGGGCATGGCTCGACCTGGCCGGCTACTACGCGGAAACGAAAAACGTCGTCACCACCGCGCAGGCGGAGCCGCTCACCTACCGCCGGGCCGGACGGGTCGGGTACGGGGGCGTGGAGGTCGCACTGGAGGCACGTCCCCGTCCCCTGCTCACAGCCTTCGTGAACGCATCGTCCGTATGGGACGCCGCCGCCTCGTCGGCCGAGCCGGAGGCGGCACTGGAGGCTCCGTCGTTCAGGCTACAGGGCGGGGCGGACTACGGCCTGCCCGCCGGCGCATCGGTCGGTGCCACGGTCCACTACGTGGACGCATTCCCCGTGCGGGCCGGGCCGTACGTCGGCCCCGTCGACCGCTACGCCCTGATCGATCTGCGGGCGGGAACCCCCGTGCCCTCCGTGCCGGGAGCGTACCTAACCCTCACCGCCAAGAATGTGCTCGGGAACGAGCACCGTGAGTTTGTTGGGGCGCCCGAGCTGGGGCGCTTCGTGAGAGTCCGCCTCACCTACGCTCCCTGACACCGAATGGGCGGACCGGCCGAGGAGGAGACTTTCCGCAGCCGACGCGCGCTCCGCGCTGCCATCCAGCCGTCCACTCGGCCGTCCGTTCTGTCCTCCGTTCGCGGTGGTTTCACCTGCTCTTTGGGGGGGAGGGACAGTGCGTCGTTGCATCCGCGAGGGGAATTCTGTACTGTTTTGTGTTCTCCCTTGCCGCCTCTTCAATCGTTAACCGCGAACGGCCATGTTTGGCGACTTCGTGCCGCTGTTTCTCATGATTGCGCTGGCCCTCGGGCTGGCCCTTACCCTGCTGGCGGCCGCTGCATACGTGGGGCCAAGCCGTCCCAGCGGTACGAAGACCATGCCGTACGAGAGCGGGATGGACCCGGTGGGCAGTGCCCACGAACGGTACTCGGTGAAGTTTTACCTCGTGGCCATGATCTTCATCGTCTTCGACGTGGAGGTTGTGTTCATGTGGCCCTGGGCGGCCAGTTTCCACCGTTTTGTGGAGAGTGGAGCCGGGCTGGGCGTGATTGCCGTCATTTCCCTCTTCACGCTCATTCTGCTCGTGGGGCTGCTCTACGACGTGAAGAAAGGCGGATTGGACTTTGAGCAATAGCCGCCGCGGGACCGCAGAGCCCGTCCCGTCTGGTTGCAGTGATTTTGCATCTGGGGGAAACAGGGTGTCCCCCGTCCCATTTAAGCCGATCCAGAACGCCCGTGCTGCAACTCCTACATTGCGGGATCCGTACTGCTCTGCTTCGCCCCCTGCAGCAGGGCCTCCGGTCGCAGCAGGGCCGTCGCTCACGACTTTCCAACCACCCGACTCTTTCCCATGGCTGGACCCACAGGAAGCAACGGACAGGGCTTCTTTACGACCCGGGTCGACGCGATCCTCAACTGGGCCCGTTCGAACTCGCTCATGCCCATGCCCATGGGCCTGGCCTGCTGTGCCATCGAGATGATGGGCTTTGCGGGGCCGAAGTACGACTCGGCTCGCTTCGGGAGCGAGGCAATGCGCTTCTCGCCTCGACAAGCCGACCTCATGATCGTGGCCGGCTGGTGCTCCTACAAGATGAGCCACGCCATCCGCCGCGTGTGGGACCAGATGGGCGA
>CAZFJR010000120.1:0-8912 GCA_964519235.1 uncultured Salinivenus sp. | reverse complement strand
CCGCCGCCTACCTGCAGGGCGAGCGCGTCATCCCGCTGCCCGACGAGCGCCGCGAGGGCACCGGTGAGTCGATCACCCTCCGGGGCGCCACGGGCCACAACCTGAAGGGACAAGACGTGGACGTCCCGCTGGGGACGCTGATTTGCGTCACGGGCGTCAGCGGCTCCGGCAAGTCCACGCTCGTCAACCAGACCCTCTTCCCGATCCTGCACCGCGAATACCACGACGCCAAAACGGTGCCCCTGCCGTACGACGACGTGGCGGGCTTGGAGAATGCCGACAAGGTCATCGAGATCGACCAGCAGCCGATCGGGCGCACCCCGCGCTCCAATGCGGCCACCTATACGAAGCTGATGGACTCCCTCCGCAATCTCTTTGCGAAACTGCCGGAGGCTGAGATTCGCGGCTACACCAAGAGCCGGTTTAGCTTCAACACCGACCCGGGCCGCTGCGAAAAGTGTGGGGGGACGGGCAAAGTTACGCTGGAGATGAATTTCCTGCCGGACGTGGACGTCACCTGCGACGAGTGCGACGGCCAGCGCTACGGGCCCGAGACGCTGGAGGTGGAATACAAGGGCAAGAACATCGCCGAGGTGCTCGACATGACCGTCGCCGAGGCGCTCGACTTTTTCGAGAACCAGCCGCGGCTCGTGCGCACCCTCGAAACGCTTGACGCCGTGGGCCTTGGCTACCTCACCCTCGGCCAGTCATCCACCACCCTGAGCGGGGGCGAGGCCCAGCGCGTGAAGCTCTCCAAGGAGCTCTCCCGCCCCGGCACGGGCGATACCGTCTACATCCTCGACGAACCCACCACGGGCATGCATTTCGAGGACGTACGGCACCTCCTCAACGTCCTGCACGGTCTGGTGGAGGCGGGCAACACGGTAATTGTGATCGAGCACAATATGGACCTGATCAAACAGGCCGACCACCTCATCGATCTCGGGCCGGAGGGCGGGCGCGAAGGCGGTGAAATCCTGTTCGAGGGGCCTCCGGAGGACCTGGCACAGGCCGACACGCACACGTCTACGTACCTGCGGGAAGAGCTCGAGCGAACGCGGGCGGCCCAGGCCGAAGGTGTAGAAGCAGCGCCGGTGGGCAACGGCGCGCCCGTATCAGGGACGACGTAGCTGCCTTGGATGCAGCGATGTGGCGGCCCCGTGGCGGAGCACAGAGCCCCTCGAACACCCGGACAGGCCTCCGCCTCCGGCCCGCTGTGCCTTCGCGGCCACACGCCCCCTTCCGTACGGCAGCGGGTTGCTCCGTGCTCCTGCCCCGCGGCACAACGCGCTTCCCCACCCTCCGTCGAGACGAGTGCCTCCGCTTCAGAAATGTGTTGATTTCGTAAAAAGAAACGATAAAAGCGCTTCCAGCAAATTTGGTTGCGTCCGCACACGGGTTGATCTTTTGTGGTTTTGCGCGCCGTTCGCTAGAGTAAGTGGCGCAAACGAGGGACTTGACACAAAAAATAGCGAACGGCATGCGTGCACCTGCGCTTCTTCTCTTCGCCCTTGGGCTCGTGCTCACTCCCCTTGGGGCCGATGCCATGCCCGCCTCCGACCCCGCAAATGTGGCTGAGGCTGTGCAAGCGTCGGCCGAACAGGCGCAAACAAATCTGGACTACGTCTGGACGATCCTTGCCGCGGCGCTGGTGTTTTTCATGCAGGCCGGGTTCGCGCTGTTGGAGTCCGGATTCTCGCGAGCGAAAAACGCGGTGAACATCATCATGAAGAACGTGATGGACGCCTCGGCGGGGGCGCTGGTCTTCTTCGCGGTCGGCTTTGGGCTGATGTTCGGCACGTCCTGGGGCGGTCTCATCGGGACCGACGGGTTTTTCCTGACGGGCACGGGGGATCAGCCGCAGACCTGGGTCTATGCGTTCTACTTCTTCCAGGCGGTTTTCGCGGCGACGGCGGCCACCATTGTCTCCGGTGCGGTGGCCGAGCGGATCAAGTTTAGTGGGTACCTGATCTTCTCGGTCACGATCACGGGACTGATCTATCCGGTCTTCGGGGCCTGGGCGTGGGGCGGCCTGTTCAACGGCAGCGGCTGGCTGGAGGCGCTCGGCTTCATCGACTTCGCCGGCTCGACGGTGGTGCACAGCGTGGGGGGCTGGGCGGCCCTGGCCGGAGCGCTGGTCGTGGGGCCGCGCGTAGGGAAGTACGCCGAGGATGGCACGCCGCGTGCGATTCCGGGACACAGCCTGCCGCTCGCGGCGCTGGGCGTCTTTATCCTGTGGCTTGGGTGGTTCGGCTTTAATGCAGGCTCCACGACGGCCGGGTCCACCGCCATCGCCAAAATCGCAATGAACACGTTTGTCGCCGCAGGGGCTGGGGCAGCAGCGGCCATGGCTGTGACCTGGATCGACAGTGGCACGCCCGATGCTACGATGACGCTCAACGGCGTGCTGGGCGGGCTCGTCGGCATCACGGCGGGGTGTGCCGTCATGACGCCCCCGTACGCCATTCTCACCGGGGCCATCGCCGGCCTGGTCGTGGTGTACGCCACCCGGGCTCTGGAGCGGATCGTGGACGACCCGGTGGGGGCCATTGCCGTACACGGGGTGGCGGGGGCGTGGGGCACCGTCGCCGCGGGCCTCTTCAACGCGTCCGGCTTCAGCCTCTCGCAGGTGGGCGTGCAGGTTGTAGGCGTGGCCGCGGCGTTCCTCTGGACCTTCCCGGTGAGCTACCTGGCCTTTTCGCTCATCGATGCGCTGGTCGGGGGCATCCGCCTCAACGGGGAGAAGGAAGCCCTGGGGCTCGACCGGTTGGAGCACGACGTGGAGGCCTACCCTGAGTTTGCGACGCCCGACCCGGACGGGCAGCCCTCCACACCCGCCGAGGAGGCGGAGCCCGTCGCGTAGGAGGAGAAGTCCGGCGGGCGGAGCGAGAAACTGCTTGCGCTCTGGGCGCGGGAACGATGGCCTCCCATACCCGGAGGCGGGTCCTGGTGGCCCACCTCCGGGGGGAGGGGAGGCGACGCACAAAAACACGATCATCCCGAGTGTTCGAGATGGGGCGCGGGTTGCGGTCCCCGCGCGCCAACAACGGCCTCAGGGCGTGGGCCCGGTGGGAGCCTGCGCTTCTGGGGCCGTTTGTTTGTGCGCCGGGCCGCGCCTCCGTGCCGCGGCCCGGCTAGTAGCCGAGACTAGTAGCCGTAAATGGACAGGTCCTCCCGGCGCATGTGCGTGTTGAGAACGATCCCTAGCAGCGCCGTGTGCGCCAGCATTGCCGAGCCGCCGTACGACAGAAACGGCAATGGCAGGCCGATGACGGGCAGCATCCCCGTTACCATTCCGATGTTGATGAAGATGTGGATGAGGTAGACGCCCACGGCGCCCGCCGCTACGATGCTGCCGAAGGGATGTTTTACATCCGCCCCCAGCTTGATCAGCCGCAGCAGCAGCGCCGCCAGTAGGCCCAACACCAGCAGCGAGCCCACCAGCCCAAACTCTTCGGCAATCACACTGAAGATAAAGTCCGTCGTCTGCTCTGGCACGTACGCCCCCTGCGTCTGCGGCCCCTGCATGAAGCCGGTGCCCCAGAGTCCACCGGAGCGGAGGGCCACCTTCGACTGCACGAGGTGAAACCCCACCCCCTGCCGAAATTCCTCGGCGCCCGGGTTGGTAAACGAAAGCAGTCGCTTGACCTGGTACGGCTGAAGAATCTTGGCGAGCACAAAGGACACAACGGCTGTCACCCCGCCTGTGAACGTAGCGGCCAGGCCGGCGATGTACCGCTGCCCCGAGTGCCACCAGAGCGCGCCGGTAAACACGGCTGCAAAGCCAAGGGCCACCGGAACGGAAATGAGGGCAAGGTACCCGGCGATGGCGGGCGATACCAGGAGGAGAATCACAGAAAGTGACAGCCCGCTCCAGAACAGCATGATGGGCACGAGCCCGAAGAAGACGAGGGCAGTCCCCAGGTCGTTTTGCAGAATCACCAGCAGCGCCGGGGCCACGATGAGTGCCGCGGCCTTCAGGGCAAAGCTCAGGTCCTGCGTAGCCTTGGTGTGACGTTCGGAGAGGAGTTGGGCCACCGCCAGCACCGTGCCCACCTTGGCAAGCTCCGACACCTGAAGCCGCAGCGGCCCGAGTGCGAGCCAGGCACGGGTGCCGTGCACTTCCACCCCGGCCACGAGCGACAGCACGAGGAGCCCGAGCGTGGCCGCGTACGCCGGGTAGGCGGCGTACCGTAGGATGCGGACGGGGAACAGAAGCAGAATGCCGATTCCCACCGCCGAGAGGCCAATCCATACCAGCTGGCGGTAGAAGTTGTCCTGTACGCTTTCGCTCAGGTACTCCACTGCGGGCCCGTGTGTGGTGCTGTAGAGGGCCACGAGGCCGGCCGCTGCGAGCCCTGCCCACAGAAGGAGCGTCCAAAGGTCCAGCTTCCAAGCCGATTGCTGCATGGGGACAGGCTAGCGAGACGAGGCGTCAGCGCGGGTTGAGTCAGAGGGAGCGTCGGCCGGCTGGGCGTTGACCTGCGTGGCGGGCGGAGACGCGGGCGGCGGCGAGGGGGAACGGCCATTCTGGCCCGGGCCGCTGCGCACCTCCTCGCGCAGGCGCTGCTGCCAGTAGCGCCGCTCCCAGGTATCGGCGATGGTACCGGTGAGGTATTGCTCGGCCATGAGACTGGCCAGGGGGGCCGCGGCGGTGGCTCCGTAGCCTGCGTTCTCCACGGTGACGGCGAGCGCAATCTCCGGGTCTTCGTACGGCGCGAACATGATAAACAGAGAATGGTCCTGGCCGTGCGGGTTCTGCGCGGTCCCGGTTTTGCCGGCGCTGGGGACGTTGGGAATTTGTACCCACCGGCCCGTGCCTTCTCTCATTACGCGGTGCATGCCCTCCTGCACGCGATCAAAGTAAACCGAGTCCACCGGAATGGTATCCGCGGGAGGGAGGTCGAGGGAGCGCTCCCGTCCGGTTTCCGGGTGCACGGCCTTCTGGATGAGGTGGGGCGTTGGGAGGCGTCCGCCGTTGCCGAGGGCCGCCGTGTACCGGGCAAGCTGCAGCGGCGTAACCGACATGTCGCCCTGCCCGATGCCAAGGTTGATGGTGTAGCCTTGCGTCCATTGTCCGTACGTTTGCGTAAAGTAGGACGAGTCCGGAATGAGGCCCGGGGACTGCCGGAAGCCCTCAAGGGGGGCGTTCTGCCCAAACCCGAACTCGAGCGCCCAGTCGTGCCACGTGCCCAGCGCCATCTCGTCCATCAGCTTGTAAAAGAAGGTATTGCAGGACACCTCCAGCGCTTTCGCGGCCGTAATGCGCCCCTCGTCCTTCCCGCCGTGGTTGCTAAACACGCGACGCCCAATGCGGTAGCCGGGAGGGCAGTCTAGGCGCTGGCCGCGCTGCAGGAGGCCGGTCTGGAACGCCACGAGTGCCATAAACGGCTTCCAGGTGGAGCCCGGCGGATAGCCGCTCTGCGTGGCCCGGTTAAAGAGTGGGTCGTGCGGGTTGGAGCGAAGGCTGTCCCACACCGAGGTGCTGACCGACTGCGTGAAGAGGGAAGGGGCGAAGTCGGGCTTGCTCACAAGGGAGAGGATTTCGCCGGTGTTCGGGTCGAGGGCAACGGCCGCGCCCCGCTTCCCCACGAACAGCGACTCCGCGAAGGCCTGCAACTCGTGGTCGAGGGTCAGGTGCAGGTCGTAGCCGCTGGTGGCGGGCTCGTCCTTGGTGCCGTTGCGGTACTGCATGACCTCCGAGCCGTGCACGTTGACGAGAACGAACTCCCGTCCCCGCTCCCCTCGCAGGAGCGGTTCGTAGATGTGCTCCAGGCCGGTGCGGCCGACGCGATCGCCCATCCGGTAGCCTCGTGATCGCTTTTGGGCGAGGGTGCGGCCGTCAATCTCTTGCACGTACCCGAGGGCATGGGCGGCCCGGGCAGCCGTGTGGTAGCGGCGGCGCAGCTCCACGTCGTAAGACACCCCGGGCAACTCGTACAGGTGCTCCTGCACGTGGCTAAACGTCTCGAAGGACACCTCCTGAAACGACGGAACCGGCCGGAAGGCGTTGCGCTGACGGGCCTGGGCCAACCGGCGGTCCACCGTCGAGTCAGGCACCCCCAGCAGGTTGGCCAGAAGGGGAATCTTCGAGCGGTCGAAGTACCGCGGGGTAAGCCGGATCGTGTAAGTAGGCTTGTTGTCCACCAGCAGCGTGCCGTCGCGGGCGTACATGGCCCCACGGGCGGGATCGATGGATTGCTCGCGAACGGCGCTCCCAGGAGGGACGCCGTCGCCGGCCGCTCCGCTCAGCCCCTGCAACTGCACGAGGCGAAGTCCCAGAAGTAGAAAGACGAGCAGAACCACCCCGGCGTAGATCCGGACGCGCGTGCGGTACTCATCCATGCGGGCGCAGTGGGGAGCAACAGAAAGACATACGTGGCAGAGGCACTGAAGAAGGCCCCGGCTCGGCCCCGGAAGTACGGCTACAACGAAACGAACCGGGGTGGGTTGCACCGAGATACGGAAATTAGAGTCAACAGGCTTGTACCATCCAGGGTGGATACTTCGCGTCGCGTGTTGGTTTTATCTCGTGCTGAGCGCAGACCATACGGCACGTCTCGATCCACCCGCGAAAACGGCTTCTGGCGCTGGGGACACTCCCCAAAATCGCACGCTGGAGGCTGCCCGTGGAGGCGATTCCCTGTACGACGGCGCCCTCGGCGTGCCGCGGCCATCGAGAGCGCGGTCGAAAAGCCCCGGCAAAAAGGGCGGCGCAAAAACTCCGGTGCAGGAGGAGCGACGCAGGGATTCTGGGCCGTACACAGGAGCAGGCAAGAGAGGGGGCGGGGGTGGCACATCCGTCTTGTGTCCAAACAGCAACGTACTCCGTAACGGATGAACCTTTTTGGGCACCAACCGATACCAGTCTCGGCATTTAAGTGCAGTTTCCGTTAAGCTTAGCTGACCCCCACAGCTGTCCCATGCGACGATTCTCCGCTCGTGCGCTGCTTGTTCTTTTTGTCTTTGCGCTGGCCGGGACTGCGACCCCGGCTGCGGCCCAATACTTTGGTCAGAATAAGGTCCAGTACGAGCAGTTCGACTTCCGGACGTTCGAGACGGACCAGTTCGACATTTACTTTTACCCGGAGGAGCGGCAGGCCGTAGAGGATGCGGCCCGCATGGCCGAGCGCTGGTACGACCGGCACTCGCGCACTTTCCTGCGGGAGTTTCAGCAGCGGAAGCCCCTTATCTTCTACGCCAACAGCCCCGACTTTCAGCAGACCAATGCCGTGCGGGGGCGGTTGGGGCAAGGCACTGGGGGCGTCACGGAAAGCCTCAAAGAGCGGGTGATCATGCCCCTGACGGGCAGCTATGCGGAGACGGACCATGTGCTGGGTCATGAGCTGGTTCACTCCTTTCAGTACGACATTGCCCTGCGCAAGAACAACGAAGGCTTTTCGCTGCGCAACATGCCCCTGTGGTTCATTGAGGGCATGGCGGAATACCTGTCGGTGGGGCGCAGCGATTCGCACACGGCCATGTGGATGCGCGACGCGGTCCTGCGCGACGATCTGCCGACCATTCGCCAGCTGACGCGCGACCAGCAGTCCTTTTTCCCGTACCGCTACGGGCAGGCGTACATGGCCTACATCGGGGGCAAGTACGGCGACGCGGCGGTGACGGATCTCTACAAGATGAGCGGCCGCGTGGGCGTGGACTCGGCCTTCGTGTACACGCTCGGCATTACGGCCGACTCCCTCTCCGAGGAGTGGAAAGAGGCCACCCGAGAAACCTTCCTGCCAGGGGCGCAGGACCGCACGCCGGTCGACTCGATTGGGAACGCGGTGATTGGCAATCCCGGGGGCGAGTACCAGCTCAACATCTCGCCGGCCGTAAGCCCCGACGGCCGCTACGTGGCCTTTATTTCGCGGCGCAATCTCTTCAACACCAATCTCTTTGTGGCCGACGCGGAGACCGGTGAGATTGTGCAGCAGTTGGAGGGCACGCGCTCGAACCCGCACTTCGACGCGCTCCGGTTTATCAACTCGGCGGGGGCCTGGTCGCCCGACGGCCGGCGGTTTGCGTTCATTACGTTTGCGGAGGGGCGCAACGAGATCAACACGTTCAACGTACAGACCGGCGAGATCAAAACCCGCACGGTGGTGCAGGACGTGGGCGCCATTCACAACCTGGCGTGGTCGCCCGATGGGCAGCGCATTGCCTTTTCGGGCCTTGAGGGCGGCCTGAGCGACCTGTACGTGTACAACCTGGACCAGAAGAGCGTGCGGCAGCTCACCAACGACCGCTACGCCGACCTACAGCCCACCTGGTCGCCCGACGGAGAGACGCTGGCCTTCACGACGGACCGTGGACCGGACGGCACCGACTTTGGAACGCTCAGGTACGGCGAAGAGCGCATTGGGATGATCGACGTCGAGTCGGGGGAGATCCGAACGCTCCGGCCGTTTGGGACGGGCATGCAGCACAACCCGCAGTTTAGCCCGGACGGGCGCAGCATTTACTTCGTTGCCGACCAGGACGGGTACAAAGACGTGTACCGCTACGATCTCGACGAGGAAGCCACCTACCGGGTAACTCGCATCCAGACGGGCGTGAGCGGCATCACGGCGCTGTCCCCCACTCTTTCGGTGGCGCGGCGGAGCGGACGCATGATGTTTTCGGTGTTCTCGAACGGGGGCTACTCGATTGTGACGCTGCCGGAGGAGAAGACGCAAGGCGAGCGGATGGCGCCCGAAGGGAAGGCGAGTACAGCCGCGGTGCTGCCGCCTGCCCAGCCGTCCGACGACGGACTGGTGGGCAGTTATCTCGACGATCCGCTCACCGGACTTAGGGACATCGAAGCGCCGGACACCAGCCGGGCGAGCGATCGGTTGTACCTGGACCGCATCATTCCACCCTCGGTGGGGGCATCGGTGGGCGGCGTGTACGGGCCGCAGGTGGCCGGCGGG
>CAZFJR010000119.1:0-8965 GCA_964519235.1 uncultured Salinivenus sp. | reverse complement strand
GGCGTACACCGTGTACTGGTCCGGGGTGACGAGGCCCTTCACCACGCTTTCGCCGAGGCCGTAGGCGGCGTTGATCAGGGTGGTGTGGGGGAAGCCGGTTTCCGTGTCGAGGGTAAAGAGAACGCCCGAGGTGTCGGCCCGCACCATCTTTTGGATGCCAATCGACAGGGCCACGCGGTGGTGGTCGAAGCCCTGTTTTTCGCGGTAGCCGATGGCGCGGTCGGTGAAGAGGGAGGCGAAGCAGCGTTTGCAGGCGGCCAGTACTGCGTTGGCGCCGCGCACGTCCAGGTAGCTTTCCTGCTGGCCGGCAAAGCTGGCGTCGGGCAGGTCCTCGGCGGTGGCACTGCTCCGCACGGCCACGTCCACCGCGTCTGCATTGTAGGCGGCGCTAAGGGCCTGATACGCCTCGCGGATGGCCTCGGCCACGCCGGGGGGAAAGGTGCCCTGGCGGATCTGCGTGCGGATGGCGGTACCCGTCTCCGACAACGACTGCTCGCCCGCCGTCCAGGCCGCAAGTTGCGTGCGAAGCTCGTCCGTCAGGTCGTTGGCGTCCAGAAAGCGACGGTAGGTCGCGGCGGTGGTCGCAAACCCGTCGGGCACGCGGATGCCCTCTTCTTTGAGGGCGCCAATCATCTCGCCGAGGGACGCGTTCTTGCCGCCAACGAGGGGCACATCGGCCCCATCGAGCGTATCGAAGCGGCGAATAACGGGGCGCGTCTCGGGAGCGTCAGCGGGGTGGGCCATGGCAGTATGACAAGGAAGCCGTGTGAGAAGGAAAAGAGTTGAGGGACAGGAAGCGTCTGCGGACGCGGTTGTAGTTGGCCGTGCGGGCGTCCCCCTGTCTCCTGAGGCCCGCAGAAGTCGCCGCGGGACCCATCTGGCGGACACCGAGAAAAGACTACACAGGAAAAGAGTACTGCTGAGCGTGCACAGTGTAGACAAGAACTGCGTGAATTTGGAAGCGCTTCCGAAAACCGTTACAGGGTCGTCGAAGATGCGCGGTCCCCGCGCGCAGTGGAAGGGCATCTGTCCCGACACGCGTGCAGGGGCGGCACCTGATTCCGCCGTGAACTTGCCCTGTGGCCTACGCCCGGGCAAAACGGGCGGCGGGGTTGTGCGTAGTACCACTTCCAATGGTGTTCCTTTCGCCCAAAACGCACGTCCGCCTGTCCCGACAGTCGTCGTGGCCCCGCGATCAACTCGCCCGGAAGTGTAGCACCCTGAGCGAAGACGTATGCCGAAGGCGTTCGACCCGCGGGCGGTTTAGGCGAAAAATGACATCTGCTGACCCTGTGCAGCTGGTGCAAAATTCCCCGCTCTCCCCATTTTCTCCACGGCCCCCGTTCCTATGGACGTCTCTATCGATACGGTCTCGCCCGCTCGTGTCCACGCCCTCGACCACCTCGAACAGATTCGGCGCGACGACGCCTACGTCGGCGAGCTGACCATCGACGAGGCCGATGCTCGCACCCGCCGGCAGGCGCGGGAGCTCGTGGCGGGGGTCACGCGGCAGCGCCGCTGGCTCGACTTTGTGCTGGGAAAGGCCTACCACGGCGAGTACGACTCGATGGAGCACCGCCTCCGAGAAATCCTGCGCCTCGGGCTTTACGAACTCCTCTTCCAATCGACCCCCACTCACGCTGCGGTCGACGAGTACGTGGAGCTGGCCAAGCAGGCGCTTCGCCCCGGCGCGGGCAACCTTGTGAACGGCGTCCTGCGCACCATCGACCGCGACCGGGAGCACATCCCCACGCCCGCCACCGGCGACGACGCCGAAGACCTTGCCCTCCGCTACTCGCACCCGAGCTGGATGGTGGCCCGCTGGCTCGATCGCTTCGGGCTCGACGACACGACCGAGCTTCTGCGCGCCAACAACCGCCGCCCCATGTACAGCGTGCGGGTCAATCCGCTCCGTACGAGCCGGGCCGAGGTGGCGGACTGGCTCGACGAGCACGACGTGGTCCACGTCGATTCTCCGTACCTCGATAACCATGTGCGCCTCAAGCGACTGCAGGTGCTCATTGAGGAGGGCCTGCTCGACGACGGCAAGGTGGCGGTGCAGGACGAGAGCGCCGGCCTCGTGGTGCAGCTGCTCGATCCGCAGCCCGGAGACACCGTAATCGACGGCTGCGCGGCACCGGGCGGCAAGGCGATGCACGCCGCGGCGCGCATGGAGGGCACCGGTACCCTCCTCGCAATCGATGCGCAGGCCGACCGCCTCGATCGTGTTGAGCAGGCCGCCGAGACCCACGGCGTCGACGACCTGGTGCAGACCAAAGCGGCGGATCTGCGCGCGTGGGCCACGTCGCCGGATCCCCCGCAGGCCGATCGTGTATTGGTGGATGTGCCGTGCACGGGCCTTGGCGTGCTGGCCAAGCGGGCCGACCTGCGGTGGCGCCGCTCGCCGGAGGACCTGGAGGAGATGGCGGCGCTGCAGGACGAACTGCTCGATGCGGCGGCTCGCCTCGTGCGCCCCGGCGGCCTGCTGCTCTACAGCACCTGCACCACCGAGCCGGAAGAGAACGAGCACCGCATCGATGCCTTCCTCGCACGCCACGTCGAGTTTACGCTCGAATCGGCCGAGGGACACGTGCCCGACGAAATGGTGTCGGACGCGGGCTTTCTCACCACGCTGCCGCACGAACACCGCACGGACGGCGCCTTTGCGGCTCGGCTGCGTCGCGTCGCGTCGTGACAGGGCGGGCCCTCCAGAGGCAACGACGCGTCTTTGTTGTGCAACGGAGAGCATCGCGCCGCGTGCAGGGGAGGGGCGGTCGTCTGTCCGGGGCTGGGCGGAATGGGGGCGGACCCGATTGTAGACTTTGTTTTGTCTGTCTTCTCACTGCCTGCATTCGCTATGACTCGGGGGCTCGGCCGGTCGATATTCTGTTCTTTGCTCGTGCTGGCGCTCTGCGCGGCTCCGGCCCACGGCCAGCGCATCGCCAAGTACGGCGCCGACTTCCTGGCGGGCGGCGTCGACGCCCGGGCGCTCGGGATGGGTGGGGCGTACGTGGGGCTGGCCAATGAGGTGAGCGCGGGCTACTGGAATCCGGCCGGGCTCCACGCGCTCTCGTACCCGGAACTCAGCTACATGCACGTCGAGCGCTTTGCGGGGGCCGTGTCGTTCGACTATGGGGCCGTCGCCTTCCCGGTCACGGCACAGTCCACCGTCGGCGTCTCGGCCTTCCGCAGCGGCGTGAACGACATCGTGAACACCCTCGAGGCGTGGAACCCAGACCGCGGTCAGCCGCTGCCCAATTATGAGAGTCGCATCACGCGCTTCTCGGCGGCCGACTGGGCCCTGTTCGTGAGCTACAGCCGACAGGTGAGCGACCGGCTCTCCGTCGGCGTCAACTTCAAGGGCATCCACCGCTCCATTGGCGACTTTGCCGACGCCTGGGGCTACAGCATGGACGTGGCGGCCCGCTACCGCACGGGGCCGTACCGCTTCGGGCTCGTGGTGCGCGACCTCACGACCATGCTGCAGAGCTGGAGCGTGAACCCCTCGGCCTTCGAGGTGAACTGCACAAACCCGATCGACGACGAGCCGTTTGCGGCCTGCCTGAACGAGGACGGCTCGCTGATTGAGGGCAACGCGGCCCGCTACGAGGCCGTGTTCGACCAGCGCATTCCGCAGGGCGGCACGGCGCTCGTGCTGCCGGTGGCGCGGCTCGGATCCGGGGCTGCATGGCCGGTGGGCGACGGGCACACGCTCACGGCGGGGCTTGATGTGGACGTGGCGGTGGACGGGCAGCGCGCCTTCGCGCCCAATATTGGCGACGTGTCGTTTCATCCGCGCCTCGGGATGGCGTTTCGCTACGCGGGCGTGGTGGAGCTGCGCGGCGGCCTGCGGCGCCTCCAGGTCGGGGAGCCCATCGGGGTGGACCTGACGCCCTCGGTGGGGGCTGGGCTGGATCTGGAACAGGTGTCGGTCGACGTTAGCTTCGGCGACTTTGCGGGGCTTGTGGCGGAGGACCTGGGCTACTCGTACCGCATCTCGGCCCAGCTCCGCCTCGAACAGCCGGGCCTGAAGCGGGCGGAGTGATTTGAAAGTGCGGGCCGAGGGCACAGGAGGGAAGCGTAGAGAGAGTGGGGGCTGGCACATCGGCCGTCGCCCCGACTGTAGTCGTATCGATGACACCAGGCAACCCGCAATGATTCTGCGAAATACGACTGTCGGAATTCCGTTCCGATCGGGACCGATCAGCCTCGCTGGCTCAAAGATCGGACCCGTTCTGAATTTCCCCGGCGTGCATGCGACAGTAGTCGGGACACAATCCGAGTCGTCGTAGTCAGCGGGCGTACGAGGGTCGGGTGGGGGCAAACGCTCATGCCGAACCTTCGTCGGGGACGAGCCGTCCAATTCCGCGCTAGTGCAGATCGGTCTTCGTACCACATCCCCCAGTGTCATGCCGCGCAGCGACTGGATCGGGCTTGGAAGCAGTCTTTTTCTTCACGTGGGCCTTGCGGTCCTGTTTGCCTTCCTGACCGCCGCGGAGCCCCGCCCCGCTCAGCTCGGGTACGTCGAGGTCGAGTTTGGTGAGTTTTCGCCGGGCCAGCCGGTGGAGGCCACCGAGCAGGTGGAGGAGACGACCACGCCGGAGCCCCAAGAAGAGGCCCCCGAACCCGAGACCGAGTCGGAAGAACAGTCCGAGGACCCCGAGTCGGAGCCGGTGAACCTGCCGGAGGAGGAGCAAAGCGACGAGACCGTCCCGCCACCCGAAGAGGAAACGACGGTTCCGGAGGCCGAGGCTCAGCCGGAGACGGAGCAGCAGTCCGACCAGCAGGAGCCGAGCGAGGACCCCGGCGACGAGTCGGGCGATCCCGGCACCGGCGCGCAGGAAGAGGCCGCAGCGCCCTACAACATTGAGGGCCTCGATCGGGATCCCCAGCGCGCCCCGCTCCCGCGGTACGCCGAAAAAGTGAACGCCCGCATCCGAGTGCAAATCACCGTCAACCCCGAGGGCCGGATCGTCCGTCGCATTCCGTTGCGGAAGGGCAATCCCCAACTGGAGGCCGCCGTCATGGACGCGCTGCAGCAGTGGCGCTTCAACGCGCTCCCCCCTGCCGCCCCGCAGCAGAATCAGACCGGCACCATTACCTTTACCTTCCGGCTGGAATAACGTGCGAGGGAGGCACCGAGAAAGGCGTGTGGAGGTGCGGAGGGGAGACGTGTGGAGGCACATTCCTCTTTGGCCATTAGCCTCTTTGGCCATTGGAGTTGTCCGCGCACCCCGATTGTCCGCGCACCCCGATTGTCCGCGCACCTGAAGCCTCCGAGCCGCCATCCGTGCGACTTGACACCGATCGTGCCGTCGCGCTCTTTGTAGGAGACGCGTCGTTCCTTTCCACACCGCCCTGTCCCCGCATGCCTACCGACTCCCCCGCCCAGGCCCCCGCAGACATCGACATCCGCGCGCTCTACGAAGCGCTCGTGGAGCCGCGGGTCATTGAGGAGAAGATGCTTACCCTCATCCGGCAGGGACGCATTGCGAAATGGTTCAGCGGTTACGGGCAAGAAGCCATCGCCGTGGGCACCCCCTGGGCACTGGAGGAGCGCGACTACATTTTGCCCATGCACCGCAACCTGGGCGTCTGGACAACCCGCGGGGTAGATCGCGAGCGCCTCTTCTGCCAGCTGATGGGGAAAGAGGGGGGCTTTACGAATGGTCGCGACCGCACCTTCCACTTTGGCCTGCCCGAGAACAACCTCGTGGGCATGATCTCGCACATGGCGGCCATGCTGCCGGTGGCGTGTGGGCTGGGCCAGGCGATTCGGTACCGCAACGAGGATCGCGTCGCGTGTGCGTTCTGCGGCGACGGCGGCTCGCGGGAGGGCGACTTCCACGAGGCGCTCAACCTGGCCTCCGTGTGGGACCTGCCGGTGGTGTTTCTGGTGGAGAACAACGGCTACGGCCTGTCGACGCCGACCAACGAGGCGGTGGCCCCCGACGACATCGCCGACGCGGCCGCCGGGTACGACATGCCGGGCCGCGTGGTGGACGGCAACGACCTGTTCGCGGTGATGGACGCGGTGCGGAACGCCCGCACTCATGCCCGGACGGAGGGGCCCATCCTGCTGGAAATGAAAACCTTCCGCGTGCGGGGGCACGAAGAAGCAAGCGGGACGACCTACGTCCCGGACGAACTGATCGAGCAGTGGGCGCAGAAAGACCCGGTCGGCCGCTTCACCGCAACCGTTCGAGACGAAGGGCTGCTCCACGACGACGAGATGAACGCGATTCGTGGCGAACTTGAGGCCGAGGTGGACGACCGGGTAGAGTGGGCCCTCGAACAGTCCGCGGTGACGAGCACGCCCGAGGCGGAACGCGACGCCGTCTTCGCCCCGCCCCCCGAGCCGGTCCGTCCGTCGCCCAACGCTGAGACGGAAGAGACGCGCTTCATCGATGCCATCCAGGACGGCCTCTGGGCCGCGATGCAAGAAACCGAAAACCTGATCCTGATGGGGCAGGACATCGCCGAGTACGGCGGGGCGTTTAAGGTCACGGACGGCTTTGTGGAGGAATTCGGCAAAGAGCGCGTCCGCAACACGCCCATCATCGAAGACGGAGCCATTGGGGCCGGGATGGGGCTTGCCCTCGAAGACCTGCCGGCGGTCGTGGAGATGCAGTACGCCGATTTTGTCTCGTGCGGCTTCAACCAGACCGTCAACAACCTGGCGACCACGCACTACCGCTGGGGGCAGCCCGTCAACGTGACAATCCGGATGCCGTTTGGGGGCGGCATTGGCGCCGGGCCGTTCCACTCGCAATCGCGAGAGGCCTGGTTCGCCCACACGCCTGGCCTCAAGGTGGTCGTTCCTGCCACGCCCCGCGACGCAAAGGGGCTTCTCCGCACTGCCCTCGCCGACCCGAATCCAGTTCTGTTCTTCGAGCACAAGAAGCTCTACCGCTCCGTTCGCGGCGCGGTGCCCACGGACTCGTACCGCCTGCCGTTCGGCGAGGCGCGCATTGCGCGAGAGGGCACCGACGCGACCATTGTGACTTACGGCGTGGGGGTGCATTGGGCGCTGGCCGAGGCAGAGCACCAGTCTGCGGAAAACGGCGCCGAGCTGGAGGTGGTGGACCTGCGCACCCTGGTGCCGTGGGACCGCGAGACCGTGCGCGAGTCGCTCCAGGCCACGAACCGTCTCCTTGTGCTGCACGAGGCGACGCGCACCGCGGGCTTTGGGGCGGAGGTGGCGGCGGAGCTCGGGGAAACCGCCTTCGAGCTTCTTGATGCGCCGATCACGCGGGTTGCGGCCGAGGACCTGCCGGTGCCCAACGCCAAGCCGCTGGAGGAGGAGATCTTCTCGGCCGAGGCGCGGCTGCGGCCCCACGTGAAGGAGCTGCTGGCGTTTTAGCTGTTGGCGTTCTGGGGGGCGTTTCCCTTTAGAGGGTCTGCCCCGAGAATTGCTCGGGTGGAGCAGTCTGGGCGAGCAGCGGAAGGCGTGCAACGGCTGTCGATCTCGACCCGTCGGGGTTCTGACACGGAAGTTAGAAAAATCCCGACTTCAGGCAGGAAAAACCGGACGCGGGCTCCCACAACCAGTCCCCCGGAACGCCGGTCCGTCTGAGGCGCCGAAGCGGCGTCCTCTGCTGCGGCTTTGCCTACGTCTACTCACAGGCCTCCCGCGCCGGCACGGTCTGTGTCGGTGTCGGGCCGTTCCAGTGTCGAGCACTTGCCGCGCAGATCGGGGCCACGGTCACGATCCCTCGGGTGAAGGGGGAATGCGTCCCGCCCATGGTCGTTGTGCCGGGGGACGATTCAACCGATCTCGTTCCACAGCGCCGGCATGGACTGCCGCATCACCAGCACGCCCTCCAGCAATGTCTGGTCGTAGTTGATAAAGCCGTGCGCCGTGTATACCTCCGCAGGTGTGCAGTCGTAGAGCAGCTTCGCCTCGCGGTCGCCCTTCCGGTAGTCGGTCGTCAAGAGGGCGCCCACGAGGCCGGTCGTTCCGCTCCCCACAAACACATCGAGCGCGTCGCCGTCGGTCCCGAGGGTGTCGTTGACGAAGCCGTAGTCGAGCGGATAGAGGACGGACGGATGGGCCGGGTGCGCCGTGGCCCGGGGACGCTCAATCGTGATGCCGTGTTGCGCAATGCACCGCGCCCACGCCTCCCACTGAAGGTGCGCCTGAACGAGGGGGCGGAGGGCCTGGAGGTCGAGCGGAGGGAGGGAAGACAAAGGCACAACGGGCACAAGGCACGGGATAGAAGAGCGGGCAGGGGCACGCGGCACCGACCGCGCGTCGCGTCCGGAAAAATCGAGGTCGAGGGGTCTGTTCCCGCCCGCGCCGAGAGAGGTGGGCACGCCCGGGCCGCTTCGGGGCGTTCTTCGCGTGGGAGGCCGCCACAGCGATTCCGTCCCCCCCATTTCCGAAAAGAAGACAAAGAGGTGTGAAATAGGCCCAAATCCCTTCGGTCCGCGCCGGGGCCGCTTTGCCTTTTCCGATCTGACGACTACGTTACAATTGCCAAAAACACACGCCGGGGGACTGCACACAGCAGCGGATCGGCGGGACATTTGGCGGGGATGTGACGGCTTTCACTCTCAATGCTGGCGATTCCGATGAAGCTTCCTGGCGCTCCACGTTCGCTGTTCTCTGCGGCCCGTTTGCGCCTCGGCGCGCTGGTGGCCCTGCCCCTGCTGGCGCTGGTCGGCGGCTTTTGGCTGACCGCCTGCCAGACGTCCGGGGAGGGGGAGTCTGAGGCCGACGGGCCGTCGACGCGCATTTCCACCTTGTTCAAGCCCCTGCCGGACGAGGTGCCGGAGCTGGGCGACGGGCCGGTGACGGAGGCACGGGTAGACCTCGGGCACAAGCTCTACTTTGAGCCCAAGCTCTCCCGCTCCGGCAACGTGTCCTGCAACACCTGTCACGTGGTTGGGGCGGCCGGGGTGGATCACCGCCAGGTCTCAAAAGGCGTGGGCGACCGGAAGGGCCGGCGCAACAGCCCCACGG